>CAZLLV010000479.1:0-3221 GCA_964560325.1 uncultured Thermoanaerobaculia bacterium | reverse complement strand
ACGCCGAGGTAGAGGTCGGCGCGCGGACCGTGGAAGCCGCCCTCCCGCCGGAAGCGGCGCCAGGCGCCGGCGAAGGCGATCCCGACGATGGCCAGGTAGGCGGCGAGCGCCGGCAGACCGCGCTCGGCGGCGATCTGGAGGAAGCTGTCGTGGAGGTGGGGGACGTGGTCGCGCACCGCGGTCGACACCCGGTAGCTCGGGTAGAGGACCTCGACCATCTCGGGCCCGAGGCCGGTGAGCGGCCGGTCCTCGATCATCGCGAGGCCGGCGCGCGCCATCGAGAGCCGGTCCTGGTTCGAGGGGTCGTTCACGTCCACGATCGAGAGGGCGCGGTCGAGGACCGGGGCCGGCGCCAGGAGCCAGAAGATCGCGGCAGCCGCCGGGTAGAGGAGGAGGAGCTTCGGCTTGCGCACCATCAGGAGCAGGGTGAGGGCGACCGCCAGGCCGACCCAGGCGTTGCGCGTGTAGGTGGCGAGGAGGGCGGCGTTGACGAGGGCCAGCGACGCCCAGCGCCACGCCCGGCCCCACCCCCGGTCGCGCAGGCCCGCGACGCGGCCGATCAGCAACAGGTCGGCGAGCAGCAGCACGCCCGAGAACGTCATGTAGTGCGAGAACGGACCGGTGATGCGTTGGGAGAGGTCGTTGTAGCCGAGGACGAACTGCCCCAGTCCGACGAGCGCCAGGGCGCCCCCGAGGAGGGTGATCCCGTCGACCAGCGTCCGCGCCCGCGCCTCGCCGCGCACCAGGACGAGCGCGAGGGGGAGGACGGCGAGATTGAAGAGCTCGCTCACGCCGCGCAGGCTGCGGCCGGGGTCGAGCGAAGAGACCGTGGACACGACCAGGAGCGCCGCGTAGGCGGCGAGGGCGAGGAGCAGCGGCCTGCCGCGGCGCAGCGCCCGCCCGACCCCCGCCGCGTCCACATTCCCGCGGCGCGCCAGGACGGCGAGCGGCGCGGCCAGGATCGACAGCCCGAGCAGGACGTTCGAGACCGCGATCCCGAAGACGGTCCAGATCTGACCGGCGTAGAGCCAGAAGCCGACGCGCGAAGCGATCGGCTCGGCGGCCGGCCGCGCCCCGTCATCGAGCGGCGCCGCGGAGTCGGCCACGCTGTCGCCCGCCGGCACGTCGACCGTCACGGCGCGCCGCCCTTCTCGGCGCTCCCGGCGGACGCCGCCGGCCGAGGACCGCGCGTGGTCACCTCCAGCGCGTCTTTCACCAGCAGCACCTTGCCGTCGTCCGGCACGTCGACCGCCACCACCGCGTTGGCGCCGACGAAGGCGCGGTCGCCGATCCGTATGCCGCCCAGGATGCGCGCGCCGGCGCCGACGAAGACCTCGTCGCCGAGGCGCGGCATCTCGTCGAGCCGCGACTGGCTCGGCGCTCCGACGTTGACGTTGCCGAGCAAGAAGCAGCGCCGGCCGGCGACCACGCCGCCGCCGATCACCAGGCCGACGCCGTGGCTGACGTAGAGGCCGGGGCCGAGCCGCGCGCGGGGCGCGATGTCGACACCGGTCAGGAAGAGGGCCAGGCGGGCGAAGAAGGGCCCCAGGAAGGGCACGCCGCGGCTCCGGAACCAGTGCGCGATCCGATGGAGCAGCACCGCCTGGAAGCCGTTCTCGAACAGCAGCCCCTCGGCGAGCGCACGCCAGCGCGGCAGGCCCTTGATCTCGGCGAGGTGGGCGAGGTCTTCGCGCACGTTGGCGAGCATCAGCGGGCGGCCTCCGCGGCGACCCCGGTCGCCCGGCCCGCCGCGGCGCCGGGCCGGTACGAAGGCGGCTCGGGCATCGGAGCGCGCAGCCCTTCGAGCACCCCGCGCCCCTTGGCCACGGCCGCCGCCTGGTTCCCCTGCCGCAGCTCGCGCAGCCAGGCGACCGGCAGCGCGGCGGCGAGGAAGAGAAAGAAGGTCAGCCGCTGCCAGAGGGTCGCGTAGCGGCGCATGAAGATGGCGCTCGAGCGGCCGGTCTGGAAGGTCTTCTTCGGCGTGTAGACGCCCACCGTATCCGAGACCATGTGGTAGAGGATCGCGCGGTGAGCGTACCAGCAGGTGAAGCCCCGGCGCTTCGCGCGCACGCACCAGTCGGCGTCCTCGACCGACAGGAAGAAGACCGGGTCCCAGAGGCCGGCCGCCTCGATCGCTTCGCGGCGGATCAGCATGCCGCAGCCGTTCACGTAGCTCACCTCTTCGTCGCGGTCGAACTGCCCCCGGTCGACCGCCCCCATGCCGCGCTCGCGGGTGACCGACTCCTTGAAGCGGATCACGCCGCCGGCCGAGGCGAGGCGCGTGCGGTCGGAGTAGAAGTAGGTCTTCGGCCCGACGCAGCCGATCGTCGGGTCCCGCTCGGCCACCCGCACGAGCTCGGTGAGGAGGTCGGGGTCGGCCTCGATGTCGTTGTTGAGGATGAGGAGGTAGTCGTAGCCCTCGTCCATCGCCCAGGCCATGCCGAGGTTGTACCCGCCGGCCGGCCCGAGATTGACCTCGGTGCGGACCTGGATCACGGCCGGATGGGCCGCGGCGATCGCCTCGTACGAACCGTCGGTCGAGCCGTTGTCGACCACCACCAGGTCGAAGCTCGGGTAGCGCATGCGCCGCAGGCTGTCGAGCGCCTGGAGGGTCAGCTCCTTGCCGTCGTAGTTGAGGACGATGGCCGCGACGCGCTTCGACCCCGGGAGGGGCGCCGGCTGGGAAGTCGCGGTCGGGGGCACGCTGAGGGTCGGTGGGCTCGGGATCGGGACGCCCGCCGGGGCCGTGGGGGCGGCGCTGGGCGCGTGCTACAGTCTAGCAGACGGCAGCGGCCCCGGCCCGCCCCTCTCCTCCCTCCGCACCCACCCTCCACGATGACCCCACGGCCGCCCGCCACGCGCTGGCCTGACCGAGCCTTCCGGCTCGGGGGAGCCGCCTGGCTCCTCCTCGCCGGTCTGCTGGCGGCGCTCGTCCTCGCCACGGCGCTTCACGACCGCACCCGCTGGCCGTCGCTGGTGGGCGACGAGGCGACCTACCTGATGCAGGCGGAGAGTCTCGCCTTCGACCGCGACCTGGTCTACGAGCGGGCCGACTACGACCGCTTCGTCGCCCGTCACGGCGGTCCTCCGGAAGGGCTGATCCTGCAGAAGACCGCCGGCGCCGACCACCCGACGTTCGGCAAGCCGGCCCTCTACGCGCTGTGGATCGCCCCCTTCGTCCGTTTCCTGCCGGCCACCGGGGCGCCGCTCGCCAACGCCCT
>CAZLLV010000478.1:0-4290 GCA_964560325.1 uncultured Thermoanaerobaculia bacterium | reverse complement strand
GCACGTCGGTGCCGGAACGGATCATGTCGTCCGAAGCGCGCGCGCCGGCGAGGAGAGCGAGCGAGTCGACGACGATCGACTTGCCGGCGCCGGTCTCGCCCGAGAGCACGTTGAAGCCGGGCTCGAACTCGACGGCGACCCTGGCGAGGACGGCGAGATTGCGGACGTGCAGCTCGCGGAGCACGGAGGCGGGAGAGGGGGGAGTTGCAGGGAGGTGTTTCAGCTTCGGGCGGATGATAGCAGAGGGCCGACCGTCACCCGGTCGCCCCCCTCCTGCTTCGACCGGTACATGGCCCGGTCGGCGACCACGAACAGGTCGTCGGGGCGCGCCATCGTGCGGTCGAGGGTCGCGACGCCGATCGAGCAGGTGATCGGCACCGGCTCGCCGCCGTGGCGGTAGTCGATGCCGGCCACGCGCCGCCGGATCCGCTCCGCCAGCTCGCGCGCGCCGTCGACGCCGGTCTCGGGCGACAGGACCGCGAACTCGTCGCCCCCCATGCGGGCGAAGGTCTGCTCGGGACGGAGGATCTCGCCGATGACCACCGCGAAGCGCTTGAGCACGAAGTCGCCGCACAGGTGGCCGCAGCGGTCGTTGATGACCTTGAAGTCGTCGAGGTCGACCAGGATCAGCGACAGCGGCCGCCCGTGCCGGCGCGCGCGGGCGAGCTCCCGCGACACGTCTTCCTCGTATTTGCGCCGGTTGTGGACCTCGGTCAGCCCGTCGCGGGTGACCAGGTCGTAGATCGCCTCGTAGTAGGCGTGCTCGACGTCGAGCTCGTGGAGGAACTTGAAGTGGGCGGCGCCGACCTGGAACCGGTCGCCGCTCTTCAGCATCACCCCGTCGTGCACCCGGTGCCCGTTCACGAAGGTGCCGTTGGTGCTGCCCAGGTCCTCGAGCACGACCTGCCCGTCCCGGTACTCGAGGCGCGCGTGCCGGCGCGAGACGGAGAGCACGTCCGGCAGGCTGACCGCGACGCCCTCCGAGCGCCCGATCTCGATCCCGCGGTCGGGGACCACGGAGAAGCGGCTGCCGAGCATCCGCCCCTCCGGGTGCGCGATCAGGATGACGTACGCCTCCAGCCCGCCTTCGAGATCGACCGCGGTGAGGGGCTTCGGCGGCGTCGGCTGCGTGCGCGTGATGCCGGACCGAGAGAGCGCCGACAGGTCGAGATCGTCGGCGTGATGGTCCCGCTCGGGGTCTCGCTCTTCGGAGAGGCCGATCGTGCTCATGATCCGGCGGCGCTTCGTTACCCGGTTCGACCGGATGAATAGATTTGCCTCAGTCTATCACTCGCCGACCGGCGGGTCTGCTCTCGCCCCTTCCGGCGCCTCGGACGCCGGTCACTGGGCCGTGAGCCGTGGCGCGGTCGCGGGGACCCGCGCCAGGCGTTGCGGCCGGCCCGGGTCGGGCGCCAGGTTCATCTCCTCCAGGAGGCGCTGGAAGCCCGGCTCGCCGCGCAGGGGATCGAACCGCGGATCTCTGGCGACCAGGATCGGGATCACCGCCCGGGCCTCGTGCGCCCGCCACAGGTGCCGGAGCGCGGCCTCCGTCGAGCCGGCGCCGGCGTGGGCGACGGCCAGGCTCAGCTCCGCCGTCGGCCCGTCCGCCGGTGCCCGCTCCAGCTCGTCGAGGATCTCCCGCGCCCGCTCCCGTTGGGCCGGATCGCCGGAACGGCCCAGGTAGTGGGCGAGGGTCGCCTGGGCCAGACCGCTCGCGCGGAAGAGATCCGCCGCGCTCCCGAGCTCGGCCAGGGCCTCGTCGTGCCGGCCGAGAGACTCGAGGGAGACGCCCAGCCACATCCGGACTCCGCCCAGGTCCGGCCGCCGGGCCACCAGCCTGGCGAACGTCTCCCGCGATTCCCGGTGGCGCCCCAGGTAGAGGGCGAGGAGGCCCGCGGAGTACTCGTGGTTGACGTCGACCATGGAGCCGGTCACCCGCCCATCCAGGCGGAGCGGGCGGGCTTCGGCCCAGGCCCGCTCGTCGTCCCCCGCCAGGATCAGCGCCGTCGAGAGTAGATAGCGGCCGCGGAAGCCGGTGGGATCGAGCCGGACCGCCTCCTCGAAGGCGTCGATCGCCCCGGGCCAGTCGTAGTCGTCGAGCATCCGCACCAGGCCGAGGGCGACGTGGGCCTCCGGGAGCTCCGGTCCGAGCTCGAGCGACCGCAGGGCCTCGCTCCGCGCCCTCTCCATGAGCCGGCGTGACGACCCGCCCGAGACGCCGTCCGCCGCCAGCAGCGCACGGACCATCGCCAGGTGGGCGAGGGCCGAGCCGTAGCCCGGATCGTGCTCGAGGGCGCGCTCGAAGTGAGCCACCGCCGCCTCGTAACCCTCGCGCTTCCTCTCGAGGTACCGGGCCCGGCCCAGGATCAGCTCCTGGTACGCCAGGCCCCCGCCGCTCGCCGGGGCGGCCGAGCCCATCGGCGCCTCGCCCCCGAGCGAGAGGGAGCGGACGATGCGGCCGGAGACCTCGTCTTCCAGCTCGAACAGGGCGTCGACCGAGTGGTCGAAGTTGGCCGCCCACAGCGGGCGCCCACGCTCGACGTCGACCAGCTGGACCGAGGTGCGCACCCGGTCCCCTCCCCGCCGGATCGTCCCGCTGAGCACGAAGCCCACCCCCAGCTCACGGCCCGCCGCCAGGGGCTCCGGGCCCTCCCGGATCGTGGCGAGGACGGTCTGCGTCGGCCGCACGGTCAGTGCACGCCGATCGCTCAGCCGGTTGGTGATCGCGTCGCTCAGCCCCACGCCGAGCGCCGGGTCGACCGCGCCCGGCGTGAGGACAGTGAGCGGGAGGACGGCCAGGGACGGAACCGGGGCAGCTTCCGCGGGTTCCGACCCGCGGCTGCCGACAGCCAGGAGGGCGAGGGCTCCCAGCATCGCCAGCAGAGCCAGGAGCGCCGCCGCCTGCAGCCAGTGGGCCCGTCCCCCTCGCGCGGTGGCTCCGGGGGGCTCGGCCGTGACCGTCTCCACAGGGGCGGTGAACTGGTAGCCGCGGCCGGGCACCGTCGCGACGTAGTCGTGCTCGGACGCGGTGTCGCCGAGGACCTTGCGGAGCACCGAGACCGTCTGGGTGAGGTTCGCGTCCACCACCGCCGTGTCCGGCCACACCCGATCCATCAGGACGTCGCGCTCCACCACCTCTCCCCGGGCCTCCACCAGGGCCACCAGCAGGTCGAAACCCTTGGGCGTCAGGCAGAGAGACTCTCCGTCCCGCGTCAGCCGGCGTCCGGCCGGCTCGAGCCGAAAGGGACCGAACCGGTACGACACCCGATCCTCGAACGACCGCATTGTCGTAAACATAACACCACGTCGGGCGGGCAGGCACCGTGGACGGAGTGAAACAAATGCTGTGTTTTCTTGATCCACGCCTTGAGGATTTTTGAGCAGCTCCCGGTCCATCCTCCGGAGATGGCAAGAGACCGGTGACGGCGATGGAGCGTCGACGGGGCGGCCGGCCCGCACCAGTCGCCTGGTGGCCCCGGCAGCGGCGGACCGTCATCTCACGAATCCCGGGCCTGGAACCCGTCCCGAAGCGGATGGGAAAGGAGATTGTCTCGATGGACAGAAGGATCTCGATCTTCGCCCTCCTGGTCACCCTGTCTCTCCTGGCGCTCGGAGCCGGTGCCGTCGGAGCCCAGTCGGCGCCGATCCTGGCGCCCGCGGGCCAAGCGGAGATGTCCGAAGCCTGCGCGACGACCCAGGAACAGTGCACCGTCGACTGCCTGGGCCGCACGGACCGGGGTGGGATGGTGTCGTGCCTCATGGGATGCGACAACGCAGCCGCCCTCTGTGCGCGGGACGAGACGCCCACCCTGAGCAGCGAGTGGTACGTGGAGCAGCTCGGCAACGTGATCGGCCTCAAGGCGGGGGCCTGTCACAGCACCACGCCCTGTCCGTCCGAGTACAGCTCGTGCGGTAGCTGGTCCGGCTACTCCGACTGCGGCGATCCGTGGTGCGGCGTCTACGGCCACTGCGGTAGCGGATGCGGCGAGCCGCTCTGCTTCGAGGAGGCGACGCGACAGTTCCGGGAGAGGTTCCGCGTCTGCTTCAACCAGCAGGCCCAGGCGTGCACCGAGTACCAGCGCATCTCGACCGTCGTCGGCTGCGGCTGTTGAGCCGCGTCCGGTGATCCGGTCCCGGGGGAAGACGGCCGTCCGGTCGGCTTCCCCCGGCCGCGTATAGATGCCTAACCCCCCCCGGTAACGCGTAAATCCTCAAGAAGCCGTCGAGAACCCCCAACGCCTAGCCCGACCGGGAGAGGAAAACCACGAGCAGCGCCGGGTCGGCGCCCGG
>CAZLLV010000477.1:0-3680 GCA_964560325.1 uncultured Thermoanaerobaculia bacterium | reverse complement strand
CCTCGCCCTGGTCGCGCTCCTGGTCCTTCTCGCCGTCGTCGGATCGCCGGCCGGCGCCCGGTCGAGCGTGCTCTCCCACCATCCGGAGGGGTGGGCGGCGGTGCGCGGCTATCTCGAGGCGCGGGGGACCGAGACGGCGCTGCTGCGCCGGCCGCTCGACGAGTCGGCCCCGGGCGCGGGCACCCTCGTCCTCGCCTTCCCCTGGCAGCAGGCGGCGTGGGACGCCGATGTCCCCGAGGCGGTGCGCGGCCATCTCGCGCGCGGCGGCGACCTGCTGATCGCCTACTCGGGTTCGGCCGGCGCCGTGGCGGAAGGCCTGGTCCTCACCGAGCTCGACTTGGTGCCGATACCGGCGCGGGACGAGCCCCCCCTGGGGCCGCTCGCCTGGCGCCGCCACGTGCGAGAGGTCTGGCGGCTCGCACCGGAGGCGGCGGCCGGGCCGGCGCGCGAGCTCGCCCGGCCGGCCCTCGACCTCGTGCCGGACGCGCCGGCGAGCGCCGAGGTGCTCTACCGCTCGCCGACCGGCCGGCCGGTCGCCTTCGCCCTGGTGAGCGGCGGCGGACGGGTGGCGGCGGTTCCGGCCGCGGCGCTCGCCAACGCCCGGCTGGCGCTGCCGGGCAACGCCGACCTGCTCGAGACGCTGCGCCGGAGGCTGCCCGCGCCCTGGAGCTTCGACGAGCTGCACCACGGCCTGGCGGAGCCGGGGGCGGGTGCCGAGACCGCCGCCCAGTCGCGCGTGCTCGACCTCGTGCTCCTCCAGGTCCTCGTCCTCTACCTGCTCTTCGTCTTCACCACCGCCCGCCGGTTCGGGCCGGTCTGGCGCGAGGCGCCGGTGGTCACCGGCTCGACCGCCGGCTTCTTCCTCGGCCTCGGCGCCCTCCACCACCGGCTCGGCCACCACGCCGACGCGGCGCGCCGCCTGCTCGCCCGCCGCCGCGAGCTCGACCCCGACCTCCGGATACCCGGCGAGATCGAGCGCCGCGCCGAGACCGGCGTCGACGCCGACGGCCTCGTCGAGATCGCACGGGCGCTCACCCGCGCCCGCAACCCCAGGAGAACCGCACCATGAGCCCCGACGACACCCCCCTCGACCCCGCGCCGGCCGCTGCGCCGGACTCTTCGGGACCGGCCGCGGCCGCCCGCCGTCTCGCCGAGGCCATGGACCTCCACGTCCTCGGCCAGGAGAGGGCGGTCGAAGCGCTGCTGGTCGCCTACATGGCGGGCGGCCACGCGCTCCTCGAAGGGGTTCCGGGGATCGGCAAGACGCGCCTCGCGCAGGCGTTCGCGGCGACCCTCGGAGCGCCCTTCCGCCGCATCCAGTTCACCCCCGACCTGATGCCCGCCGACGTCGTCGGCACGAACGTCTACGAGCCGTCGTCCGGAGGCTTCCGGCTGATGCGCGGGCCGATCTTCACGCACGTCCTGATGGCGGACGAGATCAATCGGACGCCGCCCAAGACCCAGGCGGCGCTGCTCGAAGCGATGCAGGAGCACCACGCGACCATCGACGGCACCACCCACCCGCTCCCCGAGGAGCTGTTCGTGGTGGCGACCCAGAACCCGGTCGAGTTCGAGGGAATCTACCCGCTCCCCGAAGCACAGCTCGACCGCTTCCTGCTGCGCATCGAGATGGGCCTGCCGGAGGGCGACCGGGAGATCGAGCTCTACCGCCGGGCGGTCGCCGGCGAGCTCGCCGACTTCGACCGCGGCGGCCTGCCGGAGGCGGTCGTCTCGAGCGGCGAGGTCACGACGCTACGCCGCGCCTCGCGCTCGGTCCACGTCGCCGACGAGGTGCTCGCCTACCTCCACCGGCTCGCCGACTCGGTCCGCCGCTCGCCGCAGGTCGAGCTCGGGGTGAGCCCGCGCGGTGCCCTCGCCCTGCTCGAGGCGGGGCGCGCGGCGGCGATCCTCGAGGAGCGCGGCTTCGTGACGCCCGACGACCTCAAGCGCTACCTGCGCCCCTGCTGGGGGCACCGGATCATCCTGACCGCGGAGGCGGAGCTCGAAGGCCACACGCCGGACCGGCTGCTCCGCGAGGTGGCCGACGCGGTCGAGGTGCCGCGCGGCGAGAGCGGGGCCGCCGAGCGCTGACGTGCCCTCCTCCCGCCTCCTCTCGGCCCTCGGGCTCGCGGCCTTCGTGCTGCCGGTAGCGCTCCTGGTGCCGCCGGTGGCGCCGGCCGTCCTGATCGCCGACGCGCTGCTGCTCGTCGCGTTCCTGGTCGACCTGCGCCGGGCCCGGGCGACGCCGATCGAAGCCGAGCGGCGGTGGCCGCTGCTCCTGGTCCAGGGGACGCCGGACGAGCTGGTGGTCGAGGTGCGGAGCGTCGCGCGGCGGCCGGCTCTCGGGCGGCGAACGATCGTCCTGCGGCTGCGCGAGTCGCTCCATCCGGGGCTCGCCGAGGCGCCGGTGCGCACTCGGGTCGAGCTGCCCCCGGGCGGTCTCGTGCGCTGGAAGGTTCCGCTCGCCCCCTGGCGGCGCGGCGAGCACGAGAGCGGCCCGACCACCGTCCGGGTGCTCGGCCCCTGGGGCCTCGCCTGGTCGCAACGCGACCTGATCGGCCCGGAGCGCCAGCGGGTCTTCCCGCAGGTCCGCTGGCAGGGGCGGGTCGGCCAGCTCCTCGCCCTCGCCCAGCGCCGTCGGCTCGGCTGGACGCCGCGGCGGCTCCAGGGCACCGGCACCGAGCTCTACGCCCTGCGCGACTACCAGGCGGGCGACCCCCTCTCGCGGGTCCACTGGAAGGCGACCGCCCGCTTCGGCAAGATGATCGCGCGCGAGGACACCTGGGAGCGCGGCTCGCGGCTGGTCGTGCTGCTCGACTGCGCGCGCGCCATGGCGTCGATGGACGGACGGCGGAGCAAGCTCGACCACGCGCTCGCGGCGAGCCTGGCACTGCTGCGGGTGGCGGTCGGCCGGGGCGACTCGGTGACGCTCGTCGCCTTCTCCGACCGGGTGGAGCGCTCGGTGCGGGTGCGGTCGGGAGGGCGCGAGGTCTCGGCCGCCTACGCGGCGCTCTACGACCTGCCGGCGCGGATGGTGGAGCCGGCCTACGACTTGGCGGCCGAGGGGGCGTTCGGCGTCGAGTCGCTCGGAGCGACGGTGGTGCTCCTGACCTCGGTCGTCGATCCGGCCGCGGCGGAGCTGCTGCGCGCGGCGGTGCTGCGCCTCGAGCACCGGCACCGCCCGTTGCTCGTCAACCTGGAGGACCCGGAGCTCCACGCGCTCGCGGCCTCCGCGCCGGAGACCCCGGCCGAGGCGTTCGCCCAGGTGTCGTGCCTGGAGATCCTGCTCGCCAACCGGCGCCTCGCGTCGGAGCTGCGGCGCGCCGGCGTCCGCTTCGTCGGCACCTCGGCCGACCGCCTGGCGCTCGAGACCCTGTCGGCCTACCTGGAGCAGCTCGCCGGCCGCCCCGGCGTCGGCGGCCGGCGCGCGGTGAGGTGAGGTAAGGTCCGGCCATGGAACCGTCCGGGCCCTACGATCCCGACCGCGGGCCGGACGCCGAGGCGTGGCTGGCGCTCGAGCAGGGCGAGCGGGTCGAGGCGATCGAGCGCTGGGCGGAGGGGGCCTGCCACACCCCGGCCGCCGCCACCGCCGGCAAGGTTCCGAACCGCCGGGTCTACGCCGTCATGCTCGCCACCGTCGAGACCCAGGTCGCGCGCGGCGAGGAGCTGCCGGTCGCCGC
>CAZLLV010000476.1:0-6945 GCA_964560325.1 uncultured Thermoanaerobaculia bacterium | reverse complement strand
CCGTGGCCCCGTTTTCTTGACCCTCCGGCAGGCGGTTGCTACGATGCCGTCAGCGCTTCGCCCCGCGCCTGTCACACCTTCCCCGCGAGGAACCCGGACACGATGGAGATCGAGCTCACCGAGGAGCATCAGCTACTGCGCGACACCGTCCGCCGCTTCGCTGCCGAGGTGGTGGCGCCGCGGGCCAAGGAGATCGACGCGAGCGGCGAGTTCCCGCGCGCCTTCTTCGACCAGGCGGGGGAGCTGGGGCTGGCGGGCGTCGGCATCCCCGAGGAGCACGGCGGCGCCGGCATGGACACGATCTCCTACTGCCTGGCGATCGAGGAGGTGAGCCGCGTCTGCGCCAGCTCCGGCGTCATCCTCTCGGTCAACAACTCCCTCGTCTGCGACCCGATCCTCGCCTTCGGCACCGAGGAGCAGAAGCGGGAGATCCTCGCCCCGCTCGCGGCGGGCGAGAAGCTCGGCTGCTTCGCCCTGACCGAGCCGGGCGCCGGCAGCGACGCGGCGGCCCTGCGCACCACGGCGAAGCGCGACGGCGACGACTACCTGCTCGACGGCAACAAGGTCTTCATCACCAACGGCACCGACGCCGACGTGGCGCTGATCTTCGCCACCGTCGATCCGGAGAAGAAGCACAAGGGGATCACCGCCTTCCTGGTCGACACCTCGACCCCCGGCTACAGTCACGGCCACCACGAGGTGAAGCTGGGCGTCAACGCCTCCGGCACGACCGAGCTCGTCTTCGACGGGATGCGCGTGCCCGCCTCGCGCCGGCTCGGAGCGGAGGGCGAGGGCTTCAAGATCGCCATGGCGACCCTCGACGGCGGCCGCGTCGGCATCGCCGCGCAGGCGGTCGGCATCGCGGTCGGCGCCTTCGAGGAGGCGATGGCCTACGCGCAGGAGCGCGAGCAGTTCGGACGGCCGCTCGCCGACCTCCAGGCGATCCAGTTCTACCTCGCCGACATGTCGACCGAGATCGACGCCGGCCGCCTGCTCACCTGGAAGGCCGCCTGGCGGAAGGGCGAGGCGAAGCGCTACACGCTCGAGGCGGCGCAGGCGAAGCTCTACACCTCGGAGATGGCGCAGCGGGTCCCCACCAAGGCGCTCCAGATCCACGGCGGCTACGGCTACACCCGCGAGTACAACGTCGAGCGCTTCTTCCGGGACGCCCGCATCACCGAGATCTACGAAGGGACCAGCGAGATCCAGAAGATGGTGATCGCGGACCGGGTGATCGAGCACGCATGACCGTCGCGGAGGCCGTGCCGGGCGCCGTCGGCGTCGACTTCTCGCTCACCGAGGACCAGGAGCTGCTGCGCGAGACGGTCGCGCGCTTCGCCGAGGAGCGGATCGCCCCCGGCGAGGCGGAGCGCGACCGGGCGCACGCCTTCCCGGAGGAGATCGTCGGCGAGCTCGCCGAGCTCGGTCTCCTCGGCATGCTGGTGCCGGAGGAGCACGGCGGCGCCGGCCTCGACCCGCTCACCTACTGCATCGCGATCGAGGAGATCTCCCGCCGCTCGCCCTCGATCGGCGTGACCCTCTCGGTCACCAACTCCGTCTGCTGCTGGCCGATCGTCCATTTCGGGAGCGAAGAGCTCAAGGGGCGGGTGCTGCCCGATCTCGCGGGCGGCGCGCTCGGCGGCTTCGCCCTGACCGAGCCGGGTGCCGGCAGCGACGCCGGGAGCCTCACCACCCGCGCCGTGCGCGACGGCGGCGACTGGGTGCTCGACGGCGAGAAGGCGTGGATCACCAACGCCGGCTTCGCCCGCTGGTACGTGGTGATGGCGAAGACCGATCCGGAAGCCGGCAAGCGGGGGATCTCCGCCTTCGTGGTGCCGGCGGATGCGCCGGGGCTCGAGGTCGGCGCGCCGGAGGAGAAGGTCGGCCTGCGCGCCTCGCGCACCTGCGCGCTGGTCCTCTCCGGTTGCCGGGTGCCGGCGAAAAACCTCCTCGGGTCCGAGGGGCAGGGCTTGAAGATCGCCCTCGCGACCCTCGACCACTCGCGTCTCGGGATCGCCGCCCAGGCGGTCGGCATCCACCAGCGGGCGCTCGATCTCGCCGTCGCCTATGCGAAGGACCGCGTGCAGTTCGGGGTGCCGATCGCGAAGCACCAGGCGATCCGGTTCCAGATCGCGGAGATGGCGACCACGCTCGCCGCGTCGCGCTCGCTGGCGTACCATGCGGCGTCGGTGGAGGAGGGGACCGCGCTCGCCGGGCGTCTCGCCTCGCAGGCGAAGGTCTACGCCTCCGAGGCCGCCAACCGGGCGGTCTGGCAGAGCCAGCAGATCCACGGCGGGAACGGCTTCTCGGAGGAGTACGAGATCGCCCGCCTCTACCGCGACGTGCGGGTGACCACCATCTACGAAGGGACGAGCGAGATGCAGCGGCTGGTGATCGCGCGGCATCTGATCCAGAACGGGCTCTCCCGGTGAGGTCGGAATGAAGGTTCTGAGCTGTCCGAAGTGCCGCGAGGAGACGCTGGAGCGCAAGGAGCCGCTGGTCTACAAGCGGCACGAGGACGAGGAGACCCCGCTCTACCCGGCGCGCTGCACCCGCTGCAAGGGCGTCTGGCTGACGCGGGACGAGATCGGCCAGTGGCGCTCCGGCGGCGGGGTGCTGAAGCTCTCCCCGTCGGAGGCGCCGCCGGAGGATCTGGAGATCGACCGCAAGGCAGGCCTCTGCCCCGACTGCGGCCGGATCCTGGTCCGCGCCCCGCTGTCGGACGGCGACGGCGGCCAGAGCGCCTTCTACCTCGACCGGTGCGCCAACTGCGGCGGCATCTGGTTCGATCACGGCGAGTGGAACGAGCTCGCCGCCGACGAGGAGCTGGACGACCTCTCGCGCCTCTGGGACCCGGAGTGGCAGCGCCGGCGGGTCGAGGAGAAGAACCGCCGCGCCTATCTCGAGCGGCTGGAGGAGCGGCTCGGCCCGGAGCTCTTCGCCCTGGTCGAGGACCTGCTCGCCCGGGTCCGCGAGTCGCCGGCGCTCAAAGGGCCGCTCCTGGCTCACATCCGGGAGGAGCTGGGCGAGCAGATGAGCGAGCCCGATTCCGAAGGGATCGAAGCGCTGCTGGAGTAGGCGCTATCTCGGCCCGGTGGCCGGCCGGCGGCGAGGCTCGATCGCCGAGTCCCCCCTCGCCAGGCGCTCGTCGAGCTCGCGCACCAGGCTCTTCACCTCCTCGCGCCCGAGCTTCGCCCCCGCCCCCTCGCTCTCCACCCGTTCGAGGGTGCGCCACGCGAGCTCGATCGGCAGCGCCGTGAAGGCGAGCAGGCCGTCCGGAGCGTCCCCTTCCTGGAGGAGCCGGACGTACTCGCCGGCGGTCTCGAGGTCGTGCCGCGCCAGGGCGAAGACCGATTCGAGACCGGCACCCGGCGGCAGGTAGCTCCGCCCGTCGCGGGCGTCGGCGGCGGCGTCCTTCAAGATGTTGACGAGCTGGAGCGCCTCGCCGAAGCGGTCGGCCCGCTGGCGCAGCGAATCGGCGACGGGGAAGAGCTGCGGCTCCTCGAGCAGGAAGAGCTCGGTCAGGAGCTCGCCCACGATCCCGGCGACCACGTAGCAGTAGTCCCGGAGCTCTGAGAGATCGGCGAGCTGGAGCCGGCCGGAGCCGTCGTGCCGGGCGACGAACTCCGCCATGCCGCGGGCGGTACGCACCGTGTGCAGCGCCACGATCTCGCGAGCGGGCGCGGGGAAGGAGGCGTGGGCGGCGAGCACCTCGGGAGCGGCGCGCAGGAGGTCGAGGTAGCCGTCGTGGTCGCTCGCCGGCTCGCCGGAGGTCCAGTCGGCCGCGAGCTGCTCGGCGCGCTCCGCGATCCACCGGTCGTGCGCCAGGCTCGCCGCGCCTTCGCCGATCGCCTCGACCAGCCGCGCGAAGTCCTCGATCGCCCGGGAACGGCGGTCTTTCGGCCAGCCGGCCGCGTCCTCGAAGGTGTCGGCGATCCGAAACAGCAGGTAGGCCACGGTGACCTCGCGCCGCAGCGGCTCGGGCAGCCGGGGGATCGAGAGCGCGAAGGTGCGGCTGGTGCGCAGCAGGAGATCGTCGAGATCGGCCACGGCGGGTGAGGCTAACACGCGCTCCCCTGTGTTCACGGCAACACCCGCGTTCCGCCCGCGGGCTCCCAGCGCAGCGCCGCGGCGAGGCGGCCGGGGACGGTGCCGTCGAAGACCAGCGACTCGACGCCGTCGCGGGCGAGGGCGAGGGCGCTCTCCAGCCGGTGCCGCATGCCGCCGGTGACGTCGGTGCCGGCGGCGGGGCCGGTCGCCTCGAGGGCCGCCTCGTCGTCGCTCGAGACCTCCGGGATCGTACGCCCCTCCGCGTTCAGCACGCCGTCCGTGACGCCGGCCCAGAGCACCCGGTCGATGGCGTGGTCGCGCCGGCGCAGCTCGGCGACCAGCGACGCGAAGACCGTCTCGGTCGAGGCGATCGCGCAGCCGCGCGCCCGGTCGAGCACCACGTCGCCGTAGGTCACCGGCACCAGGCCGGCGGCGAGCGCCAGGCGGAAGGGCTCGGTGGCGAGCCGCACCGGCCGGCCGCCGTCCATGACCAGGGTGCTCGACGGCGCGATCGAGAACGCCGGCACGCCCGCGCCGCGCAGGGCCGCGAGCACCCGGCGGTGGAGCTCCGCCGCCCGCCCCTGGACCTCCGCCACGCCGCGCAGACGCTCGGCCCGCTCCGCCGCCGGAACGTCCGCCAGCCCCTCGTGCACCCGGTGCCGGGCCGCCGCCACGTGCCCGAACGAGCCGCTGCCGTGTCCGATCACCAGGCGGGGCGGCCCGCTCCGGCGGTCGCCGGCGAGGGACCCGGCGATCTCGGACGCGAGCCGCCGGATCGTCTCGTCCTGCGACGTCTCCGGCCGCTCCTTGTCGGTGATCAGGCTGCCGCCGAGCTTGACCAGGGTGACGCGGCGAGGCCCATGGTCGTGGTACGAGCGAGGCGCGTCGGTCACAGGAGCTCCTCGGTCTCGCTCCGCGGTCCGTCGCCCACCCGGTCCCGGATGATCCGGGCGACGCTCTGCATGGCATTCAGACGATCGGCGACCGCCGCGGCGCTCTCCGGAGCGCAGATCACGTGGACGTTGGCGCCGGCGTCCATTGTCGCGTACGCCTCGACGCCGTCGCGGCGCATCGCCCGGACGGCGGCGAGGACCTCCAGGGTTCCCGGGCTCCAGTAGAAGATCGGCGGCACGGAGGTCATCGCGATCGTGTGGAGCTCGACGGCGTCGGTCTCGAGCACCGGGCCGAGGGCGGAGAGGTCGCGGTCCCGGATCGCCGCGCGCACCGCGTCGAGCCGCCCGGGGACCAGGTCCAGGCGCCGGACGAAATGGGGGCTGGTGGTCGCCCGCCGGTGGCCTTCGAGCGAGGAGACATCCTTCGCGCCGGTCTCGACCACGGCGACGACGCAGGCGAGGTCCCAGTGGGAGGCGGAAGCGAGCCGGCGGGCCGGCGCCAGATCCTCGGGGCCCGAGCCCGCCGCGGACGCCGCCTCCCCCGGCCATTCGACGAACCCGCCGTAGACCGAGCGGCTGGCCGAGCCGGAGCCGGAGAGGCGGGCGAGGACCGAGAGGTCGTGGCTCTCCTCCAGCCCGAGCGCACGGGCCACCGCCACCGCCAGGGCGGCGAAGCCGGAGGCGGAGGAGGCGAGCCCGGCGGCGGCGGGGAAGCTGTTGCGGGTGGCGACGCGGAAGCGCTCCTGCCGGCCGGTGTGGGCGCGGATCGCGTCGAGATGCCGGTGGACCCGCGCCGCGAAGCCCGCGCCCGCCGGCTCCAGGCGGCCGTCCTCGCCGGCCAGGAAGACCTCGTCGCCGGCGCCGTCCTCGATCCCCTCGACCACCTCGACGGAGGTCAGGCTGCGGCAGACTTCGAGCGTCATCGAGATCGACGGGTGGTACGGGAGGGCGCGCGCGAGGTCGCGGGCGCCCCAGTACTTGACGAAGGCGATGTTGGCCGGCGCGGAGACGGTGGTCACGGTCATCGCTTCTCTCCCTCGATCCGGGCGCCCGGCGCCCCCAGCTCCACGTCGTACCGGTCGAGCCCGGCGAGGAAGGGCCACTCGGCGGCCCGCTCCGGCTCCGGATGGTAGACGATCAGGGTGCCGGCCCCGGGGCCCGCGAGCGAGCCGGCGCCGGAGATCTTGGCGGCGCCGCCCGCCTCCTCGATCCGCCGGACCAGCCGCCGGACCGGCTCCGGCACCACGCCCAGCTCCTCGAGCCGCGCCTCCGCCTCGCGCACGATCCCGGTCACCTCGTCCGGTCGTGCGTCCCGCCGCTCGATCTCCTCGCGCAGCCGGCCGGTCAGCTCCGCCAGCCGGTCGAGCGCGGCGTCGACCCGGCCCGGCTCCCGGTCGCGGAGCGCTCGGACCGCGGCGACCACCGTGCCCGTCCCCTCGGCCGGCGCGCCGGTGCCGAAGACCCGCATCGCGCCGAGGACCGGTGAGCGCGCCGGCACCGGGTCGATCTCGACCCCGGTCTCGGTCCGGCGCGCCTCCAGGATGCCGCCCCGGATGACCGTCGCGTTGTCGACCCCGGAGGGCGCGCCGTGCTGGCGCCGCTCGACCTCGAGCGAGACCCGGTGGAGAAGATCCGGGTCCGGGTCGATGCCCTGGTGGGCGAGGAAGGCGAGGATCACGCCGACCGCCGCCGCGGCCGAGCTGCCGAAGCCGGAGCCGACCGGGATCTCGGAATCGACCGTGAGCGCGACCGCGGGCGGCGATGGCGCCCCCTCGCGGAAGCCGGCGGCTACCGCCGCTTCGCCGAGCGCGATCCGGAGGAGGTGGAGCGGACCCCCCTCGCGCGCCGGCCCGGCGAGCGCGGCGAAGCTCTCGGGGCTCGGATCGGCGGCGTAGCGCCGCCAGGCGGCGCGCGCCGCTCCGGCGTACGCCAGGACGTCGTCCCAGGAAAGGGCGGCGTCGGCCGCGATCGCCGGCGGGCCGCCGAGCCGGATCCGTACCCC
>CAZLLV010000475.1:0-4392 GCA_964560325.1 uncultured Thermoanaerobaculia bacterium | reverse complement strand
ACGGCGCGCAGCTCTCCCGCTCCGAGGCGTTCTGGGGCCGCCACCTGCTGGTGCCGGTGTTGACCCGGGAGATCTCCAGCAGCTCGTCGCGGTGGTCGCGCAGCGCCCGCGACATCTCCTTCAGCAGGCCCGAGCGCTCGGCGAAGGTCAGCGCCCGCAGCGCCGGGCCGCCGACCTTGCGCGCGTGGCCGAGCACCTCGCCGAAGTCGACGCCCTCGCTCGACGCACGGGCGATCGGCTCGCCGGTCGACGGATCGACCAGCTCGCGGAAGCCGCCGTCCGCCTCGTACCACTCTCCAACCACAAAGCTCCTGAGGGTCTCCATCTCTCCTCCCGAAATCAGGCGTGGGTTCGGACCGGGCGACGCCGGCCGCATGTATCCGATCGAGGGTGCGCCCGGCGGCGTGCACCGGGGAACCGAAGGGTACCGCAAAAGCGACGCCGCGCTCTCCCCGCCGCCGACCCGAAGGTCGGACATTCTCCGATACTGCGCGGGGTCCAAGCCGACTTATCGTGTTTCTCACGATGATGACCACGATGACGGCACCGAAGGAGCTCTCGGCACCGAAGGAGCGGCGCGTGCGTCCGCGCCACGGGCTCGACGGCGTCCAAGGCAACCTCCCCTTCTCCCGTACCTGCCGGGTGCTCAACCTGAGCGCCAAAGGAGTGGCGATCGAGACCGCCACGGCGCTCGCGCCCGGCCGGAGCTACGCCGTCCACGTCGAGCACGAAGGGCAAAGGATCTCGCTCTCCGGGACCGTCGCGTGGTGCCGCCTCCGGGGGACGAGCCGGAACGAGAAGGACGAGATCGTCCCGACCTACCTGGCCGGCATCGAGCTCCAGAGCGACCTGACCGACCGGGCGGAGGAAGTGCTGCCTCTCCTGCTCGCGCGCAGCAGCCAGCACCTCGAGCGCCGCCTCCCCGCCCACCTGACCCCCGCCGGCACCGACGCCACCGCGCCCGCCACGATCGTCGAGGTGAGCCGGACCGGCCTGCGCATGGAGAGCCCCTGCATTCCGGAGGAAGGCTCGCTCCTCGCCGTGCGGGTCGAGCTCGACGACCTGGTCCTGCCCGTGACCGCCCGCGTCACGAACGTCCGGCCACTCCAGGAGCGCGAAGGCGAGGCCTGGGCCGAGATCCGCGCCGACTACGCCGCCATGAGCGCCGCCGACCGCCGCCGCCTCGACCGCCTGATCCGCGAAGAGTCCGGCCTCGGGTCCAAGATCGTCGAACCGAGCTAGTGGCCGAGGGCTCTCGGTGCCGGGTCTCCATGCAGTGAACTTCGCCCAAGGAGGGCCGACATGATCGGAAAGAGCCTCTTCGCCTCCGTCGTCGTCCTGGTGCTCGCCTGCCTCGCGGCTCCGGCCGATGCGCAGCCCTCGTGCGCCACCACCTGCGACTGCACCGTCTCATGCGACACCGCGTGCGACAGCACGACCTGCGGCGCCTACGGGACCTGCTCCACGAGCGCGAGCTGCGTCGTTTCGTTCTGCACCTCGAGCTGCACCTCGTTCATCTACGGCACCAGTGGAAGCGACTGGATCAACGGCACCGCCGCCGGGGATTGCATCTTCGGCCAGGGCGGAAACGACACCCTCGCCGGCAACGCGGGCAACGACTGCCTCTTCGGCGACGCCGGAACCGACAGCGCGTACGGCGGATCCGGCACCGACTACTGCGACGCCGAAGCCGAGCTCCAGTGCGAGCTGTGAGCCGCTGGTGCCGGAGGTGGGATTCGAACCCACACGCCACGAAGGCGGGGGATTTTAAATCCCCTGCGTCTACCGTTTCGCCACTCCGGCCGGTGCGGCTCCGATTGTCACACGCCGGGCGTCACTCCCGCGGTCGTGCGCGACACTATGGAACTAGAGAGATCTTATCGTCGCCGGCCCTTGTCCCTGCGCTCGAATCGAGCGGTGGGAGAGCTGGCGCCGGTGCATCTCCATCTTGCCATCTCTGAATTCATGCAGTCCGTGACTTAGCCGTCGAAGGGCGGCTCTCGCAGCCGAGAGGCCCGGCGTTCGATCTCCCGAGTATCGCGCCGTTCTCGCGAGGTCGATCCGGCCGGTCAGGCTCCCCTCTGAGCTGGCGGACCGTGTCGTGCGGTCCCGAAACCATCGCAACGGTGCGCATGAACGACGGAGAAAGCATGAAGACCAACCACCTCTCGCGAGCTCTCACGCTCGCTCTCCTGGCCGGGTTGCTGGCCGTGATCCCGGCATCGGCCACCACGGTGCTCCAGATGAGCCTCGACGGCCTCGTCGAACGCTCCGGGTCGATCTACCGGGTGACGGTCGTCTCGGTCGAGCCCGGCACCGTCGCGGTCGGCGGCGGCGAGCTCGACACGATCGTCTACGGCCTGAAGGTCGTGGAGCTGCTCAAGGGCGAGATCGACGACGGCGGCAAGGAAGCCCCGTTCGTCGAGCTCACGGTCCTCGGTGACCTCAAGGACGATTCGGCGGCCAACGGGGTGCGCCACCTGGCGCAGCTCCCCCAGGCACCGCGCCTCGAGCGGGGGAGCGACTACCTGCTCTTCACCACCCCGTCGAGCGCCGTCGGCCTCTCGACCACGGTCGGGCTGGGCCAGGGTGCGTTCAAGATCTACGACGGGCCGGAACACGAAGAGCTCGCGGTCAACGAGCTCGGCAACCTGGGGCTGTTCTCCGGCCCCGTGACCTACACCACGCTCGCGGACGCGGTCCGCGCGCGGGTCGGCGGCTGAGGAGGAGATCAAGATGACACGACTCCGCAGCCTCTCCGTCCTGACCGTTGCGGCCCTGGCCGCTCTCCTGTTCGTCCCGGCCGCCCACGCCGCCGGTCCCCTGGCGCTCTGTGACTTCGGCGTCCCCTACGTCTGGGGTAGCGGTGGCGCGAACATCCCGTTCAACCCCGACCAGGGCGACCTCGGTCCCCTGACCAACGCCCAGGCCACCGCGGCGGTGGACGCTTCGTTCGCCGTCTGGGAGGCCGTGCCCACGGCGACCGCCACCTACGTCAACGCCGGCCCGCTGCCGGTGGACGTGGACATCACCAACTTCGGCCCGTACCTGAACGCCGTGGCACCGGACGGTCTGTCGGCGATCGTCTACGACGACACGGGCGAGATCTTCGACCTCCTCTACGGTCCCGGCTCCGGCGTCCTCGGCTTCGCCGGCCCGGAATGGGGCGATGTGGTCACCTGTGAGATCACCGAGGGCCTGTCGTTCTTGAACGGCCCCGCCTTCACCGATCTCACCTCCGCCACCGACGTGATGGTCCACGAGTTCGGTCACTACTCGAACCTCGCCCACACCGTGGTCAACGGCCAGATCTACATCGGCGACACGACCGGCCCGACGCCGTTCGATCCGCTGGTGCCGCCGGACCCGTTCGCGGTCGAGACGATCGAAACGATGTACCCGTTCTACTTCGGTCCGGGCAGCGGTACCCAGACGCTGCACCGCGACGACGTCTCGTCGCTGTCGGCGCTATACCCCGACCCGAGCTTCGCCGCCACCACCGACGACATCTCGGGCACCATCTTTGCCTCGAACGGCACCACGCCGCTCACCGGCGTCAACGTCATCGCCCGCAACGAGGCCGATCCGTTCGACGACGCGGTCTCGGCGATCTCCGGCGACTACGCCATCGCCGGCATCTACACCCTGTACGGCCTGACGCCGGGCGCCGACTACCGCGTGTACGTCGACGAGATCCTGGCCGGCGGCTTCTCCACTCCGCCCATCGGCGCCCTGCCGGGTCCCGAGGAGTACGCGAGCGGCGCGTCGGAGTCGAACAACATCACCTCGCCCGACCCGCCGACCGACTTCGAGCTGATCGCAGCCGGATCGACGGGCGTCGACGTGATCTTCAACGCGCCGGGGCCGGGCGATCCGCTGCCGGTCGGTGACGACGGCAGCGTGCAGATCGCGATGCCGTTCACGTTCGACATCTGCGGTCAGCTCTTCGACTCGGTCTTCGTGAACGCCAACGGCAACCTGACCTTCGGCGCCGCGAGCGGCGACTTCTCGGAGTCGGCCGCCGAGCTCCTGACCGGGCCGCCGCGGATCGCCGGGCTGTGGGACGACCTCAACCCGAGCGCGGGCGGCACCGTGACCTACTTCCCGTCGAAGAACCGGTTCACGGTCGAGTGGAACGGCGTGCCGGAGTTCCCGGCCACCGGATCGAACACGTTCTCGATCTCGCTCAAGCGGTCGGCCGACCACATCGACATCGAGTACGACGGTCTGACGGCGCAGGACGCCATCGCCGGCGTCTCGTGCGGCGGCGCCATCACCTCGACCTTCGAGACGCCGATCGACATCGGCGCCTTCCCGGGCCGGATGAACCTCCACAACCAGCCGGCGCTCTACGAGGTGTTCACCCTCGCGAACCCGGTCGATCTAGCCGGC
>CAZLLV010000474.1:0-6577 GCA_964560325.1 uncultured Thermoanaerobaculia bacterium | reverse complement strand
CCGACGCCGGGACCGGAGAGGACGACGCCGAGACGCGCGAGCCTATCGTGATCCGGCGCAGCCGTCCGCTCGAGCCGCGCGGCGAGGACGACGGCGCGGAGGGCTCCGGCGAGGCGGAGCAGCCTCTGCTCCCGATACCGGACGAAGAGCCGCCCGCCGAGGAGGAGTCGCCGGCCGGCGACGAGGCGCTGCCCGACGATCTCTTCGCGAGCCCGCCGCCGGACGAGAGCCCGCCGGAGCCCGCCGAGCCACCCCCTCCGCCGCCGCCCGCGTGACCGGCCGCGACCCCGGCGAATCGGGGCCGGCCGGGGATCCCCGGCGAAGCTGACAGAATGGCCCCGTCATGCCGATCGTCGAGCGCGACCCGTGGCGGATGCAGTACTTCGAGGGCGTCGACTGCCCCCAAGGGCTGTTCATCCCGACCGAAGACAGCGACGCCTACCGGCTCTTCCCCGAGCACCGGTGGGTCTACAACAAGCTCCTGGTCGCCGAGACCCAGGGGCTCGAGTGCGGCCCCCACGGCCTGCCGCCCGAGCGCTTCCCGGTCTTCAGCAAGCCGATCTACAACCTGCGGGGCATGGGGATCGAAAGCCGTATCCTGGCGAGCCGCGAGGAGTACGAGCGGGAGCAGGCGCCCGGCCACCTCTGGATGCCGCTCCTCGAAGGCGAGCACGTCTCGACCGACGCCGCGGTGGTCGACGGCGAGGCGGTCTGGTTCCGGCACGTGACCGGAACGCCGCTGCCGGGCGGAATGTTCGACTACTGGACGGTGCTCGCCGAGCACCGCCCCGGGCTCGAAGCGTCGCTCTCCTCGTGGCTCGCCCGGCACCTGCGCGGCTATTCGGGGGCGGTCAACTTCGAGACCATCGACGGCAAGATCATCGAGTGCCACCTGCGCTTCGCCGACCAGTGGCCCGACCTCTACGGCGAGGGCTGGCTCGACGCCCTGGTGGAGCTCTACCGGGACGGCCGCTGGAGCTACCGGGACCGGGACCGGCGGGACGGCTACAGCGTGGTCCTCTTCGGCGGCCACGGCGTCCGCTACCGGCCGGTCGATCCCGACCTGATCGAGGATCTGGTCGCGCAACCGGAGATCTCCAGCGTCCAGATCACCTTCCACCAGGACAAGCCCCCCGAGCGCCACGCGATGCCTCCGGGCGGCTTCCGCCTCGCGATCGTCAACTGCTTTGACCTCGACGCCGGCTTCGAGGCGCGCCGGCGCCTCGCGCTCCAGTTCTGGAGCACCCAGAAGCTCCGCCGCCGGCGCCGGCCGGCCGATGCCTGAGCCGACCACGGACCGCCCGGCCTTGCGGATCGTCGACACGTTCCCGCGGCGGGTGCGCGAGATCGAGAACGCGTGGATCCCGCTCTCGGACGGCTGCCGGCTCGCCGCCCGGATCTGGCTGCCGGACGACGCCGAGAGCGAGCCGGTGCCGGCGATCCTCGAGTACCTGCCGTACCGCAAGCGCGACTTCACCCGCGCCCGCGACGAGCCGATGCACCGCTACTTCGCCGGCCACGGCTACGCCTCGGTGCGGGTCGACCTGCGCGGCTCGGGCGACTCCGACGGCCTGCTCACGGACGAGTACACCGAGCGCGAGCTCGCCGACGCCGAGGAGGTGATCGCCTGGATCGCCGCTCAGCCCTGGTCGACCGGGCGGGTCGGCATGATGGGGATCTCGTGGGGCGGCTTCAACTCCCTCCAGGTCGCGGCGCGCCGGCCGCCGGCGCTCGCCGCCATCCTCACCCTCTGCTCGACCGACGACCGCTACACCGACGACGCCCACTACATGGGCGGCTGCCTGCTGAACGAGAACCTCACCTGGGGCTCGGTGCTCCTGACCTTCAACGCCTATCCGCCCGATCCGGAGATCGTCGGCGACCGGTGGCGCGCGATGTGGCGGGAACGGCTGGAGGCGACGCCGCTCTTCCCCGCCGTCTGGATGCGCCACCCGTGGCGCGACGACTACTGGAAGCACGGCTCGGTGTGCGAGGACTACGCGGCGATCGAGGTGCCGGTGTACGCCGTCGGCGGCTGGGCGGACGGCTACTCGAACGCCATCCCGCGCCTCCTCGCCGGCCTGCCGGGGATCGCCAAGGGCCTGGTCGGCCCCTGGTCGCACGCCTTCCCCCACGACGCGGTGCCGGGACCGTCGATCGGCTTTCTCCAGGAGGCGCTGCGCTGGTGGGACCGGTGGCTGAAGGGGATCGAGACCGGAATCGAGAACGAGCCGGCGTACCGCGTCTGGATGCAGGAGAGCGTGCCGCCGCGGGGCACCTACGCCGAACGGCCCGGCCGCTGGGTCGCCGAGGCGGTCTGGCCGTCGCCGCGCATCGAAGAGCGCACGCTGGCGCTCGCGCCCGGCCGCCTGGAGCGCTCGACGCCCCACGCCTCGGCGCGGGACGAGCTCCTCCTCTCCTCCCCTCAGACCACGGGGCAGGCCGGCGGCGACTGGTGCGCCTTCGGCTCCGAGGGGGAGATGCCGCTCGGCCAGAGGATCGACGACGGCCACTCGCTGTGCTTCGACTCGGCACCGCTCACCGAGCGGGTCGAGATCCTGGGCGCGCCCGAGGCGGTGCTGGAGCTCGCCGCCGACGCGCCGCGGGCGATGATCGCGGTCCGCCTGTGCGACGTGGCGCCGAGCGGAGCCTCCACGCGCGTCACCTACGGTCTCCTCGACCTCGGCCACCGCGACGGCCACGAGCGCCCGGAGCCGCTCGCGCCCGGCACGCGGTACCGGGTCCGCGTGAAGCTGAACGACGTCGCCCACGCCTTCCCGGCGGGGCACGCGATCCGGCTGGCGGTGTCGACGAGCTACTGGCCGATCGCCTGGCCCACCCCGACCCAGGTCACGCTCGCGCTCTTCCCGGCCGGCTCGCGCCTGGTGCTCCCGGTGCGCCCGCCCCGTCCGGAGGACGCGACGCTCCGCCCGTTCGAGCCGCCCGAGCAGGGACCGTCGCTGTCGCACACCCGGCTCCGGCCCGCGCGCTTCCGGCGGACGATCGAGCGCGACCTCGCCACCGACGAGGTGGTGCACGTCGTCGAAGGGGACGGCGGGGAGTTCGAGGGGGCGTCCCTCGCGCGGGTCGACGACATCGACCTCGAGCTGGGCACGCAGGTCTCGCGCCGCTACACGATCCGGGAGCACGATCCGACCAGCGCCCGGGCGGAGGTCCGTCAGCAAACCGAGCTGCGGCGCGGCGAGTGGCGGGTGCGGGTCGAGTCGCGGGTCGAGGTGAGCTTCGGCCGTAGCGGGCTCAGGGTCCGGGCGGAGCTGCGCGCATGGGACGGGGACGATCTGTTCGTCGAGCGTTCGTGGGACGAGCCGGTGCCGGAGGCCCTCACCGTGGCGGAGGGGGTCTAGAGGTAGGCTGGCGGAACACCCGACGATCGGAGGTTCGCGTGACGCCCCAGCCCCTGCTCCCCGCGCTGCTCTTCGCCGCTCTCCTCGTGCCGCCCCCGGCCCAGGAGGCGGCCGAGCCCATGGCCGCCGAGACGGCCGCGGCGGAGACCCCGCCCGATGCGATCCCGGCCGCCGAGGCTCAGCTCTACGCCACCCAGGGCGGCGTCGTCTTCGAGAACGGGCGCGACGCGCGCGGCATCCCTTTCGAGATCAACAGCGACAAGATCTACGTCCAGGCGCGGCTGAACGGGAAGGGACCGTTTTGGCTCATGCTCGACACCGGCTCGCCCGGCATGGTGCTCGACAGCGCGACCGCGGAGGCGCTCGGGCTCACTCTGGGAGCGTCGGGCGAGACCGTCGGCGCAGGCGAGGGGACCTTCCCGATCACCGAGGTCGAGGGAACGGTCGACGCCGAGCTCCCGGGCGTCCGGCTCGTACGGCAGCAGACGGCTGTGGGCCCGCTCGACGCGGTCGTGGGGCCGTTCGAGGGCCGCCCCCTCCAAGGTCTTCTCGGCTGCCACAACCTGATGACCCGGTTCGTGGTCGAGATCGACTACGAGCACCGCCTGCTCCACCTCGTCGCGCCGGAAGACTTCGAGCCCGGCGACGACGCGCTGATCGTGCCGCTCACGATCGACCAGGGTCACCCGTTCGTCGAGGCGACCCTGCAGCCGCTGCGCGGCGACCCGATCACCGGCTGGTTCCTGGTCGACACCGGGATGCGGCGGCAGATGCTCCTCACCACACCGTTCGTCGACCAGCACGACCTGCTGGCCCGCTCGGAGCCCACCGTCTTCACCACCACCGGCGGCGGCATCGGTGGACGAGCCACCGGCCACGTCGGCCGGATGCGGAGCGTGCGCTTCGGCGAGGTCACGGTCGAGGACTTCCCAGCGACCCTGTCACGAGCCCGCGCCGGCCTGGTGGCGACCGACTTCGCCGCCGGGATCATCGGCGCGGCGATCCTCCAGCGTTACCGGGTCGCCTTCGATTACGGCCGTGAACGGATGGTCTTCTGGCCGCGCGACTACGACACCGACGATCTCGACTACGACAAGAGCGGGATCTTCCTGGTGGCCGGTGTCGAGGACCGCTCGGAGGCTCGCGTGATCGACGTGATCGCCGGCTCGCCGGCAGCGCTCGCCGGCGTGGAGGTCGGAGACCGGTTGATCGCGGTCGACGGCGAGCCGCTCGGCGAGCTGCCCCTCGAACGGGTGCGGCGGCTGCTCCGGGGACCGGCAGGGCGCGAGGTGGAGCTGACGTTCGACCGGAACGGCGAGCGGCGGCGCGTTCGGTTCTCACTGCGCCGGGTGATCTAACCCCGAACCCGCTCCGCGCTCGCTGGGGACTCGAGGCAGCGGAGCGGGGTTGACAGCGTCTCCCGAATAGCGTAACTTCAGCGTAATGACGTAACCGGCGAGCATCACCCGAACGAGCGAGGAGGAGACCTTGTCAGACCGTCACGAGAAGCTCAGCCAACCGAACGCCTTCGATTCCGGCTTCCTGGACAGCCACGCCCTGCGGGACCAGCCCCCGCACCCCGAGGCCTCGAGCGAGGGCCCGTGGCGCGTGGTCCGGCTGCACGGGGCGCCGCCGAACACGCCCCGGTGGGCCTGCTGGGCGCGCGGCGAGAGCCGTCCGCGCGTGGTCGTCGACCGCGAGGACCTCGCCCACCGGGTCGCCGCGGCCCTGGCACTCTCGGACCGCCTCCCCCGCTACCGGATCGAGGAGGATCCGGAGGGCCGCATCCACCTGCTGGAGAACGGCCGCGTCGTCGGCACCCTGCACGGGTGGAGCGACGACCTCCCGCGCATCCTCACGGCCTTGACCGACCTCCAGCTCCGGCCGCTCCCCTTCGCGCACTTCCTCGCCGCGACCGGCGACGAGACGCTGGTGCGGGCGGGCCGGATCGCCTACGAGCTGCTCGAGCGGCCGGAGTAGACCCCGGAGCCGGCGGGGGCGAGCCGCCGCCGGCTCGCCGCGTCGAGGATCGACCGGAGGAGGTCGGGGTAGGTGCCGCCGCCGAAGCCGAGCATGAAGGCCATCTTGCCGTCCCAGCACCAGGCCGGGTTCGGGTTGACCTCCAGCAGGCGGGGACGCCCGTCGGCACCGCAGCGGAAGTCGAAGCGGGCGTAGTCGCGGCAGCCGAGCCGCTCGAAGAGGAGCTTCGACCACGCGATCATGCGGTCGAGGTAGCGCGGGTCGATCTCGGCGCGGCGGTAGCCGATCCGGGTGTAGTACGGCGACTCGGGGTCGGACTTCGACTCGTAGGAGAGGATCGGCGGCAGGCCCTCCGGAAGGTCGGAGAAATCGACCTCCATCGGCGGCAGCACGGTGAAGGCGTCCGGGTTCCCCACGAGGCCGATGCCGTACTCGCGCCCCTCCAGGTACTCCTGGATCAGGATCTCGTCGCGGTTCCCGGCCTCGCGCACCGCCGGACGCCCGACCCCGCACTCGCCGCGACGCAGCCGCCGGACGCACTCGACCGCTTCCTCGGCGTCACGGGCCACGGCGCGGCGCGTGATCCCGACGCTGCCGTCGCCCCGGTTCGGCTTCACGAGCACCGGGAAGCGCTCCGGCCCCCAGCCCTCGATCGCCGCCTCCGGACCCTCTTCCGGCGCGACGAAGCGCTCCTCCGGCACCGCCACGCCCAGCCCCTGCGCGATCGCCCTCACCGCCGCCTTGTCGTAGCAGAGCGCGAGGCATCCGGGACCGGCTCCGCTGTACGGGATGCCGAGCATGTCGAGAAGCGCCGGGACGTGGAGCTCGAGCTCCGCCCGGTTGGTGAAACCGGTGTCGCAGAAGTTGAGGGCGAGCTCGGGAGGGTCGGCTCGAAGGTCGTCGAGGAGTCGGTCGTGGCGGTCGAGGTAGCGGAAGGCGACGCCGGGCGGCCCGTACGCCGCCGCCACCTCGCCGAGCGCGCGCTTCATCCGGTCGAAGGCGTCGTAATCCTCGGCCGCGAAGACTCCACGGATCTTGGCAGAGTCCTCGAGCCGTGGGTCTCCGAGGACGACGGCGACGTCGAGCGGCCGGGGCATTGGTAGATCCTTACACTTTCGTCGGCGGTCGCCCGCCGTTTCGTGTGTCAAGACCCCCGTTCAAACCGTGCGTGCGGATTTCCCGCACACGGCTTACGGGTGGACTCTCGGGCTGTCGCATTACGCGGCTCCCGG
>CAZLLV010000473.1:0-6111 GCA_964560325.1 uncultured Thermoanaerobaculia bacterium | reverse complement strand
TCAGCCAGGCGAGCACGGCGAGCGGTACCGCGCGCTCGGCGGCGCGGGCGGCGTCCTCCGCGGCCGCCGTCCGCACGCCGCGGACGAAGCTGCGGTGGAGCTCCAGCTCCTCCTGGCACTCGCCGCAGGCGACCAGGTGCTCCTCGAACGCCGCCTCCTCCGCGGGCGTCAGGCGCCCGGTGTCGTAGCGCTCGAGGACGCTCCGTTCGCGGATCGTCGCGTGGTCGATGGTCTCGGGTTCGCTCATCGCAGAGCCTGCTTCCACCTCGACAGTGAGACGAGGTACGGCAGAATCGCACTCGCAAATGCCAATAGGACCATTCTCGCCGCCGCTCCCGTGCGCGCGCCCCGCTCCGCGCGCTCCTCGTAGAGCTTCCGGTACCGCTCCCGCGCGCGGTGGAGCACGCGGTTGAGCTGAAGGTTCGAAAGCTCGAGGTCGGCGGCGATCGCCTCCCGGTCGTCCTCGGCGATGTAGAAGCGGTAGAGCACCTCCCGGTCGCGATCGGTCGACAGCTCGCCGATCACCCGGCGGACGAGCGCCGCCTTCTCGCGGTCGAGAATCTCCCCGAGCTGCCCCGGAAACGCCGAGCCGGCGCCCGGGAAGGGGCCGGGCGCCGCGGCGACCGACTCCAGCGTGTCGCTCGCCGCCTCGGTCTTGCGCCGGCCGGCCTTGCGGTAGTGCTCGATCGCGAGGTTCCGCGCCATGCGGGCGAGGAACGCCGGCAGCCGTGCCGGGTCGCGCAGCTCGCCGGCGCGCAGCTTCTCGATCGCCAGCCGGAAGGTCTCCTGGTACAGGTCCTCGGCCTCCTCCTCGCTCCGCGTGTGGCGGGAGAGGAGCAGCGCCACGCCGCGGCCGAAGCGCGCGATCAGCTCCGGCTCCGCCGCGCGCTCGCCGCCGGCGACCCGGCGGGCGAGCACGGCCGCATCGTCCGTGCCCGGCTCCGGTCCGGCGCGCTCGGCGTGGAGACCCGAGGTCATCGGCGGGCTAGCCCGACTCGTCGGCGCCCCAGACTCCGACGTTGTCCGGGTCGCCGTAGATCATCAGGCCGTAGGCCGCCTTGTAGGCGCTCGCCTGGTCCCGGTAGAGCGAGACCTGGAGCGTCAGCGGCTGCCCCGTTCCCTCGTAGTCCTCGTCCCGGTGGTAGAGCACCGCCGCGTCCGGCAGGTAACGGCAGGAGAACGGCCCCAGGACCGGCTCGCCGGCTTCGTCGAGGAGGGTGAAGTCGAGCGCTTCGTCGCCGGCGGCGGCGGTGAGGGTGATCGAGCGGCCGGGGTAGACCAGCCGCAGGGGGTCGTCCGAAGCGGCGCCGGCTCCGGCGCCGGCCACGCTGCCCTGCCGGATGAGGTAGTCGCCGATGAAATCGTCGAGGGTCGGTGCGCTCACAGGGGTCCCCTTTCCAGTCTCGATGGGCTCAGGAGCCCGAGAAGATCGAATCGCGAGCCCTCATCGTAGCCTCATCGCCAGTCCCCCACCAGCACGAAGCCGGCCCAGTGCGCGGGGTCGCGGTAGCGGCGCTCGGCGCGCAGCTCGCGCTGGGCGCGGCGCAGGGCGGCCGGCGCGTCGAGCCCGTCCTTCCAGAGGGCCCGGTAGAAGCGGGTGACGAGCTCGGCGGCGGCGGCGTCCTCGACCGTCCAGAGGCTGGCGAGCACCCGCCGCGCCCCGGCGTGGAGGAAGCCGCGCGTGAGCCCGACCATCCCCTCGCCGCGCACCGAGCTGCCGAGGGCGGTGCGGCAGGCGGAGAGGACGACCAGCTCGGCGTCGAGCCGCAGGTCGTAGATCTCGCGCAGGCCGAGGAAGCCGTCCCGGGCCCGTCCGGCCGGATCGACCCGGGAGAGCGCGAGGCCGGAGAGCGCCGGCTCGCGCTCGTCGATCAGGCCGTGGGTCGCGAAGTGGACCACGCGGTAGCCGGCGAGCCCGCCGCCGGCGACCGCCTCGCGGCTCGCCTCGAAGTCGAGCAGCACCTTCCGGTCGCCCTCCGGAGCGAGCGCCGCCACCGCCCGCGCCTCGGCCCGGCTCGCCGGCAGGCGGGCGAAACGCACCGCGCCCGGCGCCGCCCCGTCGCCCGCGCCGCTCGGCTGCGAACGGACGACCCGGACCACACGCGGATCGTCGGGCTCGAAGACCGGATCGGCCACGATCGCCAGCCGGCCGGCCGCCGAGCCCACGGTGGGGCGCCCGGCGTGCCGCAAGGCGACCAGCGCGGAGGCCGACGGCAGGAAGACGACCTCGTGCCGCTCGACCACCGCGGGCGCCGCCCGTGCCGCCGATCCCGCCCCCGGCACGGGCAGCGCGGCGAACGGCAGGTAGTGGAGCGCGCCGTCGGCGACCACGACCAGCCGGGAGGCCTCGGCCAGCCGGCCGGCGACCGGGCCGAGCAGCGTGCGCGCGAGCTCCGCGCCGGCGGTCGCCTCGGCGTGCCGCTCCGCGGGGTCGAAGCGGGCGAGCCGTCCGTGGTGGCGCCGGATCGCGGAGTCGATCGCCCGGCGGGCCCGCAGCGCGTGGCTCTCGATCCGCTCCGCCGTCACCGCCCAGACGAAGCTCCGCTCCTCGCCCAGCGCGTAGACGAGGAGGAGGGTGCCCTCGTCGACCAGCGCCTGAACGCCCGCCGCGTCGAGCGGCTCCGGCCGGACGAGGGCGGCGAGGGCCGGGCTCGCGCGCCGGATGCGCGCCTCGAGCGCCTCGAGCTCGCGCAGGATCTCGGCCGCCTCGGACTCGAGCGTCGACCGGCCGGCGCCCGCCGCGCCGCCGCGGATCGCTCGCTCGACCTTCGCCCGCAGCCGGCGCTCGAGGTCGCGGCGCCGGTCGAGCAGCTCATCGGGCACCCCGCGCGCCGCTTCGACCTCCGCCTCGTGGAGCAGCTCGGCGAGCGTACGCGAGCGCACCCGCTCGGCGACCGCGAGCGCCCGGCGGTCGAAGCCCCGCTCCGGCTCCCGCTCGTGCGCCGCCATCAGGAGGTCGATCCAGAGCTCGTAGGTGCCGTGCTGGAGCGCCGCGTGCGAGGTCCGCAGATCGGGGCTGGCGATCCGCACCCGCAGCGCGTCGAGACTCTCCGCCGCCTCCGCCACGCGGGCGAGCGCGGCCTCCGGCCGGCCGAGCGCGCGCTCGGCGCGGGCGAGGGCGGTGAGCGCCTCCGCCTCGCCCGCGCGGTGGCCGGACGCCCGCGCCAGCTCGACCGCGCGGACCAGCCCTTCGCGCCCCTCGCGCACGGCCCCCGGCCGCGCGCTCGCCAGGTCGAGGCGCGCCAGCCGGCGGAGCGCCAGCGCCTCGGAGGCCGGGTCCTCGAGCTCGCGGAAGAGAGCCGCCGCCCGGCCGAAAGCCTCGCGCGCCGCCTCTTCGTCGCCGAGCGCCAGCCGGGCGACGCCGAGCTGCGAGAGAGCGGTCGCCTCGGCGCGCCCGTCCTCCGCCGCGCGCGCACGGTCGAGGGCGCGCATCAGGAGATCGCGGGCAGCCGCCGGCTCCCCCGCCTCGCTCGCCGCCCGCGCCAGGTTGGTCAGGGTCGAGGCCTCGCCGCGCGGATCGTCGACCGCGCGCCAGAGCGGCAGGGCGTCCCGCAGCAGCTGGCGGGCGCGCCCGCGCTCGCCCAGCTCGAGGTAGGTGAAGCCTAGATTGTTGAGCACCCGCGCCTGCCAGCGCCGGTCCTCCAGGCGGCGGAAGGCGTCGAGCGCCCGATCGTACGCCTCGAGCGCCTCGTCGAACGACCCCACCTCGCGGTGGAGGGCGCCGAGGTTGTTGAGCACCCGCGCCTCGCCCTCCGCGTCGTCCGCCGCGCGCAGGTGGCCGAGCGCCTCGGCGTAGCGGCGCCGGGCGGCGTCCGGCTCGCCGAGCACGTCGTAGGCGCGTCCGACGCTGGTCGCCGCCGCCCCGAAGAGCGCCGGCGCCCCGGCCGCCCGCAACCGCGCGAGGGCGCCGGTTCGATCGGCCTCGTAGCAGGCGAGCCCGGCGCGCAGGTCGCCCGCGACGAAGTCCATCAGGCAGAGGTTGCCGGCGGCGGCGCCGGCGGCGTACGGATCGCGCCGGTCGGCGAGGTCGAGGGCGCGGCGGAAGGCGTCGCGCGCCTCGGCCGAGCGGCCGAGCAGCCAGCGGTCGAGCCCGGCCTCGTTCCAGGCGTACGCCTCGAAGACCGGCTCGCCCAGCCGCCGGAAGTCCTCGGCGGCCCGCTCGGCCGCCGCGAGCGCGGCCTCGTTCTCGTCGAGCAGCCGGTGGAGCACCGCCGCCGCGTAGAGCGCCCGCGCCGCCTCGCGCGCCGCACCGTCCTCGCGCCACCCCTCGGCGGCGAAGCGGTAGAGCTCGAGCGCGGCGCGCCGGTCGTCCGCGCCGCCCTTCACATAGTGGCGGGCGGCTTCGGTCTCCGCGCGCAGGAGGGGAAGGCTGGCGGAGCCGCGCGGCACCCCGGTCGCCCGGAGGACGAAGCGCCCGGCCGGCGCGCCCGGCTCGCGCCCCCGGAGGACGATCCGGTAGCGCAGCGGACCGGAGCCGGCCGGCGGCTCCACCACCAGCGACTCGACGTTGCGCCGGTCGAACGGGCCGTCGAACCGGATCGCGCCGTCGAACCCGGGGCCGGAAACCTCGATCTCCACGTCGACGCCGAGCTGCTCGACGCGCAGCCGGTGAACGCCTCCCGCCGGCAGATCGAGCAAGAGCTCGCGCGAGCCGCCGCCACGAAGCTCGCCCTCGATCGCCTCGCCCAGCCGGATCACCTCCCCGCCCGCGGCGGCGGCGAAGAGCGGGGAGATCAGGCCGAGCAGGCAGGCTGCGGCGACGTGGCGGACCGGCCACGCGAGACGTTTCGGGGCCTCGGACCCGGAGGGGAACCACATCGGAAACGGAAGAGTCCGAGGGGGAATCTACCGCAACCCTTCGGGGCCGGAGGCGGTACCGCGCCACCACCCTACTCCGACACTCGCCGTCATGGTCCCTTCTGAGGCGGCGAGGCTTGACAAAAAGTATCTTTGAATGCTTCTATTCAATGAATAAAAGGCTGACGCCGTGCCGGCCGATCCACTCTCGATGACGCAGACAGGAGACGAGCATGCAGAAGATCGACACTTGGCGGAGGCTTTCCCGGAAGTACGGCTGGATCGCCTTCGCGATGCTGATCGCGTTGGGCGTGGGACCTGCCCACGACGCGGTCGGCACGAACCAGGCCCCCGCCTTCGAAACCCCGGAACCGCACGGGGAGGTCGTGGCGCCGAGGCTCGACTCCTCCGCCGTGGAGGCACGCAATCCGGAAGCCGAGGGACCCTCCGTGGAAGCCGCGGGTTCGGGGACGTGGCAGTTCTTCAACCGTGAGAGTTGCTGGGATCACTGGATGATGTCGTGCTCTTGGAGCTGGCCTCCAGACCAGTGCCCTCCCAATCCCGCCGGCCAGCCGTGCACCACTCCCGATTGGTGCTGGCACGTGATCAGCTCCGGCACGGTAGACCTGTACCGGTGTGCGGCGAACTAGGACGTGCCGCTAGCCGAGCTGGCTTCCAGGGACACCACCTAGGCCGTCACCGGCGCGGCCGGCTCGGCGCCTTCCAGGCGGCGGAAGACCTCGATGTTGTAGTAGCGAGGGTTGTCGAAGTCCTCGAACTCGGGGAGGTGGGCGAAGAGCTCGTCGACGATCGAGAGCACGTCGTGGCGAGGGTGGAAGCCGAGGACGCGGGTCGCCTTGTCGGTGCTCACCTTGTAGCTGCGCAGGTCGTGCTCGTCGAGGATGCGGAGGTCGATCCGGTGGTCGAGACGCGCCTCGACCGCCTCTTTCACCCGGTCGCCGAGCTCGCCGACGGTGTAGTTGTCCGACGCCACGTTGAAGACGCCGGAGACGTCGGGCGCCGCTTCGAGCGCCCGCACGTAGGCCGCGACCGCGTCGCGGATCGCCAGCACCGGCCGCCAGATGGCGGGGTTGCGAACCACGATCCGGCCGTCGGCGAGCGCGGTCCGGAACATCGTGTTGACCACCAGGTCGAGCCGCATGCGCGGGCTCCAGCCGCAGATCGTGCCCTTGCGCAGCGAGATCACCGAGAAGCGCTCGTCGCCGAGTTGGAGGCAGGCGCGCTCTCCCTGGAGCTTCGAGATCCCGTAAGGGTAGTTCGATACCGTCGGCGCCGTCTCGTCGTACAGCTCGT
>CAZLLV010000472.1:0-5284 GCA_964560325.1 uncultured Thermoanaerobaculia bacterium | reverse complement strand
AAGGCGGCCGCCGCCCACCAGGGGTAGCGCAACGCCAGCAGCAGCGCCGCGAGGGCGGCGACGGGGACGACGAACGGCCAGGCTTCGGGTGCGAATTTCACGGTGTCGGTGGGATGCGGAGAGCGTGCCGGCCGATCGCTCCCCGGAGGCGACCGGGGAGCGTGACGGCGGCCGAGCGCAGGCGCGGCGCCCTTCCGTCGGGAGCGGGTCTCAGGCGGGGACCGCCGCGCTTTCGTGCTCGCGGACGATCTGCTCCATGCGGTCCTTGAGCGCCAGCTTGTGGACCTTCAGCTTCTTCTCTTCGATCTCGTCGTCCTGCGACAGGAGGGACATGTGCTGCAGCTCCTCGAGACGGTTCTCGCACTCCTGGTGCTCCGCGTGGAGCTTGCGGAACTCGTCGTCGCTGTCGAGGAGCTCGCGTACGAGCGTGTCGTGGTCTTCGGCCGTCATCGGTCGTCCTCCTTGGTGATGCGACAGTCGATTCGGCGGTCCGGCGCGCCCGGGCCGCCGGCGAACCGGTCGTGCGACCGGGGGGTGCTCGGCAGACGGATGTCGGGGTGGATCGCGAAGGGTGTGGGCCGGACGATCAACGGCCACCCGCCGCGGAGGCACGCGCGGCGGTGGTCCGCGCGGCGTGGTCGTCGTCGATTTCGGAGAGGGTGCTCATGTGTCCGGTCGGCTCGAAGATACCACCGGGCGCCGCGTCGATCAATCTCGCCGCCGGACGTCGAGCCGGAGCACCAGCGCGTCGGCGCCGTCGGGGAAGTAGCGCCGGCGGCGGTCGACGGTGCGGAAGCCGAGGCGTTCGTAGAGCGCGAGCGCGGGGGCGTTCGCCGGCCGGACCTCGAGGAAGCAGGTGGCGACGCCGCGCTGCCGGAGGCGGCCGATCCCGTCTTCGACCAGCGCGCGAGCGATACCGCGCGAACGCTCCTTGGGGGCGACCGCCACCCGCAGCAGCTCCGCCTCCGGCCCGACGTGACGGAAGGCGGCGTAGCCGACCGGAGCGCAGTCCCCGTCGTCCTCATCGTTCCCGTCGCCGCGGGCGATGACCGCCACCAGCACCATCGCGGTCGGCTGGCCGAGCTCGGCCGCCAGCAGGGCGCTCGACCAGGCGGGGGAGCCGGGGGCCGTGAAGGAGGCGGCTTCGAGGGCGGCGAGGGCCGGCAGGTCGGCGTCGGTCGCCGGTCGCACGACGACCCCCGGCCCGGTCACCGCGGTGGTCCGAGGGCGCGACGCTTCGGCAGGCTGACCGCCGGCGCCCTCAGGTAGAGCGGGGAGACCAGCGTCTCCGGCCGCCACTCGATCGGCCGCAGGGCGGCGAGGCGGAGGGCGTCCGGCGCGAGCGGTGCGGCCTCGATCCACTCCGGACTGCGCTCGTCTCCCGGCCACGCCGGGTCCTCGGCCAGCCGCTCGACGCCGAAGCCGCAGACCACGGCCGGAGCGAGCGCCGCGACCGCGGCCGGATCGAGGATCGCCGGAGCCTCGGCGCCGATCGGAGCACCGGAAGGGGCACCGACCGGCTCCGGCGCCGCGCCCGGACGGACCTCGAACGCCTGGGTGAACCACTCGCCCCGCAGCGCGTCGACCACGGCGGCGATCCGGACGGCGCCTCCGCCGCCCGCGGGCTCGCTCCGGCGGCCGCCGTGGAGCGCCAGCACGTCGTGGGTCGGGATCGCCGTCGCCGGCAGGCCGAGCGCCTGGTGGAAGCCCAAGGTGGTGGCGAGGCCGACCCGCAGACCGGTGAAGCTCCCCGGGCCGCGGAGAGTCAGCACGCCCGCGAGCTCCACCAGCGCCACGCCCGCCTCGCGCAGGCACTCGTCGACCAGCGCGACCAGGCGCTCGGACGACTGGCGGATCGCGATCGACCGTTCGGCCACCGGCTCGCCGGGAGGGCCGACGGCGACGCTCACGACGGGCGATCCGGCGTCGAGCGCCAGCAGCATTTCCGCACGCACGGCGGCAGTATACTCACGCCCCCATGCCCCCCCAGGACGGCACTTCCGCGAAGGCTCCGGCCCGCCCGGAGAAGACTTCCGGCGCGTCCTCGGAGCTCCTCGAGTCCGTCCAGCTCACGCCGATGCTCCGGCATTACCTGGAGGTCAAGGCGGAGCACCCCGACGCCCTCCTCTTCTACCGGATGGGCGACTTCTACGAGCTCTTCTTCGACGACGCGCGGATCGCCGCGCCGGTCCTGGAGGTGACGCTGACCGCGCGCCACAAGGGCAAGGCGAGCGAGGTGCCGATGTGCGGCGTGCCGCACCACGCGCTCGACGGCTACCTCGGCAGGGCGGTCGAGGCCGGCTACAAGGTGGCGATCTGCGAGCAGGTCGAGGATCCGGCGGACGCCAAGGGGCTGGTGCGCCGCGAGGTGACCCGGGTGGTCACGCCGGGCACCGTCTCCGAGCCGGAGCTGCTCGACGGCAAGGAGCACAACCTCCTGGTGGCGGTCGCCTGGGACGACGAGGGGGAGAGCGGAGGCGCCGGCGCCTTCCTCGACGTCTCGACCGGCCGCTTCTTCGTCCGCCGCTGGGCGACGCCGCAGGCGGGGATCGACGACCTGCGGGTGCTCGCACCGCGCGAGGTGCTGTTCCGGGCGGTCGAGGACGGCGGTCGGCGCTCCGGCGGCCCGGCGGCGGCCGCCGAGCTCCCGGGCGAGCTCGCCGCCTGGCTCGGCCGCGAGGGCCCGACCGTCTCGCCGCTGCCCGAGGAGCGCTGGCCGTCGGCGAAGCGGGCGGTCGACCTGCTCGAGCGGCAGCTCGGCGTCTCGACCCTGCGCGGCTTCGGGCTCGACGACCGGGAGCCGGCGGTGATCGCCGCGGCGGCGGCGCTCGGCTACGCCCGCGACACCCAGCACAGCGAGCTCGACCACGTGCGCGAGCTCTCGGTGCGCGGCGCCGGCGACTGGATGGTGCTCGACCCGACCACCCTCGCCAATCTCGAGGTCTTCCGCAACCTGCGCGAGGGCGGCCGTAAGGGGACGCTGGTCTCGGTCGTCGACCGCACGGCGACCGCCCCGGGCGGACGGACGCTGCGCGACTGGCTGCGCTGGCCGCTGCGCGACCCGGAGGCGATCGCCCGCCGCCAGCGGGCGGTGCGGGCGCTGGCCGAGGATTCGGGCCTGCGCGACCGGGTGCGCGATCGCCTCGCCCGCATCGGCGACTTCGAGCGCCTGCTGTCGCGCGCGGTCCTCGGGTCGCTCGCCCCGCGCGAGGCGGCGACGCTGCGCGACGGGCTCGCCGAGCTGCCCGGTCTCTTCGCCGAGATCGAAGGCGCCGGCCGGAGCGAGATCGACGGCGGGGGCTCGGAGCTGCTGGCCGAGCTGGCGCGGACCGAACCGGTGGCGGGGCTCGCCGCCGAGCTCTCCCGGGTGCTCGCCGAGGAGCCGGGCGCGAGCCTCGGCGACGGCGGCGTGATCGCCGAGGGCGTCGACCCGGAGCTCGACCGCGCCCGCTCGCTCGCCGGCGACAGCAAGCGGCACATCCTGGCGATGGAGAAGCGGGAGCGGGAGGAGACCGGGATCTCCTCGCTCAAGATCCGCTACAACCGGGTCTTCGGCTACTACGTCGAGGTCACGAAGGCGAACGCCGCGCGCGTGCCCGACCACTACATCCGCAAGCAGACCCTGGTCGCCGCCGAGCGCTACGTGACGCCGGAGATCAAGGAGCTCGAGGAGCAGGTGCTCTCGGCCGAGGAGCGCCAGCTCGCGCTCGAAGCGGAGCACTTCGCGACCCTGGTCGCCGCGGTGGTGCGCTCCGGCCCGGCGCTCACCGCGGCGGCGGCGGCGGTCGGTGCGCTCGACGCCCTCGCCAGCTTCGCCGAGGTGGCGGTGCGCAACCGCTACGTCGAGCCGGTCGTCGGACCTCCGGGCTCGCCGCTCTCGATCGAGGAGGGGCGCCACCCGGTGGTCGAGACGGCGCTCGCCGAGCCGTTCGTGCCCAACGACACCGAGCTCGACGGCGACGCGGCGCAGCTCGTCGTCTTGACCGGTCCCAACATGGGCGGCAAGTCGACCTATCTCCGGCAAGTGGCACTGATCGTGCTCCTCGCCCAGGCCGGAAGCCAGGTGCCCGCGGCGCGGGCCGAGCTCGGCGTCTTCGACCGGATCTTCACCCGCGTCGGCGCGAGCGACGACCTGGCCCGGGGCGAGTCGACCTTCATGGTGGAGATGATCGAGACCGCCAACATCCTGCACCACGCGACGGCGGAGAGCCTGGTGGTGCTGGACGAGGTCGGTCGCGGTACCGCCACCTTCGACGGCCTGTCGCTCGCCTGGGCGATCGTCGAGTACCTGCACCGCGAGCGCTGTCCGAAGACGCTCTTCGCCACCCACTACCACGAGCTCACCGAGCTCGCCTCGCTCCTGCCGCGGGTGGTCAACCGCACCCTGGCGGTCAAGGAGTGGGAAGGCCAGATCGTCTTCCTGCGGCGGGTCATCGCCGGCAGCGCCGACAAGTCGTACGGCATCTACGTCGCCCGTCTCGCCGGCCTCCCCGAGGCGGTCATCGAGCGCGCCAGCGAAGTCCTGGCCAACCTCGAGGCCAAGGAGTACGACCCTACCGGCAGGCCGCTCCTCGCCCGCGGCGAGCATGAGCCCGAGCCCGAAGAGGTCAGGAGCGCCGGCCAGCTCTCTCTCTTCACCCCACCCGAGGAAGTCGACGCCCAGATCCTCCGCGACCTCGACCTCGACGCCGTCACCCCGCTCGCCGCCCTCAACCTCCTGCACTCCCTCAAATCCCGGCTGCGGTGAACCTGGCGCTCACGGATCGGGATCACCGGCTGATTTGGGAGTAGCGGCGAGGTCTCATCCCAACAAAGGGAAGCGCCGGCGGGCCAGCACCCGCAAACGGGCAAAAACAACTCGCCGGACGCCTTGGCGCCCGGCGCATCGCGAAAACCAGTCCGTCGACGAGGTTTTCACCGCCGAGGCGGCTTGAACGAGCCGGCAAAGGCTTTTCAGCCGGTCGCATCGGCTTGAACAGTTGTTCGAGGCGATTTTTCCGTGCGAGAGCCCTTCGCGGCGGTCGCGAAGAGGTTGGGCGATTATTTTCCGGTGGGGGAGCCGCTCGTTATCGAGTTGCGGGATTTTTTTTCCGCCCCCGCCGCGCTCGCGAAGGAGTTGCGGGATTTTCTGCTCCCGGGGGGAGGGCTCGTCAAAGGCTTGGGCGATTATTTTTCGCCCTGCCAACGCCGCCCCCTCCTTGTTGGGGCGGTGCTTGCCTCCGCCCGCGGCCGGAGGCCGCCTTCCCCAATCACGACGTTACCGCTATCTTCTGCCACGGCGCGG
>CAZLLV010000471.1:0-3912 GCA_964560325.1 uncultured Thermoanaerobaculia bacterium | reverse complement strand
ACCCGGGTGCTCCGCCGTTGTACCATTCTCCTCCCGATGACGAACGACGACGCCGCGCCAGCGCGCCCCCCCTCCGCCCGCCGCCGCCAGGTGCTCTTCCTGGTCGTCTTCGCCGTGCTCCTGGCCGGCGGCTTCGCGATGCTGTCGCTCCACTGGGTGAACGACCACGTGGTCGTGCCGTTCACCGCCGGGGTCGCCGTGGCGAGCGGCGTGGCGCTCGACCTGCTCGGGCAGGACGTCGAGCGGCAGGGGACGGTGATCCGCAGCCCGCGCTTCGCGGTCAACATCGAGAACGGCTGCAACGGGATCGAGACGATGCTGATCTTCCTGGCCGCGGTGCTCGCCTTCCCGGCGCCCTGGAAGGCGCGGCTCGGCGGGCTCGCCCTGGGGCTGGTGGCGATCCAGGCGATCAACCTGGTGCGAGTGGTGGCGCTCTTCCTGACCGGCGCCTACCTGCCGTCGCTCTTCGACACCTCGCACACCGTGATCTGGCAGACGCTGGTGATCCTCTCCGGTGTGCTCCTCTGGCTGCTCTGGGCGAGCCGGCTCGGACCGGCGAGCGCCGAGACCGCCGAAGACCGGGCGTGAGCGCCGCGAAGCGGAGCCGGCGGCGAGCCGGCGGAAGCGAACCGAAGGCGAAGCCGGCGGCCGCTCCCGTCACCCCCGAGGCTCGGCGGGCCTGGACGCGCAGCCTGATCGTCCGCACCCTCCTCTGGCTGGTGCCGGTGGCGGCGTTCTGGATCCTGCTGACGCCCTCCTACAACCTCTTCCTGCGAATCGGCGGAGAGAACCTCGCCCGGCTCGTCGAGTCGCCGGACGTGACGCGCCTCGATCCACGCGACGAGCACTACGCCCTCATCTCGCGCCTCGACTTCCCCGCCGCGCGGGAGACGGTGGCGCAGATCCGGCTGACCGACCTCCACTTCCCGGTCGTCCTGCTCGCGGCCCTCTTCCTGGCGGTGCCGGGCGTGTCGTGGAAGGAGCGGCTCTCGAACCTCGGCGTCGCGCTCCTGTTCCTGGCGGTCTTCCACCTGGTGCTGCTCCTCTTCCGGATCCAGTTCACCTACGCCACGCAGCTCGGTGAGTGGAGCCTCGAGAGATACGGCGCCTTCGCCCGCAACTTCTGGGGCCTGGGCAAGCACGTGCTGGATCTGCCGGTGAAGCTCGCCCTGCCGTTCCTGCTCTGGGCCGGGTTCTACATCGACCGGCTGTTGCCGCAGGACCACCGCCCCCAGATGTCGTAGCAACCGCCTTCTACGCCCCCTACATCTGGTGCCTGGGGCGCTTGTCGTCCCGCTCCCCGCTCTGCTAACCTTCGCCAGTCGCCATGCTGAAGCTCAAGCGCCTGGAAGTGTCCGGTTTCAAGTCGTTCGTCGACCCGGTGACGGTCGAGTTCGCGGGCGGTCTGACCGCCATCGTCGGCCCCAACGGCTGCGGCAAGTCGAACATCTCGGACGCCATCACCTGGGTGCTGGGCGAGCAGAGCGCCAAGAACCTGCGCGGCGACACGATGGAGGACGTGATCTTCAACGGCTCCTCCGAGAGAAAGCCGCTCGGCATGGCCGAGGTCCACCTGGTCCTCGAGACCGACCCCTCCTTCCCCTCCTCGGAGGACGGCGTGCTGACCATCGGCCGGCGCGTCTTCCGGAGCGGCGAGAGCCAGTACCGGATGAACGGCAAGCTGGTGCGCCTCAAGGAGATCAAGGATCTCTTGATGGACACCGGGCTCGGCATCCGCGCCTACTCGGTGATCGAGCAGGGCAAGATCGGCATGATCCTCTCCGGCAAGCCGCAGGAGCGCCGGAGGCTGATCGAGGAGGCGGCCGGGATCACCCGCTACAAGGCCAGGAAGCGAGTGGCCGAGGTCAAGCTGGAGGAGGCGCGGGCGAACCTGCTCCGCCTCGACGACGTGATCGGCGAGGTCGAGCGCGCGCTCCGCTCGCTCAAGCGCCAGGCGAACGCCGCGCGACGTTACAAAGAAGCTCAGCAGGAGTACCGGCTGCTGTTCGAGCGGGTGCTCACCGGGCGCTGGCGGCGGCTCGAAGGGCGACTGGAAGAGGTTCGCCGGGCGCTCGAGGAGACCCAGTCGCAAGACGCCGGGCTCGCCGCCGAGCTCCACCGCCGGGAGGCGGCGCTGGCGAGCGGGCGCGAGGCGGTCGACCGGCTCGCCGAGGACGTCTCCGCCCGCCACAAGGAGGTCGCCGACCTGGGCGCGGTGATCGAGGGCCGGCAGCAGCTCATCAAGTCGGGCCGCGAGCGCATCCAGGAGATCGCCGAGCGGGTCACGGCCGGCAGCACGCTGGGCGAGCGCCGCGCGCAGGAGGCGGAGAGCCTGGTCGGGCGCTTGGAGGAGGTCACGGGGCGCCGCGACGAGCTGGCGAAGGAGCTCGAGCGCGCCGCCGACGCCGTCTCGCGCGACGAGGAGCAGGTCCAGAGCGCCGAGCAGGAGCTGCGGACGGTCGAGGCGCGGCGGGAGGCGATCCGCTCCGACCTGCTGGAGGCTTCGGCGGCGCTCAACCGCCTGCGCCAGCGCGCGCACCAGGGCGAGATCGAGCTGGAGAAGGCGAGCTACAGGAGCCACCACCTCGGCCGCGAGGTCGAGGAGCACGGGCACGAGCTCTCGACCTCCTCCGAGGCGCTCGAGACCGCGGGCGCCCGGGTGATCGACCTGGAGGCGCGGATCGAGGAGGGCCAGGAGAGCCTCGGCCGCCTCGGCGGAGAGCTGGACGAGCTCGTGAAGAAGGAAGCCGCCGCCTCGGAGGCGCTACGCCGGGCCGAGAGCGAGCTGGGCGAGGCCCGGCAGCGCAAGCGCCTGCTGGAGGAGCTGTCGCGCGCCCACGCCGAGCGCCGCACGGTGCTCGAACAGGCGCTCGCCGCGGCCGGGCACCCGGAGCCGGTCTACCTCGCCGACCGGGTGGAAGCGCTCGAAGGCTGGGAGCGCGCCCTCGATCACTACCTGGGCGAGCTGTCGGACGCAGTGGTGCTGCCCGCCGGCGCCGCGGCGATGGCGGTCGCCGGGGCGCTGCGCGGCCAGGCCGAAGCACACCTGGTGGCGCCCCGGGCGGGTGGCGAAGGGAGCGTCGCCCAGGGCCCGGAGGTCGACGACCCGGAGGTGGTGCTGCCGATCGGCGGCGCGCTCGGTCTCGAGCCGGATCTCGCCGCCGCCCTCCCCCCGGCCTACCTGGTGCGGACCGCCGAAGACGCCGAACGCTTGGCCCACGAGCACGCCGGCGTCGCCTTCCTCGCGCCCGACGGCGTCTGGTTCCACGGCGGGGTGATCCACGTCGAGGGCCCGCGCGCCGAGCCGGGCGTGCTCGAGCGGGAGAGCCGGCTCGCCGAGCTCGAGCGGAACGTGCCGAAGCTCGAGGCGCGGCGCGAGGAGGCCGAGGCGGCGCTCGCCGTCGCGGTCGAGCACCGGAGCGAAAAGGCGCGGGAGAAGAACGTCGAGGAGCAGCGGGTGGCCCAGCTCCGGCAGGAGCTCGCCGTCGCCCGCGCCCGTAAGGAAGACGCCGCCGCCCGGCACCGCCGGCTCGACCAGGAGGCCGGAAAGCTTCGGACCGAGAGCGAGAAGATCGCCTCCGAGGTGGCGGTGGTCCGGGAGCGCCAGGCCGGTCTGACGGCCGAGATCCAGGCCGCCGAGGAGAAGCACGGCGCGCTCCAGGGCGACTTCGACCGCACCGACGAAGAGGTCCGGAAGGCGAAGGAGCGCCGAGAGAGCCTGCGCGAGTCGAGCGCCGGCCGGCGCGGGCGGCTCGACCTCTTGAAAGAGAGGCTGGAGTCGAACGAGCGGGAGATGGAGCGCCTGTCCCGGGAGATCGACGAGGGCCGGCGGCAGGCGGAGAGCTGGCGGCAGGAGGCCGAGCGGCTGACCCGCCGGCGCGCCGAGCTGGAGCGCGAGATCGCGAGCACCGA
>CAZLLV010000470.1:0-16868 GCA_964560325.1 uncultured Thermoanaerobaculia bacterium | reverse complement strand
CGCAGCGCCCGCAGAACGTCCGGCACCGGCACCGGCGGTTCGGCGGCGGCCGCCGCGCGGGCGAGGAGGACCGGGACGCGGGCGCCGTGGCCGCCGCCGGCCAGCCGGGGCAGGACCGCCGCCAGGGCCTCGCGATCCCCGGCCAGGGCGGCGGCGATCCGGCGCTCGCCCTCCGGGTGGGGCGGAGTGGGGAGCCCGGTGCCGCGCGTCACCGGCCGGGCTCTCCGCGCAGGGCCAGCTCCGCCGCCTTCACCGCCAGCGCTCGCACGGCGTGCGACGGTCGGTCGGCCAAGAAGACGGCGGAGACCAGGCTCGCCGATCGCGAGCGGACGGTGCCGCCGGTGGGGGGGTCGGGCAGGGCACCGTCGGCGATCCCGCGCCAGAGTCGGCGCTCGTGGAGAGCGATCCCGCGGCCGGCCCGGCCGGTGCCATCCGGCACGCCGGGCAGGAGCTCGTCGCCCACCAGCCGCCGCAGTACCCGCACCCCGGCGATCAGGGACCGGCGGGCGCCGATCCGCTCCGCCACCGCCGTCGCCCGCTCGCCGTCGACGCCGCGCTCGCTCCAGCGCAGCACGTCCTCGACCCACCCGAGCCGCGAGAGCGGGCGGTGCTTGACCAGGTGGCTCACGAGGTGGACGAGGGTCGTCTCCCGGTCGAGGGCGTGGACCCGCCGGTCGTGCACATCGGCCGGCACCGGCGCGAGCTCGCTCCAGGCCGAGGCGGCGCCGTGCTTGTAGCCGAGCCGGCTGTGGAGCTCGACCTCGAGGTTGTGGCTGCCGAGGATGCGCTCCGGGTAGATCCGGCGCAGGCGGCGGCTCATCGGGCGCTCGACCAGCCCGAGCTCGTCGCCGAGCCGGTCGACCGCCTGGTCGATCCGCGCCGCCGGGACCAGGAGGTCGAGGTCGGCGAGGGGGCGCGAGCCGGGGTCGTCGTGGTAGATCGAGTCGAGGAGGAAGATCCCCTTGAGCGGGCAGAGGGGGATCGGCTCGCCGCCGGCCGCGCCCGGCTCGGCGAGCACGTCGGCGATCGCCCGGAAGCGCTCGATCGCGTACAGGCCGTAGGCCGCGACGTGGCGCGCACGCTCCCGCAGGCGCTCGCGCACCCCCTCCGGAAGCTCCTCGCAGGCGGCCATCGAGAGCAGGCCGTGATCGGCGATCCAGGCGGCCGCGTCGTCGTCGCTCCGTCCCGCCACCCGCGCGGCCACCCGGCGGTGGAGCTCGGCGCGGTGGCGGGCCGTCTCCGTCACCGCCGGCAGCCCCGGACGATCTCGATCACCCGCTGCCGGTCCCGGTCCAGGAGGCTCGAGCCGCTCGGCAGGCAGAGGCCGCGCTCGAAGAGCCGCTCGGCGACCTGGACTCCCAGGGGGCCGCCCACCGTAGCGCAGCCGGCGAAGACCGGCTGGAGGTGCATCGGCTTCCAGACCGGCCGCGCCTCGATCTCCTCCGCTTCCAGCGCGAGCCGGACCGCCTCTCGGTCGGCGCCGAACGCTCCCGGGTCGATCGTCAGGCAGGTGAGCCAGCGGTTCGAGCGGCCGTACGGCGCCTCCGGCATGAACGCGACCCCCGGCAGGTCGCCGAGCGCCTCGCGGTAGAGGTCGAAGTTCCGCCGCCGCGCCGCCACCCGCTCGCCCAGCACCCGGAGCTGTCCGCGGCCCACCGCCGCCAGCAGGTTCGACAGCCGGTAGTTGAAGCCGACCTCGGCGTGCTCGTAGTGCGGAACCGGCTCGCGCGCCTGCGAGGCGAGCTTGCGAGCGCGGGCGATCGCCTCGCCGTCGTCCGACAGGAGCGCGCCGCCGCCCGAGGTGGTGAGGATCTTGTTGCCGTTGAACGACAGCACGCCGAAGCGCCCGAAGCCGCCCACCGGCCGGCCGTGGTAGCTCGCGCCCAGCGCCTCGGCCGCGTCCTCGATCACCGGCACGCCGTGCTCGGCGCAGGCCGCGAGGATCGGCTCGTGGTCGGCGCTCTGGCCGTAGAGGTCGACGGTGATCACCGCCGCCGGGAGCCGGCCGTCGCGGGCGCGGTGCGCGAGATCCTCGGCGACGAGCGCCGGGTCGAGCGTCCAGGTCTCCGGATGGGCGTCTACGAAGACCGGCCGGGCGCCGACGTAGCGGACCGGGAACGCGGTGCCGGCGAAGGTCAATGTCGGGCAGAGGACTTCGTCACCCTCTCCCACGCCGAGCAGCCGGAGCGCCAGGTGGATCGCCGCCGTGCCGGACGACAGCGCCGCCGCGTGCCCGACCTCGCAGACCGCCGCCAGCTCGCGCTCGAAGGCGTCGACGTGCGGCCCGAGCGGGGCGATCCAGTTCGACTCGAACGCCTCGCGCACCAGCTCGAGCTCGTGGCCGGACAGGTGGGGCGGGGAGAGGTAGACGCGGCTCACGGCGACTCCCCACGGGTGCGCTTCACCACCCGCGCCGGCACGCCGAGGGCGACGGCGCCGGCGGGAACCGGCCGGACCGCCGCGGAGCCGGCGCCCAGGGTGGACCAGGCGCCGACCGTGACTCCCGGGATCGCCACCGAGCCGATGCCGAAGAACGCCCCCTCCTCGGCCGTCACGCCGGCTGCCAGCCGCGCCCCGGGGGCGACGTGGCAGAAGCTCGCGACCTGGCAGTCGTGGTCGATCGAGGCGCCGGTGTTGACGATCACGTGCTCGCCCAGGACCGCGTCCGGCTGGACGACCGCGCCGGCGAAGACCACCGTGCCGGCCCCGAGCCGGACCGACGGGTCGACCCAGGCCGCCGGGTGGATCACCGTGCGCCACTCCATCTCGGCCAGGGCCGGTTCGCCCGCGATCCGACGGCGCGTCCGGTTGTCGCCGATCGCGATCACCGCCTCCCGGTGCCCGTCCTCGGCCGCCGCCGCGATCGGACCGCGGATCTCGATCCCGGCCGCCTCGGTTCCCCAGCGCGACGCGTCGTCGTCGTACAGCGCCGCCACCTCGACACCCGCGGCGCGCAGCGTCGACACGACCACCTTGGCGTGCCCGCCCGAGCCGAGCACCGCGACGGCGCGCGTCATCGTCCCGACCTCTCGAGGTCGCGCTCGAGCCGACCGCCCTCGAACTTCGGCGCCGTCGCGTGCCCCTCGGCGCTGATCCCTTCGCGGCGGAGCACGAGAACGAGGGTGCGGGTCAGTATCCGCAGGTCGAGCCCGAAGCTCACGTGGTCGACGTACCAGGCGTCGCGCTCCAGTTTCTCCTCCCAGGGGATGGCGTTGCGTCCGTGCACTTGCGCCCAGCCGGTGATGCCCGGCCGCACCTCGTGCCGGCGCGCCTGGCGCGGCGTGTAGCGGGGCAGGTACTCGAGCAGGAGCGGCCGCGGCCCGACCAGGCTCATGTCCCCGCGCAGCACGTTCCAGATCTCCGGCAGCTCGTCGAGACTGGTGCGCCGGAGGAAGCGGCCGAAGCGCGTCAGCCGCACCGCGTCCGGCAACGGCTCGCCGGCTTCGTCGAACAGATCGCGCATGGTGCGCAGCTTGTAGAGGGTGAACGGCTCGCCGCCCCGGCCCGGGCGGACGTGGCGGAAGAGGATCGGCGAGCCGAGGCGGAGACGGACCAGGAGCGCCAGGACCGCCGCGAGCGGCGCGAGCAGCGCACCGCCCGCCCCGGCCGCCGCCAGGTCGAAGGCTCGCTTGCCGTGGCGCTGATAGAAGGAGGCGTCGCGTCTCATAGGGGTCTCGTAGAGATCCTACCGGACCCGACTGGACGGGCTTTCCGCATACGCCAGCGCGCCGGCGTTGACGGTGGCGGGTCCACTGGGTACGCTGCTCATCCACCGGATTCCACCACATATGACACTCGATCCAACCCGTCGTGGCTCTCCTATCGAGACCACGGAGTCTGACCCCCAGCAGCTCCGTGCGGGAGGGAAGGTCGCGAGGATCGTAGCCGGCATCACCGGAGTGCTCCTGCTTCTAGCTGCCTGGCTCCTCAACCTCCACATCCTCGGACTTGTAGAGCTGGTGACTCTGGAACCCAACCGTCTACGCCTCGTGGTCCCAGGATTCGCTGCCCTGGATAGAGTGCCGCTGCCGAGCGGTCGAGGGCTTTGGGTGGTGGTGTCTCTGCTCTTCGTCGTAGGGGGAGCCATCGTGGTCGCCGCCGTTCGTCAACTGGCTGGAAGGCGGTGGCTCGCCGACGGCGTTCGAAGGCTCGGCCGGCGGCGGCCCGGGTGGGTCGGGCTCGTCGCCGGATCGGCGATCTTGCTCCTCGGATTCTTGCCCGTCGGTCTCGTCCGGAGCGTGCTGGCGATCGACCTGTACTACCTCTTGGCGATCCCGGGCTTCCTGCTCGTTCTCTACGCTGCGTGGCCGGCGCTCCACGGCTTCGTCGCGCGCATCGCGCCGCGGTTCGAACGGGCGGTTCTCGAGAGCCCGCCCCACCGATTCTGCTCGGTCCTGTTCTCTGGCACGCTGCTCCTGACGGCCGGCCTGTCACGTCTACTTTTCGCCGAAGGTCCTCGGATCCCGACCGGGATTGCGCACCTGTTCCACGCCCGGATCCTGGCCTCGGGCTCACTCTTTGCGGAGGCGCCTCCGTTGCCGGAGTTCTTCCGATTGGCGACGATGGTCATCGACTCCGGGCGGTGGTACTCGCAGTTCCCGCTTGGCCATACCGCGCTGGTGGCGGGCGGTCTCGAGCTCGGCCTTCCGTGGATCGTCAATCCGCTCTGCGGTGCCTTCGCAGTCGTCCTGTTCTACCTGCTGGGCAAAGAGCTCTTCGGTGAGCGCACGGGCCGGCTCGCCGCGCTGTTCGGCGTGCTCTCACCGTTCCTCGTCTTCATGTCCTCGGAGTTCTACAACAATGCCAGCAGTCTGGTCTTCTGCACCGCCTTCCTGCTCTTCTTCGCGCGAGCGACAAGGACCGCGAAGGTCCGTGAGGGCCTGCTCGCCGGTCTATTTCTCGGCCTGGCGCTGAACGTTCGTCCCGTCACGGCGGTGGCGTTGGCCCTGCCGTTCATCGGATGGTCCCTCTGGCTCCTGGTCCGCACGCCGCGCCGCCACGCAGCCCCTCTCCTGGCGGTCTGCGCCGCGACGCTCGGCTTCGTCGGGCTGCTCCTGGCTTCGAACTACTGGATCTCCGGCGATCCGTTGACCTTGGGCTATTCGCACGAGAAGGCGGTGGTGCAGGAGCGAGCGTTCGATCTCTCGAAGGCGCTCCCCAACTCGGTGGTGCGAGTACAGTTTCTGAACCGGTACCTGTTCCAATGGGCGCTCCCCAGCCTCCTCCCGGTGGCCTTCCTGTTCGCGACGGGGCGCGGAACGAAGTGGGATCATCTCCTCGCGAGCCTGCTGCCCGCCGGGCTCCTGGCCTACGCCACCTGGTACCACATCGGGCTCGAGCTCGGACCGCGGTATCTCTATTTCGCGACCGGCGCCCTGGTGATTCTCGCCGTGCGTGGCGTGGAGTCCGTCCCTCCCGTCGTGCGGGAGATCTTCGGTGGACGCTCGCCGTTGGCCACCGAGACCGGAGCGGCCACCTTGGTCTTCGCCTGCGTCCTGTCCGCCGCGGTCCTCAACTGGGTCCCCATGGGCGCGCTCTACGGCTCCGACCGCTGGTGGACGCTCGACCGCTCGGTCGTCGAGCAGGTGCGGTCGGCGGGAGTGGAGGGAGCGATCGTCTTCGTCTCCGACCAGCAGTTCCGTTCGGTCTTCCTGGAGAACTCGGTCCCCGTGGCCGAGGGCGAGGTCATCTACGCACGGGATCTCGGAGCACGGAACCCCGAGCTCATGCGGCTGTTCCCCGAACGATCGTTCTTTCGAGCCGAAGCGGGAGGCCTGGCTCGGCTCGACCTCGAGGGGACGTCCCCGCCAGTCCGAGCGGTCTCGCAATCGCGGCCCGGCGCCGCCGGATCCCCATCGACGTCTGGCACGAGCCACAGGCCGGAGCTCCTCCCGTGAGAGCTTCAGTGGCGGAGCGCCAGGCGTCGGCTCTGGATTCGAGAGAATGGATCTCGTTGACAGCGATCGTGGCTTTTTCCTTGCTCTTGAAATGGGCGGCCTGGGCGGTCCTGCTCGAGACGCCGGATCGGTTTCTCGATCCGGATTCGGCGACCTACCACTCGTCCGCGCTCTCTCTTCTCGACCTTCGCGCCTTCACGCCGAATCCCGAAATCCCCGACGTTCCCGAGACGGGCCGGACCCCAGGTTACCCGCTCTTCCTGGCTTCGACGTATTCACTCCTCGGGGAGAGCCACGCGGCAGCGATCTTCGTGCAAACGGTCCTGAGCGTGGGCACGATCGTGCTCGTCTACTGGATGGCTCGCCGGCTAGGGTCGACGCGGGTGGCGCTCGTTGCTGCGCTGCTGGCGAGTCTCGACGTAGCGTCGTTCACGTACTCCTTGAAGCTGATGTCGGACACGCTCTTCACGCTGCTCGTCACGGCCATGCTCGCCGCCGGCGTCGTCTTGCTCACCAGCGATCGGAAAGGCCCATCGGCATTGACTCTGGGGGTTCTGCTCACGCTCGCGACTCTGGTTCGCCCGATCTCGTACTACTTGATCGTGCCACTCGTCGGTTGCATTCTCGCGAGCGCCATCCTTCGGCGCTGGAGCTGGCGTGTCTCGATCCTGGTCGTGCTCGCGATCTGTGTGCCGTACCTCGTCGGGGTCGGAGGGTGGCAGGTGAGGAACTACCTGCTGACCGGGAGCAAGCAGTTCAGCGCTCTGGAAGGGTTCAACTTGCTCTACTACCGTGGAGCCGCGGTGGTCGCTCAGCGGGACGGAACCAGCCTGAGGCGAGCCCGAGCCGATCTGGGACTCGAAGAGGGGCACCGGGAGTACCACCTCGACACCGGATGGACACCCTCCCAGGACGAGGAATGGAGGAAACAGGCGGTCGATCTCATCCTCGAGCACCCCCTCCTCTTCGTGCAGTCCCAGGTTCGAGGCGGCATCCTGCTGATGCTGGCCCCGGGCGAAGGGCCGCTGTTGCGCATGGCCGGAGTTCGGCTGGAGCGATCCGGCTACTGGAGTCGTTATCGCGTGCCTGCGGCTGCGATCGCCTCCCTCTTTGCGCTCCTCTACCTGGCTACGGTGTATACGGGGCTGGGTTCTTGGCTCTGGAATCAGCTCTCTTCTCGCGGAATCGGCTCCGTCGACCTGTTCCTTTGGACCGTGCTCCTCTATTTCGTCGTCACGTCCGCCGGACAAGGGTACAGCCGTTTCAGGCTGCCGCTCATGCCGATCCTCGTGCTCTATTCGGGGCGGGGCCTCGTCCAGCTCTGGGCCAGGCTTCGAGGCCCTACGTGAGGCGGGCGGAGCCGGCGCCCCCGGGCCCGACTCCGACCCCGCGGGCTGCTTCCGAGAGCGCCCGATGCCAGGCGCGCCAGACGATCTCTCGGCGAAACGCCCGGCGCACGCGCTCTCGGGCGGCGGTTCCGTGTCGGCGTGCGAGCTCCGCGTCCCGCAGGTAGTCGAGTAGCGCGAGCCCCAGCGCCGTCCCGTCCCCCACCGGAACCAGCGTTCCTGTCTCCCCCTGTACCACGGCGTCCACCACGCCGGTGGCTCGCGTGCCGACGGTGGGCACACCGGCCGCCGCGGCTTCTAGTGGCGCGTTGGGGAACCCCTCGCGATACGACGGGAAGGCGAGGACGTCCATGAGGGGGAAGTACGGCGCGGTGTCAGGCACGAATCCGGGGCGCACCACGCGCGGGTCGGCTCGGAGCCGCTCCACCACGTCCGGTGGTAACGGGTCGCCCTCTTCGAAGTCGCCCAGGAGGAGCAGGCGGACCTCCGGCATCTCCACGCTCACGAGGTCGAAGGCCTCCACCAACTCGGCGATCCCCTTGTCGCGGGTTAACCGACCGACGAACCCGATGACGGGAGCTCCTCCGGGCAGGCCCAACTCCGTCCGAAGAGTGCGCGTCCGCTCCCGATCGGTGACGGCCGCCTCGAAGCGCTCTACGTCCACCCCGTTCGACGAGCCGGCCCCGGGGACGGAGGCCTTCTCTGGGTCCGCCACACCGAGCTCGATGGCGCGCCGCCTTAGGCTCGGGCTCACACAGAAGACCCGGTGGGCGGAGGAGCAGGCCGTCCGCTCCGTCCAGCGCAGGATCCGGCGTTTGAGGCCGTGGGCCGTCTCGAGCCGCAGGCCCCTCAGGGTGTAGATGCGTGCCGGGACTCCGGCCCACCGAGCGGCGAGCAGGCCCAGGAAGCCCGCCTTGGGCGTGCTGGCGTTGACGAGGTCGGGCCGAAGCCGTCGAAGGAGACGGGTCAACCGGACGAGCGCCAGGAGGTCTCGGGCAGGGCTGATCTCCCTCGCCATGGCCACGGTGTGGACCTCCACGCCCTCTGTCTCCGCCAGCCCCTCCAGGTCCGGCCCGGGGGAGGTGACGACCGTGACCTCGTGCCCCGCGTCGGCGAGGAACCGGAGGTGGCCCCGCAGCAGGAGCCGTACGGTCATCGGGTGGGTGACGAGGACGAGGATTCTCACGGCCTGGTCTCGGAGATGGAGAGGAGGTACAGACCTTCCTCCTCGGTCACGAGCTCGGACATCCTGCGGATCTCGGGGAGCACCCGGGCCGCGAGTGGGTCCGCCGCGTCGATCAGGACCCATCGGGCATCGTGACGGTCCACGATCCGTCGGCGAGCGGCCCGGTCGGTATCAGGCGCGAAGAAGGCCTCGACATCGGCGCGCAGGGCCGTCGTGTCGACGAACGCTTGGGCGTGAGCCGGAGCGAGGATCTTCCCTCCGTAGGCCGGAACGGGCCACCCGGTCTTGGCTCGGGCGAGGACGACATCCCCGGACTCGAGATGCGCTGCGAGAAAGCGATGACGTCGGTCGATCGGGGCGAGTCGCTCGTCCTCGGCCAGGACCCGAGGAAGGAGCGCCGGCGGAAGGGTGCGGGCGAATCCCGGCGCCATGTTCACCATGGCGAGGCCGACGAGCAGGACGGCCGCGGCGCGCGTCGACAGCCCGCGGAGCCCCGGAGCGGTGATCCCCCTCACGAAGGGTCCGATCCGGGCGCCGATCCAGTCGGCGAGCGCGACCTGGAGCAGGAACGCGAGGGGGCTCACGACTCTGCCCAAGCTCCACCGTTCCAGCACGAAGCCCGCGACGTAGATGCCCGTCAGCCCGAGGACCGTCAGGGCCAGGGGGTCTCGGCGGTCTCGGCGGAGCCGTCCGATCACGACGGCGAATCCGGCGAGCAACGGCCCGGTGCGCAGCAGCGCACCATTGTAGAGAACGCGATTCGAGGCGTCGAAGACGGGGGACGCCTCGACCAGCGACCAGTACGGGTAGTACGGCCAGAGTAGCGTCGCCGCCAGGCTCGCGAGCCCCATCCCCGCCGCCCCGCCCCATGCCGAGACCCGATGGAGATGCTTGACGAGCAGAGCCGCCACCCCCGTGCACAGCAAGATCGAAGCGACCGGGTGCGACAGGATCACCAGCGGGGCGAGGACCAGGCAGGCCACGAGTCGGACGGCTCCAGGAGACTCGATCCATCGACCGTACGTAGCGAGGGTGAGCAAGGCGCAGCCGAACCCGAAGGCGGACGGGTACGGGAGGCTCTGTCCGATCTGATTCAGGTGGAGGAACCCGCTGTAGCCCCATGGGTCGAGGCCCCAGAGGAAGAGCGCAAAGGCGAGCGCCAGCGAGGGGACCCACTGGCTGCCGCAGGAGATCCCCGTGACGAAGAGCCAGATGCCCGCCAGCAGCAGGGAGAGGTTGAGGCCTGCGACCAGGACCAGCGCTTCGAGGGGAGCCATGCCGGTGCCGGCCACGATGGCTGCGCCAAGAAAGGCGGAAGGGACGATGAACGGGTGCGGCGCATCGACGGGAAGAATCGGATGGTCGGGGTCGGCGAGGCTCTCGGCGACGGTGTGGACGACCGCGGCGTGCTCCCAGACGTCCGCTCCCCACCGGTGCAGCAGCGTCTGAACACCCAGGAGCAGCGCCAGCACCGCGCAGGAGACACCATAGATGGATCGGGCGCGGCGCATCTCCCCCGCCGACGCAGGAACGGTCCGCCGATCCGGGCCGGATCGAGTCAGTAGCCTCTCCGGGGATCGGCTCGTCACCTCGGCACCGAATCTCTCTGGCCGCTACTCCCCATCGCTCTCCGGGCGCCGTAGGGTACGCAGGCGGTCGGCCGCCCACTCCTCGAGCACGAGTCCGGCTCCCAGGATCGGTGCGAGCGAGACCGGCATGTCGCGGCGCAACGAGACCCGGTGGATTCGGAAGGGGGAGGCGGAGCCGGGCCGGTTCTTCCATCCACCGCCGATCACGGCGCCTCGGTAGCTCTCGGCGACCACCGCTTCCGCCCGGCGGGACCAGTGTGCCCGCGGGTAGCAGAAGACCAGGGGCTCCCGGCCCGTCCGCTCCTCCAGGACGTGCTTGGAGCCGGCGACCTCGTCCGCCAGCTCCGGTTCGCTCAGGCTGCGCAGGTCGGGGTGCGAGCGGCTGTGGGACCCGAGCTCCACCCCCTCGCCGCTCGCCAGCTCCCGCAGTCGCTCCCAAGGGACCGGCGGCAGGGTCTCCGCACCCGTCAGCGGGCCGGGCCGATCTCCGTCGACGAAGTCCGTGGGCACGAACAGGGTGGCTGGCAGACGAAGACGGTCGAGGATGGGGAGAGCCTCCTCGGCGAAGTTGCGGTAGGCATCGTCGAACGTCACCGCCACCAGGTCCCGCTCCAGGGGAATGCCGCGCTCCAGGGCGGTCACCGCCCGGCTCAGGGGGACCACCTCCGCGCCGCGCTCCCAGAGCTCCTCCATCTGGCGCCGGAAGCTCTCCGTAGGCAGGTCGACCGGTGACTCGGTGCCTGCGCCCACCAGGTGGTAGGCGAGGACCGTCACCCCCGGCCCCCCGCGAGGTATCAGCCGGCTCCCGAGACGGCAGGCCGCCCGGGCGCCGCGAACGGCAGGTGCCAGGCGCACCATCAGCTCCAACCGAAGCTCCGGCCGAGGATCTCTTCCAGGTTCCGGTTGTGGGGAGTGAAGTGCTCGTCGAGGCGGTCGCGGAGCTCGGGGGGCAGGTCGGTGCTCGTATCACTCGCGGTTGGGGCGTGTGTGGCTCCGTGGCTGAAGTTGTGGAACCCGGTCGGGCTCCAGGGCTGGAGGTCGAGGAAGTGAAGGAGGTTCCGGAAGCTGATCTCGGGGTCACGGAAGAACTCGTCGTGCTCGAGCACCAGGAAGCGCTCTCGCGGATAGGCCGTGAACCATCTCTGGAGCTGCTCGGCGTAATGCCCACGCTCGAGGTAGGAGAAGAGGTGGTGATCCCGGCTCTCGTAGCCCGGATCCCGGAGCAACCGCTCCCACTCTCCCGCCAGGCGCTCCGGCTCCCGGGCCACCGCCTCCTCGAAGGGAAGCGTCTCGATGCCCAGGTGGGAGAGATGGCGGTGGTGAGACACGGCCCGCGCCACCGGCTCACGGAGGATCACCACCAGCCGGGCATCCGGAAGCAGCTCACGGGCACGCTCCGGCGCGTGCGGGTGGCAGAGGTAGTAGGGCGTCGCCTCGAAGCACTGCCGGTGCCCGGCGAAAGCACCGAGCGGGAAGTGCGCCCGGTACCAAGCCTCTCCACGATGGTGCCAGCGGGTGAAGTATTCGACCTCTTTGCGCAGCGATGGCGAGACGGAGGGGTGGGCTCCCAGATAGCGGTATAGAGAGCTGGTGCCGGCGCGCATGGCGCCGAGGATCAGGAAGTCGGGGAGACGCCGAAGCCCGGCCGTTGGCCGGCGCAGCCACACCCGCGTCCGGGCGATCCGATTCCGGTAGCCCATGGGGATGAGCGCTCTCGCCACGTCCCGGATCACGTCTTCAGATCCTCGCCGGGACGATGGGACACGGGGTACGGGAGACGAGATCCGACGCGGGCTGCCTGCGACGGGGGATGTACAGGGATGCCGTGCCTCCGTTGTCGCGCGGCGCGGGCCGAGAGGGCTTTGCCGCCCCCCAGCATGAGCAGCATCAAGAGAGGAAAGATCGGGGCCCGCTGCCGGGCAATGATCCCGAGGTTCGCGAACGTCAGGCCGATCATGACGGTGTAGCCGAAGAGCAACGGGATCGAGAAGGAGAGGATCCGGTCGTGCCACCAGCCGGCGAGGGTTTCCCGAAGCCCCCGCCGGTAGTACCACGCGAGCCCCCAGAGGAGCGTCAGCTCGAGGGCCGAGATGAGTGCCATCACGTTGTGGGCTTCCCAGAGGAAGGGGCGCATCCAGATGTTGACGAAGGCCATTGGGATGGCGGTGGGGCCGCTCGGCGTACCAGTGAGCTGGCTCCCGCCGCGAGCCGTGAAATCCGAGCGATGGTCGATGTACTCCTGGACGCCCTCGAGATCCGCCTCGAAGCCGAGCTGGGTGCTCATCGAGGAGAGCACCACCAGCGACAGCACCGCAGCGACGAGGCCCTCGACGACACGGCGTGGGCTCGGTTTCTTCCAGGACTGGAGCCAGTACGCCGCGGCGGTGGCGATCGCCAGGACGGCGGCGACGTGGGGCCGGAGCGCGAACGCGAGGCCCATGCCGGCCAGGTAGGGGAGCCACCGGACTCGCCCTCGACGGCCGATGTAGCTGATCGTCACCAGGCCGATCGCAAAAAGTGTGACGGCCTCCTTGCCGATACTCGAAGGCCAGAACAGCAGGGAAGGCCAGAACCAGATCCAGGTCGCGAACCGAACAGACGCGGAACCTGGATGCTGCCGGTACACCGCCAGCGCGATCCAGTACAGGCCGAGGAAGGCGAGCATGGAGAAGACGACGAACTCCCCCCGCCGGGTCGGCCCGATGAAGGTGAGGACCAGGCCGGAGAGCTTCTCCATGAACGGGGTGCCCCAGAACCGATCGTAGCCACCCAACCAGTGGATGGGGCCGAACACCGAGAGGTCGAGGCTCCAGGCCCGGCGGGCGAACTCGAGCCCGACATGGTAATAGCGGTTGGCGTCGGCGACGCCGCCGTAGAAGATCCGCATCATCTCGATGCGGGCGACGCTGCCCAAGATGTGGGCGACCACGGCGGCCAGGACGAGGTTTTTCGGGAATGGATTGCCCCTCGAGGACGCGAGGGCGACTCCTGACGCCAGCGCGAGAGCCGAGACGATGACGAAACCGAGGAAGTCGTAGGTCACGGTGCGGGCTCAGAAGATCTCGAGGGCTCCAGCGCTCAGGCGCCAGGCGGACTGGTGGGTCGGGTCGGGAAACCGCGACCCCGAGTCTGCCAATGTTCGCACGACCAAGCGCGGTCCGCCGAAGAGTACCGGGAGGAAGCCCGCGCGCCGGAGTGCTTTTCGCTCGGGCGTCTGGCGCGACGCCACGGCGGTCAGATGGTCGGCCTCGATCCGCGTGCCGATCTGCCGGAGGAGGTCCGCCGCCGCCCGCTGCCCCGCTCTGCCGGGGAGCGCCAGGATCTCCGTGACCAGCACCTCCCGCAACCGTCCCCGAGCGCGCGGGCGAAGGATCAGCGCCGCCGGTGGGCCTGGACCGTCGCTCCACAGGGCTCGGTAGTCGAGGCCCGGGGCCGAGCCGTAGCGCCAGGTGAGGTAGCGGCGGTCGACGGGAGTGCGGAGCCGCGGATCGTCGCGCTCGCGGTCCAGGGCGGCCAGGATCTCGTCGAGCGCCGGCAGGCCCAGAAGCGCCGAAACCTCCGGAAGCTTCGACGCATCGGGCGACCGGCCGCCAGGACCTGCCGGCCGGGCCAGCGCCACGGCCGCGCGCGCGGGCGCCAAGGGCCGGACCAGGACCGGAACCCGCCCCGCCGTGCGCCAGCCCAGCTTCCGGTAGCCGGCACCGCTCGCTCGATTCGGCGTGTTGAAGACGAAGGCCGCCCCCTCCGCCGCCATCTCGTCCAGGAGGCGTCGTGTGAGCTGCGAGAACAGGCCGCGGCCGCGCCAGTCCGGGTGTGTGGCGGTGTCCACCGCCCGGACCGCGGACACCTCGCCGCTGGCGCTGCGCCATCGCCAGCGGAGGAAGGTGCGCAGGCCCACGATCCGCCCGCCGGCCTCGGCGACCAGCATCGGAGAAGGGCCGAACGGGTTTTCCTCGTGCTTCCAGTTCCAGAAGGCCGGCGTCCTGGGAACGGAGCCCGGCCCCAGGCAGAGCGCCAGCAACTCCTGGAGGGCCGGCTGGTCCCCGGGGAGTGCTCTGCGCACGGTGAGCTCACCGCTTCCGGGCACCATCCACCACCCCCCGGTAGAGACTCTCCAACTCGTCGAGCATCCGGTCGGTCCCGAACTGTTCGGCCACGAGGCTCCGAGCTCTCCGGCCCATGGTTGCGCGCCCCGCCGTGTCCTCGAGGACGCCGAGCGCCGCGACGGCGGCTTCGGCCGGCCGACCGAAGGGCACGAGCCGACCCGTCTTTCCGTCTTGGACCACCTCCGGGATGCCCCCGACGGAGGTGGCCACCACCGGTAGCTCCAGGGCCATCGCCTCGAGCAGCACCAGGGGCAGGCCCTCGAACTCGGACGTGACCAGGAGCAGGTCCATGGCGGAGAGGTACGGCCGGACATCGTCCTGGAGGCCAGTGAAGGAGATCGCGTGCCTCAGACCGAGCTCGTGCGCTTCGGTTTCGATCTTCCCGCGGAGCGGGCCGTCACCCACCAGGACGAAACGGGCTTCCGGGCGCTGCCGGAGGATCGCGGCGGCGGTCTCGAGCCACAGGTCCAGGCGCTTCTGTGGCCGGAACACCGCCACCTGGCCGATCACAGGTACATCCGGCGCGATCCCGAGGTCTCGTCGGACGGCCGCGCCGGCCTCGGAGTCCCGTTGGAGCTGGGCCACCGGCACCCCGTTTCGGACGACCCGGACCGGCACTCGCACGCCAGTGTGGCTCGCGATCGACGCCGCCACCTCGCCGGACACGGCGATCACCCGATCCTGGAGCCCCCAGCTCCAGAGATTGGCCCGCCGGGTCCACGGGTGATAGCGCTCCATGACGTTGTGCTCAGTGTAGACCACCGGCACGTCCGCAAGGCGGCCAGCGAGCCGGCCCGCCACGCCCGCCAGCGGCAGGTGGCAGTGGAGGAGGTCGGCTCGCCAGCGGCGTAGGAAACCGACGATCCGCGGGACCTGGACGAGCATGCCGGCGGCGTTGCGGGCGGTGAAGCGGACGACCTCCACGCCGCGCTCCCGGAGCGGTGCGACGAGGGCGTCCTTCCTCGGCAGGAAGTACCCCACACCGTAGATCACGCCGCCCTCCGGATCCTGTGCAGAGTCGCGGCCGCAGCCGAGCAGGAGCCCCTCGGCCCCTCCGCGGCCCAGGCCCTTGATCAGGTGGAAGACGCGCAGTGGCTCAGCCACGATCGCCTCCGACGAGCTCCCGGTAGAGCGCTTCGAACCGTGCCACCACGCCGTCGAGCGAGAAGCACCGGCGGATGTGCTCCCGCCCCTCGGTGCCCATCCGCTCCCTGAGCCCGGAGTCGGCCAGGAGTCGGTCGAGGGCCGCAGCCAGGGCGTCTGAGTCGGCGGACGGAACGAGCAGCCCGGTCGTGCCGTCCACGACGGCGTCGGATACCGACCCGACGTCGGTCGCGACCACCGGGAGCCTTCGGACCGCCCCCTCGAGGACCACCCCGGGCAGCCCCTCGATCCGGCTCGACAGGACCAGCAGATCGGCGCCGGCCATCCACTCCTGGAGGTCGTCGCGGGCCCCCACGAGTTGCACCCGCTCGCCGAGACCGATGGCGCCGACGCGGTTCGCGATCTCCTGCCGGAGGGGGCCGTCGCCGGCCAGCACGAGCCGCGCCTCGGGGTGTCGCCGGTTCACGCGGGCGAAGGCCTCCAGCAGGACGGCGTGGTCCTTTTCGGGAGTGAAGCTCCCGACATGCAGCACGAACGGGCCGGGTGGATCGCCGCCCAGGATCGAGGCAAGGCGCCGGCGGGCTTCCTCGCGATCGACCCGCTCGGGGACCGGCGTTCCGACCGGGATCGTCCAGATCCGCTCTGGAGGTAGACCGTAGACCTCCGCATAGTCCGCGGCCGAGGCCAGGCTGACCGCGGCGATCGCGTCCGCCTGGCGCGCGAGCCAGCGGTTCCACGCCCGGTGCGCCGGGCCTCGGAGCCAGGCGCTGGCGATGCTGATGTTGCGGTAGACGAGCGGAGTGCGGAGCCGGGCGAGGCGCCGGGCCAGGACCAGGTACTTGTACGTATCGGAGCCGTTCGCCTGCACCACGTCCGGCCGCCACCGGCGCAGGAACGCCGCGTGGGCGCGCAGCAGCGCCGGCGAGAAGTCCCGACCCCGACGCCCACCGAGGTCGACGATCTCCACGTCCGCGGGTGTGAGGGGCGGCTCCCCCGGAGCGTAGAGCGAGACCAGCGCGACGGTGTGCCCCCGGCCGGCGAGTCCCCGACCGAGCTGGCCCGCGAACACCTCGGCCCCCCGGAGCTGGCGCCGGGTGACCACCTGGGCGATTCTCAGCCCCTCTCGCTCGCGCGTCGCGGCGGAGATCAGAACACCTCCAGCTCGCCCAGGGTCAGGTCCCAGGACGATTCGAGCGTCGGATCGACGCCGGTCGGCAGGAGCGGTTTCACCGTGAACGCCCGCCCCTCGCCGGGGATTCGCCGGAAGCCCGCGCGGCGCAGCGCCGTGTGCTCCATCGTTCCCTGCGGGAAGAAGGTGAGCACGTAACCGGCCGTGCCGTGGCGCCGGAGGCTCTTCAGCAGCCTCGCCGCGGCCGGCACCGAGGGGTCGCGGAGGAAGAGCTCGGTGACGACCGCCGTGGGGAGGCCCCGCTTACCGGCGGCCGCCCGCCAGACCGCAAACCCCTGCAGCTCCTCCCGCTCGGCGACGACGAAGGCGCGGTAATTCACCGTGGGGATCTCGCCGTAGCGCCAGGCGAGGTACTCGAGCGTTCTCGGGGTCCGCAGCCCGACGCGGTCCCGGCCCCGTTCGTGGGCCGCCACCACCTCGGCGACCTGCGGCCCGAAGCGCTCGAGGAACC
>CAZLLV010000469.1:0-3890 GCA_964560325.1 uncultured Thermoanaerobaculia bacterium | reverse complement strand
GTACGCCGGCCGACCGGCGGGCAGCAGGGCGTGCGGCGGCCTCTCGGGGGCGCCTTCGCCGGCGGGGGGCAGCGGCGCGGTGAGGAACGCGGGCGCTCCGGACCGGTCCGGGGTGGGCGGCGCGGGGAGGGGTACCACGAGGTGGATCGAGCTCCCGGCCGATGCGAACAGCTCGAGCGCCTCGCCGGAACCGCGCGAGAGACGTACCCGGCCCCGGTCGTCGGTCCGCCCGCCGCGCGGCGCCGGCCGCCACCCCTCGCCGGAGTCCGCGGAAGTCTCGCCACGGACCTCGGCTCCCGCCACCGGCTCTCCCGCGGCGCCCCGGACCTCGAGCAGCACGCCGGCGTCCCGCGTGAGTGTCACCGGCGGCAGCTCGACCGCCTCGCCGCTCCGAGCGTCGAACGACCGCGACGTCGTCAGGAATCCCGGCGCGTGGACCGTCACCTGGTAGTGGCCGGCGCTCGGTGCATCGAAGCAGAAGCGGCCGTCGGCGTCGACCGGGGCCGTGGCCGCCTCGGCGGTCGGGGAGTCGCGGAGCTCCACGCGCGCCCCCTGGGGCGGAGGGGAGCCGGCCGGAGCGGCCACCCTGCCACAGACGAGCGCCTCGGGCGGCGCCGCCCGGAGCGTCCCGGGACTGACGAGCAGAGCCAGGACGAGGAGAAGGGTCGTCGGTATTGACACCTTAACAATTTCTAAAGTAAGTTAAGCAGGCAACCCTAATCGTAGCACCTTTGACAGTGGACTTCGGTCCGGGAGACCTGTGCCATGAGAGCGAGAAATGCTTGTCTGCTGTTCGTCTGTCTGGGCGTGTTCGGCGCCCTCCTGGGTGGCGCCACATCGGCGGAGGCACAGATGCCCTGCGGCTTCGTCTGTACCTGCGAGAGCAGCTGCGACACGGTGTGCACGCGCTTCATCATCATCGGGGGCGAGCCCCAGGAGGTGGAGACCGACTGCGGCTGGCACGGCACCTGTACGACGTCGAGCTCGTGCAGCACCGGCTGCTCGGCGCAGGCCTGCACCCACACCATCCACGGCAACAGCTCGAACAACACGATCAACGGCACCGCCGACAAGGAGTGCATCTGGGGCTACGACGGCAACGACACGATCGACGGCAACGCCGGCGACGACAAGATTTACGGCGGCAACGGGACGGACACGCTCTACGGCGACTCCGGCAACGACTGCCTGTGGGGAGAGAACGACGACGACCACATCGACGGCGAAGCGGGCACCGACTACGGTGACGGCGGCGCCGGGACCGACATCTGCACCGATCCCGCGACCGAGACGCGGATCTCCTGCTGACCGGTGACCTCGGCGTACGCGCTCGCGTGACCTGTCGAGGTACGTGAGCACTGCCGAATCGGCCCCCGCCTTCGCGCTTTCCCGGCGCGAGGGCGGGGGCCTTTTCGATCCTCTCGAAGATTCTTGTATTAGAGTATTGACAAGAAAGAAGGTGAACTAGTAGCTTCAGCTCAAATCCTAGCTGTTGGACACCTGACGTGGGATCTCGATCGGGAGAACCTGTCATGAGAGCGAAAGAGCTGAGCCTGCTGTGTGTCTGTCTGTTCGTCGGTGGTCTGTTCTTCGCCGCGGCCTCGCCCGCGGCGGCGCAGAGCCACTGCGCCCTGTGCGAGTGCACCGACCCCTGCTCCACCACCTGCTTCTACCTGGAGCGCGTAGGGGAGTTTCCGGACGTGACTTTCGAGCAGGTGGAGACGACCTGCGGTGCCTGGGGCAACACGTGCGCCGAGGAGTGCAACCCACCGACCGGCTGCGAAAACATCACCTGCACCAGCAACATCTACGGCACGAGCGCCAACAACACGATCAACGGCACGTCGCTGAACGAGTGCATCTGGGGCTACGACGGCAACGACACGATCGACGGCAACGCCGGGGACGACTGGATCTACGGCGGGAACGGCACCGACACGATCTACGGCGATTCGGGCAACGACTGCCTGTACGGCCAGGGCGGTAACGACCACCTGGACGGCGAGTCGGGCAGCGCCGACGTCGCCGACGGGCAGGGCGGCACGGACACCTGCAACGCCGAGACCGAGCTGAACTGCGAGCTCTGATCGCGCGCTCTGCGGTTCGAGGGGCCCCGGCGGCGCCGCGAGGGTGTCGCCGGGGCCCTTCGTCTTCAGACCACCAGCTTGTAGCCGGCGCCGTGGACGGTGAGGATGTGGCGCGGGTGGCGGGAGTCGGTCTCGATCTTCTTGCGCAGGGTCGCGACGTGCTGGTCGACGGTGCGCGAGTAGACGTCGGCATCGTAGCCCCAGACCTCGTCGAGCAGGGTCTCCCGGTCGAGCACTTCACCCCGGTGCTCGACCAGGAAGCGGAGCAGCCGGAACTCGAGCGCCGAGAGGTCGACCGCCTCGCCGCCGCGCGTGACCTCCATGCGCCGGAAGTCGATCCGCACGTCGCCGAAGGCGAAGGTGCCGCCCTCGGTGTCCGGCCGCGCCCGGCGCAGGAGCGCCTCGATCCGTGCCAGCAGCTCCGCCGTCTCGAACGGCTTCACCAGGTAGTCGTCGGCGCCGAGCTTCAGGCCGAGCACCCGGTCGATCACCTCGCCGCGCGCGGTGAGCATGAGGATCGGCACGCCGACACCCTCCTTGCGCAGGTCGCGCAGCACGTCGAAGCCGCTCCGTCCGGGGAGCATCACGTCGAGGACGACCAGGTCGAACGGCTCGGCCGCCGCGCGCTCGAAACCGGCGTCGCCGTCCGCCGCGGTCTCGACCTCGTACCCCTCGCTCGCGAGCCGGTCGGAGAGCGCCAGCCGCAGCGCCGCCTCGTCCTCTACGACCAGGATCTTCGCGCTCACGTCGCGGCCTCGCTCTCGTGCGCCGGCAGGTGCAGGGTGAAGCGGCTGCCTCCGCCGGGCGCCGGCGCCACCTCCACCCGCCCGCCGTGGGCGTCGGCGATGCGGCGGACGAGGTGCAGGCCGAGGCCGGAGCCGGGGAGCTGGCGTGCTCGCGCTCCGGCGCCGCGGAAGAACGGCTCGAACAGTCGGTCGCGCTCGGCCGCCGCCACCCCCGGCCCCCGGTCGGAGACGGCGATCGCGACCTCCGGCCGCCCGGCGCCATCGGCCGAGCGCACCGCGCGGATGCCGACCCACGGGCGCTCGCTCCCCGCCCCCGATCGATCCGGCGCGCCGTGCTTGACCGCGTTGCCCACCAAGTTGGCGACCGCCCGCTCCAGCACGGCGCGGTCGCCCAGGACCGGCGGCAGGTCGTCCCCCAACTCGATCTCGACCTCGATCTCGATCTCGGAATCGGGCACGACGGCGGTCGCCTCCTTCGCGGCGGCCCGCACCAGCGCCGCCACGTCGACCGCTTCCGGCGCGCGCGGACGGCGCACGCCCTCCTCGGCGGCGAGCGCCAGCACCTGCTCGACCATCGAGGTCAGCCGCTCGCCCTGGCGCGCGATCTCCGTACCGTAGCGCCGCGTCTGCTCCGGCTCGCGGACCACCCCGTCGGCGAGGTTGTCGGCGAGCGAGCGGATCGCGGCGAGCGGCGTGCGCAGCTCGTGCGAGACGGCGGCGGTGAACTCCATCTGGCGTCGGGCCATCTCCTGGGCGCGGCGGGCGGAGAACGCGAGGGCGACCGTCGCCAGGACGAGCAGCAGCAGGATGCCGAAGACGACCGCGCCGTTGCCGCGGCGCGCGCGGGCGAGGGCGGCGTCGAGCGAGCCGGCCGCCGGCCGCACCTCGATCGTCCAGCCGGGCGGTGCGTCGAGGAGCGAGGCGAAGATCCCGAGCCGGCGGGCGCGCTCTTGGCCCTCGCCGTCGAGCGCGGAGACGCGCGCGCCGGTGACGAAGGCGAGGCGGGCGAACTCCACCCGGGGCAGGAGGCCGAAGAGCGGCACCGTCCACTCGAAGT
>CAZLLV010000468.1:0-2798 GCA_964560325.1 uncultured Thermoanaerobaculia bacterium | reverse complement strand
CCCGCGCCGTCCGCGCTGGGCGGCGGTACCGGGCCGACGAAGTTGGTGCGGGCGAGCCGGCGGAGCAGGTGGGCCATGGGGGCGAAGGCGGGGCGGCGGGCGAGCCCGCTTTCCTGCGGGTAGGCGAGGCCGTAGCCGCGGGCGATCATCTGCCACCAGAAGAGGCGCTCGACGAGACCGGTGCCGAGCGCCATCAGGTAGTACCGGACGAGGTAGTCGGCGTGCTCCTCCTCGCCCACCGAGACGCTGCGCCCCGCCGGCGCGTGCGGTCCTTCGCGGAGCGGCCAGTTGACCTCGGTGATCCAGCAGCGCCCGGAGCGGGCGTTCTTCGCGGTCTCGGCGATCGCCCGCAGCAGCACCACCTTGTCGATCGTGTCGAAGCCGGCCTGCCGGTTCTCGGGCGCGCCGCGGCGGTCGACGTAGAGGAGCGCCGAGACGGCGTCGAAGTCGAGGCCGGGCCGGTCGAGGTTGAGGAGCGCGGCGGTCGCGTGGTACTCGAAGTCGATCACCGCCGGCCCCAGGATCTCGGCGTCGGGCCGGGCGGCGGCGAGGCGCTCCCGCGCGTCGGCGACGAGGCCAGCGTACTCGTCGGGGGTCCAGACGCCCCACTTCGATCGGTTCCCCGCCTGGCCGCCCTGGAAGCTCCGGCCGTAGGGCGTGAAGCGCTCGGCGATCTCGTCGAGGGCGGCCCGCCAGCGGCCGCGGTCGCGCACCAGCTCCCGGTTCTGGGGCACCGCGAACGACAGCTCGTGACCGCGCGCCGCGAGCTCCCTCGCCAGCGCCTCCTCGGCGTCGCGATCGGCGGGCTCCCAGGGGTGGAGGCGCAGGAGCACCGGCCGGGCGCCGAGGTCCGCGACCAGCCCGAGCAGCGCGTCCGGATCGTCCGGCCACGGCCGGAGCGCGACGCCGGCGCCGGTGAACGGCACCGGGTCCCGGTAGAGCGTGCGCCGGAGCTCCCGGTAGCGGCGCATCACCCGCGGCATCGCGCCCATCACCGCCGCCGTCTCCGCGAGGTGGGTGCGGGCGTCGCCCAGGCGCACGGCGAGCTTCTGGAGCGGCGTCGCGTGCAGGTGCGGCTGGTCCGAGAGGTGGTCCCAGACCACCCGCTCGGAGGGCGGCGCTCCGCTCGGCGCCTTCGGGATGTGGGCGTGCGTGCCGCGGCCGATCACCCGCCCGGTGAGCGTGCCGCCGACCTGGCGCAGGCGCCGCTTGTGCCGGTTCTTGGCCAGGAAGGCGTGGTGGTACAGGAGGTAGAGGCGGCGGCGGAGCGGCCCCGGCTCGCCGCCCCAGTAGGCGCGGAGGAAGCGCTCCTGGTGCTCGGGCCGCAGGATCGGCATTCGGGCGAGGTCGCGGGAGCGCTCGGAGAGCGTCGGCCGGCGGCCGGTGCGTGCGCGGTTGAGGTCGACGAGCGACAGGCGGAGAGTGCCGTCTCCGTCGCGCGACAGCAGGACGTTGCCGCTCGTGAAGTCGCGGAACCAGATGCCGCCCTCGTGGAGCCGCCGCGCCAGGGCGGCCAGGCCGTCGAGCAGCTCGTCGAGCGGGAGCTCGGGGAACTCCTCCTCGGCCCGCCCGGCGGCGGCGGCGCGCAGCGGGTAGCGGGCTTCGGTCGCCCCTTCGGCCCGGCGGGTGACGTAGAACGACGGGCCGCCCGGGTCGTCCGCCTCGATCCGCATCACCGGCTCCGGCGTGTCGAGGCCGGCCGCGAGGATCGCCTCGGCGCTCCGCCAGCTTCGCTCCGCCTTCGAGCCCTTGAGCCGGCGGTCGAGGCGCCGGCGCGTGCCTTCGTGCCGGAACTGTTTGACGACCACCGGCAGCGGGCCGTCGGCGGTCTCGATCTCGGTGGCGTAGAGGTAGTTGCGTCCCCAGTGGAGCGTTTCGGCCGCGGAGGCGGGATCGGTGAGGTGCTCGACCGCGCGCGTCAGGTCGAGCGGCCGCCGGGCGGACGCGACCACGCCGTGCCAGCCGCCGACGGCGAAGCCTTCGGTGTCGATCACCCGCTCGCCCATCTCGGTCACACTCCCACGACGTCGAAGCGCTCGTGGTGCAGGCTCGGGTCGGCCTGGATCAGAAACTCGGTGCCGAGCTCCCGCTCCAGCTCGGCCAGCACCTCCCGCTCCTCGCCCTGGAGGGCGCGCGCCACGTCGGGGTGGACGCGCAGCAGCAGCTCGCCCTCGGAGGCCAGCTCGCGGCTCTCGAGCACCTTGCGGCGCAGGTCGAGGCAGATCGTCTCGACCGCCCGCACCCGGCCGCTCCCCTGGCAGTACGGGCAGGGCTGGGTGAGCAGGCGCTCGAGGTTGGTCCGCGAGCGCTTGCGGGTGATCTCGACCAGGCCGAACTCGGAGATCGCCAGCATCTTGGTCTTCGACCGGTCCTTCGCGAGCTCCTCCTCGAGGGCCCGGAACACCTGCTGGCGGTTCTCCTCCTCGGCCATGTCGATCAGGTCGAGGACGATGATCCCGCCGAGGTCGCGCAGGCGGATCTGCCGGACGATCTCGCGCACCGCCTCGAGGTTGGTTTCGAGTACCGTCTCCTCGAGGTTCGTCTTGCCGACGAAGCGGCCGGTGTTGACGTCGATCGCGACCAGCGCCTCGGTCGGGTTGATCACGATGTAGCCGCCCGACTCGAGCCACACCTTGCTGCGCAGCGCCGACTCGATCTGGCGCTCGATCCCGAAGCGCTCGAAGAGCGGCGTCTCCTGGCCGTGGAGCTTGACCCGCCCGAGGAGCCCCGGCTGCACGTCGTCCAGGAACTCGACGATCCGCTCGTAGGTGCTCTCGTCGTCGACCCAGAGCACCGAG
>CAZLLV010000467.1:0-4701 GCA_964560325.1 uncultured Thermoanaerobaculia bacterium | reverse complement strand
GGCGGCGAGACCCCGCGGCGAGCCCCGCAGCCAGGCGAGCCCTCCGGCCTCGGGCCCTTCGGCTCCGGCGTCGCGGGCGGCGGCGTCCTCTTTCGAGACGGTGCCGCCCGGGAAGGCGTGCCAGCCCCCCATGAACTGCATCTCCGGCTTGCGGCGCATCCAGAAGACCCGCAGGCCGTCGTCCGCACGGCGCCAGAGGGCGACGGCGGCGGAGGAGCGTACCTTCGGAGAGGTGGCCGACCGGCCGGCGCCGACCTTGGCGAGAACTCGTTCGTACAGGCTGGTCTTGCTCATCGGAGGGCGATGTTACAGGCCCGGCGAGAAAGTCGTCGGGTGGTTGGACACGTAGCTTCTCCTATCCGTATAATTCTATGTAAGCGGCAGGGCCTTCGGGCCGGGCCGCCCCTCCGGGCCTCCCGGGGTCGCGTCCGCGGCGTCGATCGGGGGTCCAGGGCGGATGTCTCGCCCCACGCCGTCAGCCCGACCTCCGCGGCTCCGGCCGCGGGAGTCTCCTCCCCGGGGGGCCGGGGCAGTCCCGGTCCCCCCACCCGCCTTGATAGATTGCCGGCCCATGAGGCTCGGTCTCTCCGCGGTCGTCGAGCGCCTCCGGGAGTGGCGGCAGAGCGCCGAGTTCATTCTCGCCCGCAAGTTCGGTCTCGCCACCCGGGAGGATCGGATCTTCTTGGTCCTGATCGGGGTGGTCGGCGTGGTCGCCGGCTTCCTCGGCGTCGCCGTCCACAAGCTAATCGACGGCCTCCAGGCCCTCCTCTTCGGCTCCTCCGAGCTGCTCGTGGCCGCCGCCGAGCTGCCGCTCTGGCGGATCGTCGCCGCGCCGGCGGTCGGCGGGCTGCTGATCGTCCTGGTGATCCTGGCGGCCCGCGGTCCGGCCGACGGGCCGGGCATGGGCATCTTGATCGAGTCGGTCGCTCTGCGCGGGGGACGGGTGCCGGTGCGGCCGATCCTGGTCAGCTCGATCGCCGCCATCGCGACCGTGGGCAGTGGCGGCTCGCTCGGCCGCGAGGGGCCGATGATCCGCCTGGGCGCGATGATCTCCTCGCGCCTCGGGAGCCGCTTCCGCCTGCCGCCGCACCGGGTCAAGGTGCTGGTCGGCTGCGGGGCCGCGGCCGGTCTGGCGGCGGCCTACAACATCCCGATCGGCGGCGCGCTGTTCGCGATGGAGGTCATCCTGGGGAACTTCGCGCCCCAGATCTTCGGGCCGATCGTCGGCGCCTCGGTGATCTCGACCATCATCGCCCGGTCGTTCGAGGGGCCGGCCCACCGCTTCGCGCTGGCGGACGCGGCGCTGGTGAGCCGCTGGGAGATCCTCTCCTACACGCTTCTCGGGCTGGTCTGCGCGTTCGCCTCGATCGTCTTCGTCCTCGGGGTGCGCAAGCTCTCGCGCTCGCTCCAGGCGCTGCCGGTGCCGGCCTGGGTGCGCCCGGTGCCGGGCATGGCGCTGTTCGGGCTGTGCGCGGTCTACGTGCCACAGATCCTGGAGGGTGGGCAGGAGCCGGCCAACGCGCTGCTGCTCGGCGTCATGCCGCCGATCGGACCGCCCGGGGCGCCGCTCGACCTGAGCCTGCCGACGCTCTTTCTGGCGATCGCCGCGGTCAAGATCTTCGCCGTCGCGCTGGTCGACGGCTCGGGCGGCGTGGGCGGGAAGTTCACGCCGTCGCTCTTCGTCGGGGCGCTCGTCGGCGGCGCCTTCGGCCACGTGGCGAACCAGCTCTGGCCGGAGACCACGGCGGCCTATCCGGCCTACGCCGCGGTCGGCATGGCGGCGATCACCGCCGGCACCAGCCACGCTCCGATCAGCGCCATCCTGATCCTGTTCGAGTTCACCGGCAACTACGACCTGATCCTGCCGCTGATGGTCGCCTGCATCACGTCGAGCGTGATCTCGCGCAAGCTCTACCCCTACTCGATCTACACCGAGGCGCTCCAGAGGAAGGGCGTCGACCTCAACATGCGGCTCGAAGAGGCGGTGATGGCGGGCATGCTGGTGCGCGACCTGGCGCGCGAGGACCGGGAGACGCTGCACCCCGCCACCGGCTACCGCGAGGTCGTCGACCGGTTCTTCGGCGCCCATCGACAGCGCCTGTTCGTGGTCGACGACACTGGACGCCTCCTGGGCGAGATCTCGCTCCACGACATCAAGCACGTGCTGGAGGACCCGGGGCAGCTCACGGCGGTGGTCGCCCACGACCTGCTGCGGCCGGCCGAGCGGACGCTCCTCCAGGACGACCGGCTCGACGAAGCCGCCGAGGTGTTCAGCCACTCGAACTGGGAGCGGCTGCCGGTGATCGACGCCGAGGGCCGTTTCCGGGGAGTGCTCTCGAAGCGGGACCTCCTCGCCATCTACGCTCAGGAGGTGCTGGGGCGGCCGGCACTGCTCGCGACCTTCGTCTCCGGCCGCGACGACGAGGTGAGCCGCGACTACGTGGAGCTGCCGCCGAACTTCGCCGTCCGGCTGGTCGAGGTGCCGCCCGACCTCGTCGGCCGCACTCTCGCCGAGACCCGCCTGCCCCAGACCCGCGGCGTGCGGGTGATCGAGATCAAGCGGGGTGCCCGGGAGCGGGTGATCCCGGACGCCGAGACGGTGTTCGAAGCGGGCGACCAGCTCATCGTGCTCGGGCCGACCGAGTCCCTGGAGCGCCTGGCCGAGGGGCGCGCGCCGATCACCGAGGCCGAGGCGGTGGCCTCGATCGACTGATGCCGGACGGACCCGGACGCCCGGCGACTCCGGACGACTTCGTCCGCCTGGCGGAGGCGGGCGTGCGGGCCGGCCTGTGCGAGACCTGCCGGCACGCCCGCGTCCTCACGTCGCGGACCAGCCTCTTCCTCCGCTGCGGCCGGGCCGAGACCGACCCGCGCTTCCCCCGCTACCCACCGCTGCCGGTCGTCGCCTGCCGAGGCTGGCAGCGGCGGGAGGAGCCGAGCCGCTGAGCACGCGCGGGCGGCTCGCGCTTCAGGCGCCGCGCAACCAGCCGAAGGCGTACTCCCAGCGACCGACGACGCCGTTGTCGTTGCGGTCGAGGCGGTGGAAGCGGTACGGATCGCCCACCCACTCGACGCGCGCGATTTCGCCGTCACGGTCATAGTCGATCGCGTCGAACTCGAGGTCGCGCACCGGGCGGTCGACGACGGCGAGCCCGAGGTACTCGTCGAGGCCGACGGCGCCGTCGGCGTTCTCGTCGCGGAACCAGAAGCTGTCGAGATCGCCCGGCCACTCCCAGGGCGCGATCAGCCCGTCGTCGTCGAGGTCGAGGCCCTGGAAGAGTAGCAGACGGTCGCGGTCGATGACGATCAGCTCGTCGTCGGCGTAGAGCTCGCGGCGGACCAGGTAGCCGTCGCCGTCCGCGTCGTAACGGTCGAACCCGAGGCCGCCGCCCGGCCACTCGGCCGGTGCCACGAAGCCGTCGTAGTCGCGGTCGTAGCTCGAGAAGCGCTCGGTCGTGACGAAGGTGTCGACGTCGTCGACCAGCGCCTGGGTCACGAACAGGGCGAGTGGCAGCGCGAGCCGGTCGAAGAGCGAGCCCTCCGAGCCCCCGAAGCGGTCGAAGCGGTCGAAGCGCACGGGATCGAGCCCGAGCTCGATCCGAACCAGGTCGGCGTCGGCACGCCCGCCGACGCGCTCGGCACGGTACGGGACGCGCGTGCGAGTCCGGTCGTGCGTGCGGGTCTCGTCGTAGAAGCGGGCGATGCGGGTCGTGATCGGCGCCGGAGCGAGGGCGATCCGGCGGCCGAGGCGGTCGTGGCGGAAGCGCAGGTCACCGGCTCGGGGGCGCGCCCCGGGCACGACCTCGGCGCCGGACAGGATGCCGTCGCCGTTGCGATCCTGGTTGCCGAACGACACGTCGTTCCCGCGCCACTCGGAGCGTGAGATCCGGCGGTCGCCGTTCGCGTCCATGCCGCGGAAGCGGATTCTCTCGTCGCGGGCGACGCGGTCGGGCTGCGGCCCCGGGCGGGTGCGCCGCTGGTCCCGGAAGACCGGCGCGCGGCGGGGCCGCTCGTCACGGGACCGGTCGGGCGCGGCCTGTCGGAGCGGCCGCACCTCGCGCGGCGCGGGACGCGCCTTCTTCGCTTTCTTGGCCTTCTTGCCCTGCTTGACCTTCTGCTTCTTCTCGGCCTTCTTCGCCTGCCCCGCCGGGTGCGCCTTCTGGGGCTTTTCGACCTTCGCCTTGCCACGATCCGAGTCGGGGCCCCGCTTCTGGGCGGAGAGCCCCGCCGGCGCGCTCAGCGAGAGGATCGACAGGAACACGAGAACGAGCTTCATGGCTCGCATGACGGCCTCCTTTTTGGGAGGGCGGCGTGGTCGTTCTGTGGTCTTCGTCCCCCGTTGAGGCCGCCCTCGGAGAGGAGTGACTGCCAGGTTCGTGCCAGGGTCTGGCCGCCAGCCGCGCGGTCAGCGGGCGAGCAGGCCTTCGACCAGGCGGAGGAGGGCCTTGTCGACGAGCGGCCGGTCGATTTTGTCGAGCGGGACGTCGAAGGTGTCGGGGACGATCTCGATCCCCTCGTACTCGAACCGGAGCTGGTCGAGCCGGTCGGGGTGGTGGGCCATCCGGAGGGAGCCGTCGCGGGCGTGGCGGGTGTGCACGGCGACGGTCAGGCGGATCGAGTCCTCGCGCTCGACCACCTTCGCCGTGTGCCGGCGCCTCCGCAGCTCGCGCTCGAGCTCGCGGATCGCCGGGCGCAGCACGT
>CAZLLV010000466.1:0-6568 GCA_964560325.1 uncultured Thermoanaerobaculia bacterium | reverse complement strand
CGATCTTCCTGGTGCTCGGCTTTTACGCCATGTCGGTGCTGCCGGTGAACGCCGCCGGCCTCGCCCTGCTCGCTCTGGCGCTCATCTTCTTCATCGCGGAGATCAAGATCACCAGCTACGGCCTGCTCACCCTCGCCGGGGTCGCCTGCATCCTGATCGGCGGCACCATGCTCTTCGACACCGCCGACCCGGCGCTCCGGGTCAGCCTGTCGGCGCTGATCGGCGTCTCGGCGCTGGCGGTGGTGGTCGTCGTCTTCCTGATGCTCCAGGTGCTGCGCGCCCGCTGCAACCGGGTGCGCACCGGCTCCGAGGGGATGGTCACCGAGCGCGGGCGCGCCTGGAGCGATCTGGCGCCGGACGGCAAGGTGTTCGTGCACGGCGAGATCTGGGACGCGGTCGCCGACGCTCCGGTCGCCAAGGGACAGCCGGTCGAGGTGACGGCGGTCGAGGGGATGGTGCTGCGCGTGCGGCCCGTCGCCGACCACCGGCCGTTGCCGGCCGGGAGCGCCGTCACCTGAGGGGCGGCGGAGCTCCCATGGCCCTGGCCGACGTCCCGACGCACCTCGCCGTCCTCGGCGGAGTGCTGTTCGCGATCTTCCTCGTCTCCCGGCTCGCCGGCTTCGCCGCCCGGCTCGGCATCTGGATCTCCGGCCGTGTCTCCGGTCCGGAGCGGCTGTACGGCGAGGATCGGATCGACGAAGGACGGATGCCCCGTCACGGACGCGCGCGCACGGCGCTCGCTCCCCGGGGTAAAGTGTTCGTATCGGGCGAGCTGTGGGACGCCGAGACCGCCGAGGACGAGCGTCCGGTGGCGGCGGGGGAGCGCATCGAGGTGCTCGCGCGCGAGGGGCTTCGGCTCCGCGTGCGGGCGACGCCCGAGGACGAGACCGCGTAACGGGAAAACGAGAGAGAAGAGGGGATACACCATGCTCGGAGAAGGACTTTTCGGACTGTTTGCCATCGTCGCGATCGGGCTCTTTCTGCTCAGTCGCTGGATCCGGGTGTTCAACGAGTACGAGCGCGCGGTCATCTTCCGGCTCGGCCGGCTGCTCGCCCACGCGAAAGGCCCCGGCCTGATCTTCGTCTTCTGGCCGATCGACCAGGTGGTGAAGATCCCGCTGCGCACGGTGGTCCACGACGTGCCGGCGCAGGACGTGATCACCAAGGACAACGTCTCGGTGAAGGTCAACGCGGTCGTCTACTTCCGCGTGGTCGATCCGGGCAAGGCGGTGGTCGAGGTCGAGAACTACCTCTACGCCACGAGCCAGCTCGCTCAGACCACGCTGCGCTCGGTGCTCGGCCAGGCGGAGCTCGACGAGCTCCTGTCCGAGCGCGACAAGCTCAACGAGCAGCTCCAGGAGATCATCGACGCCCAGACCGACCCGTGGGGGATCAAGGTCTCGATGGTCGAGGTCAAGCACGTCGATCTGCCGGTCGAGATGCAGCGCGCGATGGCGCGCCAGGCGGAGGCCGAGCGCGAGAAGCGGGCGAAGGTGATCCACGCCACCGGCGAGCTCATGGCGTCGAAGCAGCTCGCCGAGGCGGCGGAGGCGATGTCGAGGAATCCGATGACCCTCCAGCTCCGTTACCTCCAGACAGTGACGGAGATTTCGTCGGAGCAGAACTCGACGATCTTCTTCCCCATCCCGATCGAGATGCTGAAGGCGTTCGAGGCGTTCACCAGCCGCGACGCCGCCCAGGGTGCTCGACCGGAGCCGGGGCCGCCGCCGACCGATCCGATCCGCTGACCTCCCCTGAACTCCTCCCGAGAGAGCCGTCCACGCCGTGAGTGACCCGTACGAGCCGAGCTACTACGAGATCGCGTTGACCGGACGACAGGTGCTCGTCGCCTTCGTCGTCCTCCTGGTCTGCCTGGTGGCGGCCTTCTTCTCCGGCGTCTGGGTCGGCAGCGACGGCGGCGATGGGGAGGAGCGGCCGGTCGAGATCGCCCGCGAGGAGGCGGACGGCGAGGAGCCGCTCCAGGAGCTCTCCTTCTTCGACGAGCAGCCGATGGACCGGCCGCGCGACCTCGAGGACGTGGCGCGCGAGCCGCGGCCGGATACGACGCTGCTCGAGGACGTGGACGGCCGGGATGCGGCGCGGGAGGAGAGCGCCGCCCCGGGCGAGGCCGACGCCGAGCCCGCCCAGCCGCCCGACGAGACGGCGGGCGCGTCTTCGGACGCCCGGGAGACCGAGCGGTCGCGGCCGACCCCGTCGGGCTCGCTCTCGACCGGCGACGTGGTGATCCAGGTCTTTTCGTCGGCCGAGGAGCCGAAGGCGCGCGAGGTGCTCTCGCGGCTCGAGAAGAACGGCTTCCGGGCGTTCCTGTCGCCGCTCGCCGACGGCGGGCGCACCTTCTACCGGGTCCGGGTCGGCCCGTTCGAGCGCCGGAGCGACGCCGAGGCGACCGCCGAGCGCCTGCGCCGCGCTCTCGGCATGGAAACCTGGATCACCCAGTGAGAGCCCCACGATGGGCTCTCATTGCGTCCGAGGGTCGATGAGACTCTCGAGCCGTATCGGACCGTGGCTGGTGGCGGCGGTGGGGGGGGCGCTGTGGGCGGCCTGCTTCGCCGCCGAGGCTCGTGCGGTCGCGCCCTGGATCGCGCTGGTGCCGCTCTTCCTGGCGCTCGCGACCGCGCGGCGGGCGCGGCGCGGCTTCGCCCTCGGCTGGCTCCACGGCACCGTCTTCTGGCTCGTCTCGATCCCCTGGATCGCGCCGACCCTCGTCACCTTCGGCGGCCTCGCCGGCTGGCTCTCCTGGCTCCTCCTCGGCGCCCTCGCCCTCTACCTCGGGCTCTTCACCGGCATCTTCGGCGCGCTCGGCCTCGCGGTCTGGCGCCGGGCCGGCGACCCGGTGGTGGCCGCCCGCGACCGGTTCGCCACGGCCGCGGCGCTCCTCGGCCTGCCCGGGCTCTGGATCGCCCTCGAATGGCTGCGCGGCTGGCTCTTCTCCGGCTTCCCCTGGAACCTGGCCGGCTACGCCTGGACGGGCGTGCCCGGCGCCCTGCCGCTCGCCGCCTGGATCGGCGTCTGGGGCGTGGGCTTCCTGGCGGTGCTGGTGAACGCGAGCGTGGCGCTCGCGCTCGTGCGCTCCATGCGGGCGGCGCGCGTCGCGTCGCCGGCGCTGGGGACCGTCCTCTCCGTCCTGCTGCTCCTGGCGGTCGCGGCGCGCTACGCGGTGCCGCCGGCGCCGGACGACCGGGTGGGCGGCGGCGTCGGCACCGAGGTCCGGATCGTCCAGCCGGCGATCTACAACCAGGTCGACTACGACCCGGAGCTGACGGGCGAGAACTACCGGCGCCTCCTCGCGATGACGGAAGAGGCGTGCGACCGGCCGGGCGCGGTCGTGATCTGGCCGGAGAGCGCCGCCTGGCCGTTCGAGCTCGGGAGCGGCGGCATGCTGGCGCGCGACCTGTCGGAGCTGGTCGAGCGGACCGGCTGCCCGGTGATCCTCAACTCGACCCACCGGACCGGCCGCCCGCACCCGACGCTCGAAGAGGGCGAGGTCTACTACAACTCGGCCTTCCTGGTCGCCCCCGGCGGACGGCAGGTGCGCTACGACAAGCGCCACCTGGTGCCGTTCGGCGAATACGTGCCGCTCGCCGGCGTGTTCTCGTTCATCGACTCGCTGGCGCGGAGCGCCGGCGACTACAGCCCGGCGGCGGAGGTGACGCTGCTGCCCTGGAGCGCCGACCGCTTCGGCATGGCGATCTGCTTCGAGGTCACCTTCCCGTCCGAGGTCGCCGAGCTGGTCCGGGAGGGGGCGACCAGCCTGGTCACGATCACCAACGACGCCTGGTACGGCGACACCTGGGCGCCGTGGCAGCACTTCACCGCCGCCCGCTGGCGCGCCGCCGAGACCCGGCGCCCGCTCCTGCGCGCGGCGATCACCGGTGTCTCCGGCGTGATCGCGCCCGACGGCTCGGTGCGCCAGCAGTTGGGGGTGGGCGAGGAGGACGTCCTCTACGCCCGCGTGGTCGGCCGTACCGACATCTCGCCCTTCGCCCGGGCGCCGCTCGCGGTGCCGGTGCTCTCGGCGCTCCTCGCGCTCGCCGCGATCGTCTACGGTCTGCGCGCGGCGCGCCGGCCGGGCGCCGGCTGATTCCGCTCGAACCCCCCTGATAACATCCGCAGCCGCCAAGGAGTGAACCGATGATCGGCCCCGAGATCTACCAGCGCATGGACCGCCTCGCCTCCCAGCTCGACCACCTCCGGGGGTATCTTTGAGCAGGCCGGCCCCGAAGACGAGCTGAGGGAGCTGGACCGCGAGATGGGGGCGCCCGGCTTCTGGGACGACCCCGCGAAGAGCGCGCCGATCGTCCAGCGCCGGAGCGCCGTCGAGCGCCAGGTCCAGCTCGTCGGCCGGCTGCGCGGGCAGGCGGACGACCTCGAAGCCTGGCGCGAGCTGACCGCCGAGGGCGAGGCGGACTCCGACGTGGTGGAGTTCCTGGCCACGCTCGAGCGCGACCTCGACAAGCTCGAGCTCCAGCTCATGCTCTCCGGCCCGGACGACGACAAGCCGGCGCTGATGAACATCCACCCGGGCGCCGGCGGCACCGAGTCGCAGGACTGGGCCGAGATGCTGCTGCGCATGTACCTGCGCTACGCCGAGCAGGCGGGCTTCGACGTCGAGATGCTGGAGCGCCAGGACGGCGACGAGGCGGGCCTGAAGAGCGCCACGCTGGCGATCCGCGGACCGTACGCGTTCGGCTACCTGAAGTCGGAGGCGGGGGTCCACCGGCTGGTCCGCATCAGCCCCTACGACGCCCAGAGCCGGCGGCACACCTCGTTCGCCTCGGTCGACGTCTACCCCGAGGTCGACGACGACGTGGAGATCGAGATCGAGGACAAGGATCTGCGGATCGACACCTACCGCTCGTCCGGGGCCGGCGGCCAGCACGTCAACAAGACCGAGTCGGCGGTGCGCATCACCCACATGCCGACCAACATCGTGGTCGCGTGCCAGAACGAGCGCAGCCAGATCAAGAACCGGGCGACGGCCATGAAGATGCTGCGCGCGCGCCTCTACGACCGGGAGATGAAGAAGCGGGAGGAGGAGCGGGCCATCCGCGAGGGCCAGAAGCTCGACGCCGGATGGGGGAGCCAGATCCGGAGCTACGTGCTCCACCCCTACCGGATGATCAAGGATCACCGGACCGGCTTCGAGATGGGCGACACCGACCGGGTACTCGACGGCGACCTCGACCCGTTCATCGAGTCGTGGCTGCGCAGCCGGATGGCACAGGACGGCGAGGCCGCGGCCGCCGGAGGCAAGGGCCGCGCGCCGGCCCAGGCTCCCGCGTAGAAGCGGGCTCCTCGTGAACCTCGCGCTCGACTACGCGTCCCCGCTGCCGCCGGTGCGCTCGGGGATCGCCGACTACTCGGTCGATCTCCTGCCGCACCTGGAAGACGCCGTGCGCGCGCGGGGCGGCACGCTGCGGGTGCTCGGGCTACCGGGCCAGCCGGTCGACCCGGAGGTGGCGGAGCGTTTCGGCGTCGTGCCGGCGGGGAGCGCCGCCGCTGTTGCCGGGGCGGCCGACCGCCTGCCCCTCTACCAGATGGGCAACAACCGCCACCACGAGCCGGTCGAGGCGATGGCGCTCGGGCGGCCGGGGGTGCTCACCCTCCACGACCTCGTCCTCCACCACCTGCTGTCGGAAGAGACCCTGGGCGCGCGCGACTTCGACGCCTACCGGCGCCGGCTCGCCGCCGACCACGGCTGGATCGGCGAGGAGGCGGCCCGGCCGCGCGAGTGGGGAGCGCACGTCGAGGCGATGCTCTTCGAGCTGCAGGCCCACCGGACGCTGCTCCGCCGGCAGCGCGGCGTGCTGGTCCACAACGCCTGGGCCGCCGCGCAGCTCGCCGCCGAGGACCCGGAGCTGCGGGTCGCCGTGGTGCCGATGGGCGTGCCGCTGCCGCCCGCCGCCTCGCCCGAGGACGGGCTCGCCTTCCGCCGCCGCTTCGGGGTGCCGGACGGAGCGCCGGTGCTCGGCTCGTTCGGCTTCCAGACCCCGATCAAGCGGACCGCCAAGGTGGTCGAAGCCCTCGCCGCCCCCGAGCTCGCGCACGTCCACCTGCTGGTGGTGGGGGAGACGTACGACCGCCCGGGCGAGCCCGGACTCGAGGAGCGGGCGCGGGAGCTCGGCGTGGCCGACCGCGTGCACGTCACCGGCTTCGTGCCCTACCGCGACCTCGAGCTCGCGATCGCCGCCAGCGACCTCGCCCTCAACCTGCGCTATCCGACCGCCGGCGAGACCTCGGCCTCGCTCCTGCGCGTGCGCGCCGCCGGCCGGCCGGCGATCGTCTCCGACCACGCGCAGTTCGCCGAGCTGCCCGACGAGCTGGCGGTGAAGGTGCCGCTCCACGCCGCGGCCGACCCGGAGGCCGATCCGGAAGCCGACCCCGAGGTGGACGCGCTGGTGCGGCGGGTGGCGGCGCTCCTCGCGGCGCCGGAACGCCTGCGCGCGATGGGAGAGGCGGCGCGCGAGCACGTACGCACCCGGCACGACCCGGCGGCGGCGGCGGCGGCGGCGGCGGAGGCCTGCGCCGAGTGGCGGGAAGCACCGCC
>CAZLLV010000465.1:0-5621 GCA_964560325.1 uncultured Thermoanaerobaculia bacterium | reverse complement strand
CTCAGGCGAGATGCTTGCGGAACCAGCGCTGGGTGGCGTTGAGGGCTTCGATGAGCTGCGGAGTCGGGCCGGCGAAGGGGTGGACGGCCCCGAAGGTGTGGCCGGCGCCCGCGACCTCGAGCAGCTCGCGCCGTCCCTCGTCCGGGCCGCCGCCGGCGGCGAGCAGCGAGCGCCCGTCCTCGACCGAGACCGACTCGTCCGCGTCGCCGTGGACGATCAGCCACGGCGCCTCGATCCGGCCGGCGGCGGCGCGGACGTCGAGGGCCTCGCGGTTCTGCTCCAGGTCGTCGAGCAGGTCGACGGCGATCGGCAGATCCTGGCCGGTGCGGGAGTTGGTCACCACCCACTCGCCGGTCTCGCGCCAGCGCCGGATCTCCTCCGCGCCGAGGCGTTCGAAGGTGGCGACGGCGGCCCAGGTCACGAGCGCCTGCACGCGCGGGCTCCAGCGCTCCGACCCCGCCGCGAGCACCGCCGCGCCGCCGCCCCGGCTGTGGCCGAAGAGCCCGATGCGGTCGCGGTCGACCAGGCCGTGGGCGAGATCGTTCCCGAGCGCCCGGAGCACCGCGTCGAGATCCTCCTGCTCGCGGGTGAAGGTGTTGCGGCGGAACCCCTCCGGGTCGGTCGCGCGGTCCTCGCCCGGCACCATGCCGGAGCCGGAGAAGTTGAAGCGCACGACCGTGAAGCCGCGGCTCGCGAGAAGCTCGGCGAGGTGGGGGAAGAAGGCCCACTCCATGAACCCCTTGAAGCCGTGGCAGACGACTACCGTCGGCCGCTCGGCCCGCCCTTCGGGGCGGTCGACGAAGCCGTGGAGGGTGCGTCCGGCGGGGGTCACGAGGTCGAAGGGCTCACGGCTGGCGGTCGTCTGGCTCATGCCGTGATGTTAGCGGGTCGGCCGGATGGCGGGCGGATTGTTACTATCCAGCCGATGACCGCCGCCGTCGAAGCCTCCGCCCTCCGCGAGCTCCCCCTGCGCGCCCTGCACGAACGGCTCGGAGCCGACCTCGCCGAGCGCGCCGGCGCACGGGTGCCGGCCGTCTACTCCTCGGTGGCCGACGAGGTCGAGGTGCTCCGCACGCGCTCTGGGCTCGCCGACCGCTCGTGGGTCGACCGGCTCGAGATCGCCGGCGCGGACCGTGAGCGCTTCCTGAACGGCATGGTGACCTGCGAGGTCCGCGGCCTGGGTGAAGGGGGCGGAGCGTACGGCTTCCTGACCTCCCGGAAGGGCGGCGTGATCGCCGACTTCGCCCTCCTCGAGCTGGGCGACCGCTTCCTGCTCGAGCTACCGCCGGGGCGCGCCGGGGCGGCCGGCGACCACCTCGGCCTCTACTTGCTCGCCGACCGGGTGGAGATCCGGCCCGCGGACGGCCTCGTACCGCTCACCCTGGCCGGGCCGAAGGCGCGCTCGGTGCTGCGGGAGGTCGTCGGCGACCTTCCGGCGGCGTCCGAGGCGCGCTGGGGGCACGGCGAGGCCGAGATCGCCGGCCGGAGCGTGCGCCTGGCGAACCGGCCGCTGCTCGGCGTAGAAGGCTGGACGCTCTGGGTGGCGGCGGACGACGCCGAGGCGGTGGCCGAGGCGCTGCTCGCGGCGCCCGCGGTCGAGCCGGTCGGCTTCGACGCGCTCGACACGGTGCGCATCGAGGCGGGCGTGCCCCGGTGGGGGCGCGACTACGACGACTCGAACCTGCCGCAGGAGACCGGCGTCGAGGAGGCGCTGAACTTCACCAAGGGGTGCTACCTCGGGCAGGAGGTGGTGGCGCGCATCCACTACCGCGGCGGGGTGAACCGGACGCTCCGCGGCCTCCAGTTCGACGGCGACGAGCCGCCGGCGGAGGGGACGGAGCTGCTGCTCGACGGCCGATCGGTGGGGAAGGTGGGGAGCGCGGCGCTCTCGCCGGCGCTCGAAGGTCCGATCGGTCTCGCCGTGCTCCACAAGCGCGGCGCCGAGCCCGGCACCCGCCTCGAAGTCGCCGGCGGCGGCGAGGCCGAGGTCGGCGACCTGCCGCTGGTCGACTGAAGTAGGGCGGGGCGGCGCGGGAGGAGACAACACTCCTCCCCTACGAGGACCCGGAATTGCCGGAGCGGCTCAGACCGCGAAAGACGACCCGCAACCGCAAGAGCCCACGGCGTTCGGGTTCTCGAACTTGAACCCCGCGCCCTGGGCGCCCATCACGTAGTCGATCCGGGTGCCCGCGAGATACCGCGCGGAGAGCGCGTCGACGTAGACGGTCAGCTCGCCCTGTTGGTACACCATGTCGTTCTCGCGCTGCTCGGTCTCGAAGTCGAGGGCGTACTCGAAGCCGCTGCAGCCGCCGCCGCGCACCGCGACGCGCAGGCCGGACTCGGGCTGCAGGCCCTCTTCCTCGCGGGTGAGCTGCACCATCCGGACGGCCTTGTCGGTGAGCGCGACCGGCACGTCGGGCGTCGCGGTCTCCGGCTGGGTCTCGGGAGTGGCGGTCGGGTTCTGGACGGTCGGTTCCATGTGGACGACAACGCCGCCCGCGGAGGCCTCATTCCCGGCGGGTATGATCGAGCGGATGCGGCGGGCGGTGCTCTTCGATTTCAACGGCGTCCTGGTCGACGACGAGCCCCTTCACATGCGCCTGTTCCAGCGGGTGCTCGAGGAGGAGGGGATCGATCCGTTCGGCGAGGCCGAGTACTGGGACCACTTCGTGGGGCTCGACGACCGCGCCGCCTTCCGCGAGCTCCTGGAGCGTGCCGGCGAGCGCCCGGACGAGCCGCGGCTGATCCGCCTGACCGCCCGCAAGGCGAGCTACTACCAGGAGACCGTGCGCACCGAGGGCTATCCCTTCTTCCCGGGTGCCGCCGAGCTGGTGCGTGAGCTCGCGGCGCGGCGCCTCCAGCTCGGGCTGGTGAGCGGGGCGCTGCGCGACGAGGTCGAGGGCGCGCTCGTCCAGGAGGGCCTGCGGGGCGCCTTCAAGGTGCTGGTGACCGCCGAGGACGTGGCGGTGAGCAAGCCCGATCCGGAGGGCTACCGGCTCGCCATCGAGGGCCTGAACGCGGCGCCGCCGCTGCCCGACCGGCTCCTCCACCCGCACGAGGCGGTGGCGGTCGAGGACACGCCGGCCGGGGTCGCCGCGGCGCGTGGGGCGGGGCTGGAAGTGGTCGCGGTCGCGCACACCTGCGCCGCTTCGGAGCTGGCGGCGGCCGGCCGGGTGGTCGGGTCGATCGCGGAGCTGGACGCCGACGACCTGCTCGCGGCGCGGGGGTAGGCCGGGCCTCAGACGATCGCCACGCGACCGGCGAAGCCGTCGTCGTAGGCGTGGTAGTGGGAGACGGTCGCCTCCGGGTACTTCCAGCAGTAGTAGCCGTCGCCGCTGTCCCAGTCGACCAGCCAGAGCCCCTTCACCTCGCAGCCGAGCCGCTGGACCTCGATCGCCCACGCCTGGACCACGCGGTCGTAGGCCTCTTCGATCTCCGCCTTGCGCGAGTCCATCTCGTCCAGGCTCTGGACCCGGTTGACGATCGACTCGATCTGGCGCACCGCGGCCGCCGTGAGGTCGCGCACCTGGGGGAAGCAGTCGAGAGCCTCCTCGTAGGTGAAGACGCGCTGTCTGTGTTTGGGGCGTGCCATGCTTCGGATGCCGGCTTTACGATAAGGTCGTCCGCCGAGCGGCCCCGACCCTACCGCCGATCGTCGGCGCTGCCAAGGGCCTTCGTGGCGCCATCGACCGCGAGTCGCGATGAGAGCGTATCGACAAGAGGACCGGACGCACGGCCGGGTGGAGGTCATCACCGGCGGCATGTTCTCCGGCAAGAGCGAGGAGCTCGTCCGGCGCCTGCGCCGGGCGGCGATCGCCGGCCAGCGCGTGCAGGTGTTCAAGCCGGCGACCGACACCCGGGGCGCGGGAGAGTGCCTGGTGACCCGCGACAACCGGGTGCTCGACGCTTCGACCGTCGCCTCGGTCGAGGAGATCGTGCACCGGCTCGACGCCGCCACCCAGGTGGTGGGCATCGACGAGGCGCAGTTCTTCGACGAATCGCTCGTCGACCTGGCCGACCGGCTGGCCGATGCCGGCGTGCGGGTGATCGTCGCCGGGCTCGACCTCGACTACCGGCGCCGGCCGTTCGGGCCGATGCCGCTCCTGCTCGCCCGCGCCGAGTTCGTCGACAAGGTCCACGCCGTCTGCGTTCGCTGCGGCGGCACCGCCCACTTCAGCCAGCGTTTCGCGGGTGGCGGCGAGCAGATCCTGGTCGGCGACGGCGAGTCGTACGAAGCGCGCTGCCGGCGGTGCTACGAGGAGTACGAGGCCCGCGCCGAGGCTCTCGCCGAGCCGCGGGCCGTTCCCGAGGAGGTGGCGTGAGCGAGACGAGCCCAACCCCGGCCGAGACCCCGACCGCCCCGGTGGCCGGCCCCGGCCCCGAGCAGCCGGCGATCCGGGTGAGCCTGATGCCGAAGGACACGAACGCCTACGGCACGATCTTCGGCGGCATCATCCTCTCCTACATCGACCAGGCGGGCGCCGTCGAAGCGCACCGGCACTCGACCGGCCGGCTGGTGACCGTGGCGATGCGCGAGGTCGAGTTCCACGCCCCGGTCTTCGTCGGCGACCTGGTCAGCTTCTTCACCGAGACCGTCCGCGTCGGCACCACCTCGCTCACCGTCCGGGTGACGGTCGAGGCGGCCCGTGCGCTCGGGCGCGGGCGGGTCAAGGTGACCGAGGCCGAGGTGGTCTACGTGCAGGTCGACGACGAAGGACGCCCGACGCCGGTCGCGCCGCAGGACTGAAGGCCGAACGACCGCCGAACCTCCGACCATGCACCCCGCCACCCGCACCGAGCACCTGACCACCGCCGCCGATGCGTCGCTCGTGCGCGCGATCGCGCGCGGCGACCGCGGCGATCGCGGCGACCAGGAGGCGCAGGAGGCGGTCGCGGAGCTCTACGACCGTTACGCTCCGATGCTCCTAGGGTTGGCGCGCAAGGTGGTGAAGGACCGCGACGACGCCGAGGAGGTCGTGCAGGAGGCGTTCGTCCACGCCTGGAACCGCGCGCGGACCTACGACGGATCGCGCTCGTCGGTCGCCACCTGGCTGGTGCTGATCACCCGCAGCCGGGCGATCGACCGCGTCCGCAGCCGCAACGTCGTCGAGCGTACCCACGCCACGGTGAGGAGCGAAGCGGGGGACGGGCATGCATCCGCCGAGGGCGCCGCGCGCGTACTCCACGGTGAGAGACGAAGCCGCGTGCGGGCCGAGCTCGCGAGCATCCCGGAGGAGCAGCGCGAGGTGCTCGAGCTCGCTTTCTACCAGGGGTTGACGCAGAGCGAGATCGCCGAGCGGACGGGCATCCCGCTCGGTACCGTGAAGACGCGCACCCTCCTGGCGATGAAGAAGCTGCGCACGGCGCTACGAGACGAGATCAGGGAGCTACTGTGACCGACCCCACCGACCGGGAAGACCGGGCGATCCTCGACGCGCTCGAGTGGCTGGAGGGCGGCGACCCCGTGGCGGGGGACGCCGCTTCGGCCGCCGGTGCGTCCGGGCCGGAGTCGGAAGCCGACGCGACCCTGCGGCGGCTGTCGGCGGAGACCCTCGGCCTCTTGCCGTGGGCGCTCGATCCCGAGACGCCGAGCGCGGGCGCCCGCGAGCGCCTGCTCGCCG
>CAZLLV010000464.1:0-4610 GCA_964560325.1 uncultured Thermoanaerobaculia bacterium | reverse complement strand
CGACAGGCTCCTCGTCCGAGGCCGAGCGCAGCATGCCGAAGTAGACGCCGGTGGCGATCGCGGCGATCACCAGGACCGCGGCGAGCGCGATGAAGAGACCCTTCTTCGAGCCCGCGCCGGCCTCCGGGGTCACGTCGTCGTAGCGCTCCATGACGGTGCTCGTGTCGTCGGACGTGGCGCCGGCCGCGGCACCTCCGGCCGCCGCGGCGGCGCGCCGGACCTCCTCCTGCGGGATCTTCAGGGTCTGGACGCCTTCCGGAGCGACCGAGGTCGCCCGCGCCGGCACGTCCATGGTCTTCTCGGCCTCGATCTCGCGGCTCTCCCGCTCGATCTCGTCGCGGAAGAGGTTGTGCATGAAGAAGGCGAGGTTGAAGGTGGTGGCGTTGTAGCCGCCGTCGGCCATCACCCTCGAGAGTGCCTTGTGCCAGCTCGACGGGTCCGGGATGCGACCCTCGGGCGCGGCGAGGCTGCGCGTCAGGAGCGCCGCGATCTCCGGCGGGATCGGCTTGCCCTCGGCGGCGAGCCGCCCCTGCTGGATCACCGCGTCGTAGCCGGCGCCGGGGATCATCGGCAGCGGCTTGCCGGTCAGCAGCTCGTAGAGGATGACGCCGAGAGAGAAGACGTCGGAGGCCTTGCCGGGCGCGCCGCCGGTGCGCACCTCCGGCGCCACGTAGCGCTGGATCTCCGGCGGCAGGGCCTGCGCCTGGGCGGCGAGCGCCGGGCCGGCCTCGAAGCCGAGCAGGCGGGTCTCGCCCTCGTTCGACACCATCACCAGGTGCGGCACCACCATCCCGTGCTGGACGCGGCCACCGCCGTGCCGGGCCTCGAAGGCCGCGGTCAGGGCGAGGCCGATGCGGTCGGCGATCAGCAGCGCGTGGTCGGTGGGGAAGGGCGAGCCCTCGCGCTGCGCCTGGCTAGAGAGGGTGGAGAGCGCCTTGCCGGAGATGTAGTCGTAGGCGGCGTAGGGCACGCCCCGGACCCGGCCCACGTCGACGCCACTCCCGATGTTCGGGCTCTTGAGCGCCGACTGGACCTCCTTGCGCTCCTCCAGGCCTGCGGCGAGTCGCGCGGTGTCGACCGCCTGGCCGTTGTAGACGCGCAGCAGGACGACCTGCTCCATGCCGCGGCTGCCGAGGCGCCCGGCGCGGAAGGTCTCGCCCAGCGGGTCTTCGGCCAGCTTCTTCAACAGGAGGTACTTGCCGAACTCTTCACGGGTGCTCATACGGCTCTCTCCTTCAGTCGCCTGCTTTCGCTGGGCGGGACTCCCCTCGGCTCGCACAGAGCCCCGGGGCGGCCCCGCCGGCCGCGAAAAAATCGTTCCCCCTTGTTCAGGAACCTTCTTGATACACCAGGGTTTAGCCGGTGTCAATCCGGTTCGGGGGAAGCGCCGGCATCTTCTTGGGACCGGCGCTCTTCGGCCCAGCGCTCGCGCCAATACTGCTTTTGCCAGCGCTGCACGTTGCGGTTGTGCTCCGCCAAGGTGCGGGAGAAGACGTGGGTACCGTCGTTGCGGCTCACGAAGTAGAGGTACGGCTCGTCCGCCGGCTCGGCGGCGGCGCGCAGGCTGCCGAGGCCGGGCGAGGCGATCGGGCCGGGCGGCAGGCCGGCGTAGCGGTAGGTGTTGTAGGGCGAGTCGACGCGCAGGTTCTCGCGCGTCAGGTTGCCGTCGTACTCGCCGCGGAGAAGGAGGGCGTAGATCACCGTCGGGTCGGCGTAGAGGCCCATGCCGGCGGCGAGGCGATTCGTGTAGACGGCGGCGATCCGGCCGCGCTCCTCGTCGATCTGGGCTTCCTTCTCGACGATGCTCGCGAGGGTCACGAGCTCGCGCACCGTCCAGCGCCGTTCCGAGCCCGCGTCCTCGGGCAGCGGCCGTTTCGGCTCGTCGGCCGGCGTGGCCGGGGTCGCCGCGTCGTCCCCGGCCTCCTCCTCGCCGACCACCTCGGTGCCGGCTTCCGGCTCCGAGGCAACCCCGCCGGCCGGCAGGACCAGGCGGTCGCCGAGGAGCGGGCGGACCTCCTGGTCGAAGTGCGTCCGGAAGGTCTCGACCATCGCCTCGACGATCTCCTCCTCGGACGTCCCCTGGACGAACGAGTAGGTCTCCGGGAAGAGGTAGCCCTCGAGGTTCTCGGCCACCGGGTCGAGGTCGGCGATCGGGACCGGGTCGTTCACCGCGGCCAGGAAGGCGTCGAGCTCGCCGAAGCCGGCGCCGGCGAGCACGCGGGCGGTCTCTTCCAGGTTCAACCCTTCGATCACCGTCACCTGGTGGAGCACCACGTCGCCCGCGATCATCTTGGCGAGTGCTTCGCGGGTGGTGAGCGGCAGCTCGAAGCGGTACTCGCCGGCGTGGAGCGGCGGGTCGCCTTCGCCGTAGATCAGCCAGGCGCGGGCGAGGCGGGCGTCGGCGATCACGCCGCGCTCTTCGAGGCGGGAGAGGATGGTGCCGGCGTCGGTGCCGGGCTCGACCAGGAGAGTCGCTTCGCCGTCGCCGTGGGGGCGTCCGAGCGTCGACCAGGCCCACCAGGCGACGGCGCCCGCAGCGAGGAGGGCGAGGAGCACGAGACAGCCGAGGGCCTTGAGAAATCGCATGGAGGAGGATTCTACCCGTCGCTCGCCGCGCGCCGGGCGTCGCGGTCGAGCACCTCCTGGAGCAGGATCTGCGCCGCCACCGCGTCGACCCGTCCGGTCTCGGCGGCCGGATCGATGCCGGCGGCCCGCAGGCGCCGCTCCGCTTCGACGCTGGTGAGCGCCTCGTCGACCCGCTCGACCGGCAGCCCCAGGCTCTCCTCCAGCCGGCGCGCGAACCGCCGCACCCGCTCCGCCGCCTCGCCCACCGACCCGTCGAGCCGCCGCGGCTCCCCGAGCACGATCCCGCTCACCCCCTCCCGCTCCACCAGCCGCCCCAGGTACCGAGCCGCCGCCCGATCGTCCTTGCGCTCGAACGTCTCCAAAGGCGTCGCCAACCGCCGCTCCGGGTCCGAGATCGCGAGCCCGATCCGCTTGGAACCGTAGTCGACGGCGAGGAGGCGACCGGTCGGGGGAGAGGTGGGAGTGTGCATGATTCATTCTCTTCTAGTATGCTCATGATGTCCTCGGAACCATGGCCAAGCTGCCGCTCTCGAGCCCGATCCGTGGATCAGGAACCGAGAAAGGAAGAGACGATGAGGAGCCTATTCTCCCAGAGGGCGAAGTCCGTCCGTGCCATTTCGCTGGCGGTGGCGGTGATCGCCATCGGTCTGGTTGCGTCGCCGGTGGCTGCCGAGAACATCTATTACGACTGCTTGCAGGACTCTTACCTCGTCTGTTGCATGAAGTGTAAGAGCTTTACATGGGGCGGGACCTGCATCGACAACTGGTTCAATGGCAGTACCTGGTGCATGGACGTGCAGGGCGGGGGCGGTTCGGGCGGTGGAGGTTGTTACGCAGGCTCTTCCGGCTGCATTCAAGATCCGTGAGCCGCGGCATGGGGTGCGTGCGACGTCCAGGCTCCAGAATCGGGAGAATCGCCGGGATCGCGGCAGCTCTCCTGGTGTGCCTCCTCGCGGCAGTCGCCGCGTGGAGTGCGGAGGTCGCCTCTCTCGAGGTTTCGGTGACACCGAGCGCCGATCTCGACGACGTGACGGTCGAGCTGACGCCGCTGGAGGGTGACGAGGGCGCGGCCGGGCCGGATCGGCGGCCAGCGTCCGGAGAGCCCTTCGTATGGTCTCTTCCCATCGGCTCTCGCTGGCTCGTCCAGGCGCGGCGCGCGGGATTCTGGAGCGAGCCCGAAGTCGTCGACGTACGAGCGGGCGGCGAGCAGGCGGTTCTCACCTTGCTACCGGCCGGGCGACTGGCCGGTCGGATCCGGACGGAGGCGGACGTCGAGGTTCCTCCCCTCGTCAGTCTCCGTTTCGACGCGGCCGGACCCGGTTTCGCCGCGGGCCGCGTCCGGGGCACGGTCGAGTGTCCGATCCGTGATTCCGCGTTCGATTGCGAGCTGCCTGAAGGGCGCTACGACATCCGGCTCCGCGCCAGAGGCTTCATCTCCCACTATCGGTGGGGCGTCGAGGTCGAGCAGGGTGCTTCGCGGGACCTCGGCGGCTTCACTCTGCGGCCGGGAGCGTCGGTGGTCGGATGGATCGAAGCGGCGGCCGGTTCGTTGCAGCCGGAACGCTGCGAAGTCAGCCTGGAGCCGCTGGTCGCCCGGGGAGACGAAGCCCTCTCGGAGGACGTCGGCGAGCGATTCGCCCGACTCCGCCAAGCAGTCCGACCCGACGAGCGGGGTTTCTTTCATTTCACCGATGTCGCGCCGGGGCAGTATGCGCTGGTCGTGGAGCATCCCGGCTACGCGAAGGCACGACGCGCGCCCATTCCGGTTTCGGAACGGGCCGAGACGCGACTCGATCCGCCGGTGATCCTCCACCCGCCTCAGGATCTCGAGGTGTCCGTGCACCCAGCAACCGATCCGAGGAATCGGCCGTGGCGTCTCCACCTCAGCCGGGTGGACGAATACTCGCGCATGCGAGAGGAGGTGGCCCAGGCCGAGGTTCCGCCGGATGGTTGGTGGCGATGGCAAGACCTTGCCGACGGCGACTATCTGATCGCGGTCCGGGACGCGGAGGGGACGGTCCATC
>CAZLLV010000463.1:0-2821 GCA_964560325.1 uncultured Thermoanaerobaculia bacterium | reverse complement strand
GTGCTCGAGCAGGTCGTTGCCGGAGACGTCCGCCTTGTTGCCCATCGAGACGAACTGGGTCAGACCGATGCCGAGGTCGGCGGCGACGTTGAGGATCGCCACGCCGAGGGCACCGGACTGGCTGACGAAGCCGATCGTGCCGCGCCGTGCCGGCACCGGGGCGAAGGTGGCGTTGAGCGAGATCCCGGGGTCGGTGTTGATCACCCCCATGCAGTTGGGACCGATCATCCTCACCCCCGCCGCGCGCACCGCCCGCCGCAGTGCCGCCTCGCGGCCGGCGCCATCCTCGCCGGTCTCGGAGAAGCCGGCGGTGATCACCACCAGGCCCTGGACGCCCTTCTCCAGGCACTCCTCGACCACCTTGCGCACCACCTTCTTCGGCACCGAGACGATCGCCAGGTCGACCGGGTCGGGGATGTCGAGCACCGACGGGTACGCCTTGAGCGAGTGGATCGACTCGGCGTACGGGTTGACCGGGTAGAGGGCGCCGGCGAGCTCCTCGGTCACCAGGTTGTGGAGCAGGGCGAAACCGATCGAGTCGCGCTCGCGAGAGGCGCCGATGACGGCGACGCTCTCGGGCGAGAAGATCGGGCGCAGGCCCTCGCGGGCCGGGAGCGGGGGCTGTGGGGGGTTGGGATCGGGCACAGGGGGTCTCCTCTCGACGGTCGTGACCCTCTTTATACCCTGTCTGTCAGCAGACGGCGGGTGCCAGCACCGGTAGCGGCTCGGCCGCCAGCCGGACCTCGAGCGGGGGCGGCTCGGGGCAGACGTCGCCGTCGAGCTGCGCGTCGAGCCGGTCGCCGGCCCCCCCTTCCGCGGATGGGGCGCCGCGGAGCACCACCCGCTCGACCGGCCGCGCGATCACGTCCGCCCGCTCGACGTGGCGGCCGCGCACGACGCTCCAGACGAAATCGAGGGTCGGCACGCGGCCGGTGCCGCGGAAGAGGAGCAGATGGAGCGTGTGGTCGTCGAGCCGGGCGGCGGGGGCCATCCGGAACGGGCCGCCGTAGTGCGCGATGTTCGAGACGGCGACGAAGCTCGCCGGGTGTGTCTCGCCGTCGACCTCGACGAGCAGGCCGGGATAGTCGTAGCCCCACCACTCGGCGAGCCCGCGCGCCGCGATGTACGCGCGGCCGAAGAGGCGCTTGCGCTCGACCGACAGCCGGGCGAGGACGCGGGCGTCGAGCCCGGCCGAGGCCATCATCAGGAAGACCCGCTCTCGGCGTTCGGCCTCCGGCCTCGACGGGGCGAGCGAACGGACCACTCCCACGTCGACCGCCCGCGGCTCGAGCCGGCAGATCGACTCGGCGCAGACGAGGGGGTCGCGCGGCAGGCCGAGGGCGAGGCCGAGGACGTTGGCGGTGCCGCCGGGGAGCGGCCCGAGCGGAACGCCGGTGCCGAGAAGGCCCTGGGCGGTCTCGCGCAGGGTGCCGTCGCCACCGAGCGCGAAGACCGCGTCGGCTCCGGCCTCGGCGGCGCGGCGGGCGAGGGTGGTGGCGTCGCCCGGAGCGGCGGTGAAGACGGCGTCGATCCGATAGCCGGAGCGGGTGAGCAGGGCATCGAGCCGCTGCACCAGCTCGTCCGGCCGCCGCCCGCCGGCCGCGCGGTTGACGATCAAAACGCCGTGCTTCACTTAGAAAAGGACACTCTGGCCGTCGCCGGTCCGCCGGCCGGTGCGGTCGAACCCGAGGTGCTCGTAGGCGCGCGCCGTCGCCACCCGCCCCTGGGGGGTGCGCTTCAGGAAGCCCTCCTGGATCAGGTACGGCTCGACGATCGTCTCGAGCGTCCCGCGCTCTTCCCCGACCGCCGCGGCGAGCGCATTGAGGCCGGCCGGGCCACCGCCGTAGTGCTCGATCAGCACGGTCAGGATCTTCCGGTCGAGATCGTCGAACCCGAGCTCGTCGACCGCCAGCGAGGCGAGCGCGCTGCGGGCCGCCTCGCGGGTGATCGTGCCGTCGCCCTCGACCTGGGCGAAGTCGCGCACGCGCCGCAGCAGCCGGTTGGCGATGCGCGGCGTGCCCCGGCTGCGCCGGGCGATCTCGCGCGCCCCCTCGCGGTCGGTCGGGATGTCCAGGATGCGCGCCGAGCGCTCCAGGATCACCACCAGGTCCTCGGGCGAGTAGAACTCCAGCCGGTGGACGATCCCGAAGCGGGCGCGCAGCGGCGAGGTGATCATCGCCGCGCGGGTGGTGGCGCCGACCAGGGTGAACGGCGGCAGGTCGAGCTTGACGGTGCGCGCCGCCGGCCCCTGGCCGATCACCAGGTCGAGGTGGTAGTCCTCCATCGCGGGGTAGAGGATCTCCTCGACCGTCGGCGCCAGGCGGTGGATCTCGTCGATGAACAGGATCTCCCCCGCCTCCAGGTTGGTCAGGATGGCGGCGAGGTCGCCGGCACGCTCCAGCACCGGCCCCGAGGTGGTCTTGATCGGCGCGCCCATCTCCTGCGCGACGATGTGGGCGAGGGTGGTCTTGCCGAGCCCCGGAGGCCCGAAGAGCAGCACGTGGTCGAGCGCCTCCTTGCGCTCGCGCGCCGCCGCCACGAACACCCGCACGTTCTCGACCACCTGCCTCTGCCCGACGTACTCGACGAGCAGCCGCGGCCGCAACGACTGCTCCAGGCGTACCTCCTCGGGCTCCGGCTCGGCGCCGGGCGCGAGGAGAGGCCGCCGATGGGACTCGATGGGCATTGGTAGATCCTTACACTTTCGTCGGCGGTCGCCCGCCGTTTCGTGTGTCAAGACCCCCGTTCAAACCGTGCGTGCGGATTTCCCGCACACGGCTTACGGGTGGACTCTCGGGCTGTCGCATTACGCGGCTCCCGG
>CAZLLV010000462.1:0-7338 GCA_964560325.1 uncultured Thermoanaerobaculia bacterium | reverse complement strand
GCGTGTTGACGAAGAATCCGATCAGCCCCTCGGTCGCGGCGTGCGTGCGGTTGGCGACCGGGCTGCCGATGGCGAGGTCGTCCTGCCCGGCGTAGCGCCCGAGCAGGGCGTGGAACGCGGCGAGCAGCACCATGAACGGCGTCGCGTCGCGCTCCCGGGCGAAGCGGTCGAGGGTCGCCGACAGCCCGGGACCGAGGTCGACCGGCACGGCGCCGCCCTCGAAGCGCTGGACCGGCGGACGCGGCCGGTCGGTCGGCAGCTCCAGCAGATCGGGCAGACCCGCGAGCGCCTCGCGCCAGTGGGCGATCTGCGCCGCCAGCACGTCGCCGGCGAGCCAGCCCCGCTGCCAGACGGCGTAGTCGGCGTACTGGATTGGCAAAGAAGGCAGCGAAGGCGGCTTCCCGCGCCGCCGCGCCTCGTAGCAGGCTCCCAGCTCGCGCAGCAGCACGCCGACCGACCAGCCGTCGGAGATGGCGTGGTGCATGTCGAGGAGCAGCAGGTGCTCGCTCCGCCGCGCCCTCGCGGTGCCGACGGCGCCGAGCCGCGCGACGGCGGCGCGCACGAGCGGGCCGGCTTCGAGATCGAACGGAGTCGCCGCCTCCTGTCGGGCGAGGCGCAGAGCCTCGGCCTCGCGCCGCGCCCCGCCGCCGCGCGGATCGACGCCGGAGAGGTCGACGACGGGGAGCGGCACCGGCGCGGGCGCGGCGATCTCCTGCACCGGCCCCTCGGGAGCGGAGGCGAAGGTCGTGCGCAGCGACTCGTGGCGTGCCACCAGGTCGCCGAGCGCGCCCCGGAAGGCGGCGAGGTCGAGCTCCCCCACCAGCCGCACGGCGACCGGGATGTTGTACGTCGTGTGGCCCGGCTGGAGCCGGTCGAGGAACCAGAGCCGCTCCTGGGCGAACGAGAGCGGCGGTGGGCCGTCCCGCTCGACCGGCACGAGCGGCGGCAGCCGGGGAGCGCCCTCCTCCCCGCCGCCGCGCAGCGCGTCGACCTCCTCGGCGAGCCCGGCGACCGTCGGCCGCTCGAACAGCCGCCGCACCGGGACCTCGACCCCCAGCGCCTCGCGCAGCCGGGCGGTCGCGCGGGTGGCGAGGAGCGAGTGGCCGCCCAGGTCGAAGAACGAGGCGGAGCGGGAGACCGCCGCCGGCTCGATCTCGAGCAGCTCGGCCCAGAGGTCGGCGATCCGCACCTCGGTCTCGCCGCGTGGCGGGTCGTCGGCCGCCGCCGTCGCCGCCGTCCCGGCCTCCGGCGCCGGCAGCGCCGCGCGATCGACCTTGCCGGCCGGGGTGCGCGGCACGGCGCCGAGCACCACCAGCGCCGAGGGGACCATGTAGGCCGGCAGGCGGTCGCGCAGGTGCGCCGTCAGCTCGGAAGGCGGCTCCGAAGCGGCGCCGTCGCGCGGCACCACGTAGCCGACCAGCCGCAGCCGGGCGGCGCGGCTCTCCGCCGCCGGCCCGTCGTCGCGCGCCACCACCACCGCCTCGGCGACCGCCGGGTGGCCGGAGAGCACCGCTTCGATCTCCCCCAGCTCGATCCGGAAGCCGCGCACCTTCACCTGGTGGTCGATGCGGCCGACGAAGTCGATCCGACCGTCCGGCAGTCGCCGGGCCACGTCGCCGGTCCGGTAGAGACGCCCCCCACCCAGGCCTGCGGAGAAGCGGTTGGGCACGAAGCGCTCGGCGGTGAGCGCCGGGCGGCCGAGGTAGCCGCGGGCGAGGCCGGGACCGCCGACGAGGAGCTCCCCGGGCACCCCCGGCGGCACCGCCGTGCCGTCGCGGTCGAGCAGGTGGACGCGGGCGTTGACGACCGGCCGGCCGATCGTCACCGGGCGGTCGGGGTCGGCGTAGCGCTCGGCGGTCGCCCAGACGGTCGTCTCGGTCGGCCCATAGGCGTTCCAGAAGTTGCGCCCGCCGCCGCCCCAGCGCCGCGCCAACTCCGGCGGACACGCCTCGCCCGCCACGATCACCGTCCGGAGCGCCGGCAGGTCGCCGCCCTCGCCGGCGCCCGGCGGCAGCGCGCCGAGGGCCGACGGCGGCAGCGTGGCGTTGGTGACCCGCAGATCGCCGAGCAGCCGGTGGAGCGGCTCGCCGGGCAGCAGTTCATCCGGGTCGGCGAGCCGGATCTCCGCGCCGGCCCGCAACGCCATCGCGAGCTCGAAGACCGAAGCGTCGAAGCTCGCCGGCGCGAACTGCACCACCCGGTCGCCCGGCCCCGGCGCGAAGCTCTCGGCCTGCGCGGCGCACAGGTTGACCAGACCCCGGTGCGAGAGCGCGACCCCCTTCGGGCGGCCGGTCGAGCCCGAGGTATAGATCACGTATGCCAGGCTCTCGGGCGCCGGCGCGGCAGGCTCGGCGAACGATCCGGCCTCTTCACCTTCCGGCTCGCCTTCCGGCCGATGGAGGAGCACGACCTCGGCCCCCGCGGCCGCCGCCAGCTCCCAAACCGAGCCGGCACCCTCCGCCGCGGCGAGGTCCGACCGTGCGAGCAGCACGCGCGGCCGGGCGTCCTCGACCATGTAGCGGAGGCGCTCGGCGGGGTACGACGGATCGAGCGGCAGCCAGGCGCCGCCGGCCCGGAGCGTCGCGACGACGCCGAGCACCAGCTCCGGGTCGCGGCCGACCGAGAGGCCGACCAGCACGTCCGGCCCCACCCCGAGCGCCCGCAGACGCCGCGCGAGCCGGCCGGCGCGGCGCCAGAGCTCGCCGTAGGTCCAGGCGGCCCCGCCGCGGCCGACGGCGACCGCGTCCGGCGTCTCTTCCGCCCAGTGCTCGACCGCGCGGTGGAGCGGCAGGCCGCCCGCCGGGTAGGCGAGCGGGTCGGCCGCGGTGTCGTTCCACTCGACGAGGAGCTGCCGCCGCTCGGCGTCCGGCAGGAGGGCGAGCGCCGAGAGCGGCCGGCCGGGGTCGGCGAGCGCGCCGTCGAGCAGGGTCGCGAAGTGGCCGAGCATCCGCTCGGCGGTCGAACGGTCGAACAGGTCGAGGCTCGCTTCGAGCGCCAGGCGCAGCGCGTCGTCCCCCTCCTGCACCTGGAAGGTGAGGTCGAACTTGGCGACGCCCACGTCGGGCAGAAACGGCTCGAGCGACTGGCCCGGCAACCCCGGCAGGTCGTCCCGGATCCACCCCCGGTCGGCGACCAGCATGACCTGGAAGATCGGCGTGTAGCTCGCGTCGCGCTCCGGCCGCAACGCCTCGACCAGCTTGGCGAACGGAACGTCCTGATGCCCGAACGCGTCGAGCGCCGCGTCGCGCACGCGGCCGACCAGCTCGGCGAAGCTCGGGTCGCCGCCGGCTCCCGTCCGGAGCACCAGCGTGTTGACGAAGAAGCCGATCAGCCCCTCGACCTCGATCCGGTCACGGTTCGCCACCGGCGTGCCGACCACCAGGTCGTCCTGCCCGGTGTAGCGGTAGAGGAAGGCGTCGAGCGCCGCCATCAGGACCATGAACGGCGTCGCCTCGAGGTCGCGCGCGGCGGCGGCCAGGGCGCGGGCCCGGCCGGCGGCGGTGGCGCCGTCCTGGGGGAGCGGCACGATCACACCGCGCTGCGTCGGCTGCGGCGGGCGGGGCCGGTCGGCCGGCAGCTCGAGCACCGCCGGCGCGCCCGCCAGGTGCTCGGCCCACCAGTCGAGATCGCGCTCCAGCCCCTCCCCGGAGAGCTGCCGCCGCTGCCAGACCGAGTAGTCGGCGTACTGCACCGGCAGGCGGTCGAGCGCACCCTCCTCGCCGGCGTAGAAGGCGGCCATCTCGCGCAGGAAGACGCCGACCGACCAGCCGTCGGAGACGATGTGGTGGAAGGTCACCAGCAGCACGTGGCTCGCGGGCTCGAGGCGCAGGAGCGCGGTGCGCAGGAGCGGGCCGGCCGCGAGGTCGAACGGACGCCGCGCCTCGTCGCTCGCCAGGCGATCCGCGAGCGCCTCGCGCCGGTCGTCGGGGAGGGCCGAGAGATCGACCACCGGCAGCGCCGGAGCGAACGGCGGCACGATCTCCTGCACCGGCCGGGCCCCGCGGATCGGGAAGACCGTGCGCACCGCCTCGTGGCGCTCGACCACGCCGGCGATCGCGGCGGCGAGCCGGGCGGGGTCGAGCCCGCCCTCGACGCGCGCGGCGCCCGCCATGGCGTAGACCGGCCGTCCCGGGTTCAACTGCTCGAGAAACCAGAGCCGCTCCTGGGCGTAGGAGAGCGGCAGCCCCGGCTCGTCCGGCCCCGGCCGCGGCACCGGCACCAGCGGCTCGCGGCGCGCGCCCCGCTCCGCGCCGGCGCCGGCCGCCACCGCTTCCTCGGCGAGCCTCTCGGCGATCACGGCGCCCAGCTCGCGCACGGTCGGGGCGTCGAACAGGGCTCGCACCGGCAGGTCGACCCCGAAGTGCTTCCGGGTGCGCAGCATCGCCTGCGCACCGGCGAGCGAGTGGCCGCCCGAGCGGAAGAAATCGTCGGTCGCGCCGATCACGTCGAGGCCGAGGACCTCGCACCAGATGTCTGCCAGGCCCCCCTCGATGGCCCCGGCCGGCGGCACCTGGTCACCCTCCGGCACCACCGGGCGCCGGCGGCGGGGCGGGCGCTCGCGGGCCGTCTGCGCCGCGTCCGCCGTCGCCCCCACCCCGGTGCCGAGAGCGGCGCGGAAGGTCTCGACCTCGACGTACTGGAGACCGAAGCTGCGCGCCTCGGCCGGCTGGTCGATCCGCCCCAGGTGCTCGAGGTCCCCGTCGGCGCGACGGCGCACGAGCGCTCCGGTCCGGAAGAGGCGCGCCCCACCCTCCCCTTCGCCGAGCCGACCTCCCGAGAACGGGTCGGGAACGAGCCGCTCCGCCGTCAGCCCCGGGCGCCCGAGGTAGCCCCGCCCGGCGGTGTCGCCGCCGACCCGCAGCTCGCCCGGCACACCGACCGGCACCGGCTCTCCACGCGGATCGGTCACCACCGCGGAGAGCGTGGGGAGCGGCCGGCCGATCGGCCGGCGCCAGGGCTCGTCGAGGTCGGCCGGCGAGAGCGCGCGGTAGGTCGTGGGCACCGCCGCGCCCGGACCGGTCGGCAGCGCGACCAGGCACGGCCGGTCCGCACGGCGGCGGTGCAGCCACGGGAAGGCATCGTCGAGCTCGGCGGCCTCGCCCCCGAGGAGCACCAGCCGAATCGTGTCGGCTCCGGACCCCGGCGCCTCGTGCCGATCGAGATCGCGGAACGACGACAGCGAGTCGGTGAGGACGGTGACCCGCTCGGCCGCCAACCACCGGCGGCGAGCTTCCGCGCTCGAGCCGTCCGGCGCCACGACCCACCGGCCGCCCTCGACGAGCGGACCCCACGGTTCGAGGAAGCCGGTGCCGCCGGTGGAGGCGAGCCACCAGGCGTCGTCCCCGCCGGGCTCCGTCCAGCGGCCGGACGCGGCGAGCAGGCGCAGGAGGTCGCCGTGCGTGAGCAGCGCGTGCTCCCCGGAGCCGGTGGCGAGGCAGGCGGCGAGCCGGGCGGGGTCGTCCTGCGGCGGAGGCGCGCCCGGTTCGCCCACCCGATCGGGCCGGTCGTCTTCTAGATCCCGTGCCCGGAGCACCCGTTCGCCGTCGGAGGGCGGCGGGCCGTCCGGCGCGACGAGGCGGTAGGCGGCGCCGGCGCAGAGGACGCCGAGGCAGGTGATCGCGAGCTCGGGCGAGCGCGGCAGGTCGATCGCGACGATGCGCTCGGGACCGACGCCGGCCGGCCGCAGGCGCCGTGCGAGCCGCTCCGCGCGCCGGTCGAGCTCGCCGTAGCTGAGCTGCCGGCCGCCGGCCGAGACCGCGATCGCGTCCGGCGCGGCGGCGGCGCGCGCGGCGACCCGGCCGTGGAGCGAGAGCGGCGCCCCGCCGGCAGCGGCGTCCGCGGCCCGGACCACCGCCGCCCGCCGCTCCTCCTCGTCCATCAGCGGGAGAGACCAGACGTCCGCGTCGGGAGCGCGGCCGGCGGCGGCGAGGAGGTTTTGCAGGTGGCCGATCATCCGGCGTACGGTCGCGTCGTCGAACAGATCGCGGTCATACTCGACCCGCGCTTCGAGGCCGCCGGCGGGGCTGCGGGCGGCCCAGAGCGCCAGGTCGAGCGCCTGCCCGGGGAGCCCGCCGGACTGCCGCAGAGCGCCCGGCGCGAGCCGCGCCCGCGGGTCCGCATTCTCGACCGCGAAGCCGGTCTGGAAGAGCGGCGCGACGGCGCCGGGCCGGCCGCCGTCCACCCCGAGCGCGCGGGCGAGGCGGACGAGCCGGTCCGGGGGCACCGGTCCGTGCGCCAGAGCGGCGGCGAGCTCGCGGGTGGCACGCGCGGCGAGCTCGGTGAAGCTCGGCCGGTCGGAGAGGTCGAGCCGGACCGGGAACAGGCCGGGCGGCCCGCCGTCGCCCTCGAAGCTTCTGTGCTCCGCGATCCCGATCACCAGGTCGTCCTCGCCGGTGTAGCGGGCGAGGAGCGCGGCCCAGCCGGCGAGGAGGACGGCGGGCAGCGTCGTGGCAGCGTCGCCGGAGGCGCCGAGGAGCGCTTCGATCCGTCCGGCGTCGAGCGGGAACGGCCGCACCCCTCCGGCGGCGAAGCGGGGCCGGTCGGTCGGCAGCCCCATTCCGCCCGGCACGCCCGCGAGGCGTTCGCGCCACCAGTCGAGCTCGTCCGCCCCGTCCCCGGCAGCCTCTCCTCCGCCCCCCGTCTTTCCGTCGATCCAGGCCGCCAGGGCGGCGACCGTCGGGCGCTCGAAGGCGACCCGGAGCGGCAGGTCGACGCCGAACTCGGTGCCGATGCGGGTGGCTAGCTGTGCGGCGAGGAGCGAGTGCCCGCCGAGGCGGAAGAAGTGGTCGTCGCGGCCGACCTCGTCCCGACCCAGGACCTCTCGCCAGAGCGCCGCGAGCCGCTGCTCGGTGCCGGGGCGCGGCGGCTCGGCGCGGGGTCCGCCGTCGCCCCACTCGGGGTCGGGCAGCGCCCGCCGGTTCACCTTGCCGCTCGGGGTCAGCGGGAACGCGTCGAGCACGCTGAACGCCGCCGGCACCATGTACTCGGGGAGGCTCTCCCCCAGGTGCTCGCGCAGCGCCTCGGCCGCCGGCGCCTCCGCGCCCGCGCTCACGAGGTAGGCGACCAGCTGCGCCCCGCCCGGCCCCTCCGCCCACGCCGTGACCACCGCCTCGCGCACGCCGGGGTGGCTCTCGAGCGCCGCCTCGATCTCCCCCAGCTCGATCCGGAAGCCGCGCACCTTGACCTGGTGGTCGATCCGCCCCAGGAAGTCGACCGCGCCGTCCGGGCGAGTGCGGGCGAGGTCGCCGGTGGCGTACGTCCGCGCGCCGGGGCCGGGCGCGTACGGGTCGGGCAGGTACTTCGACGCGGTCAGCGCCGGCCGGCCGAGGTAGCCGCGCC
>CAZLLV010000461.1:0-3531 GCA_964560325.1 uncultured Thermoanaerobaculia bacterium | reverse complement strand
CCGGGGGCCCGGCTATGGCATAAACCCACACCCGGGGGGGGGGGCAAAACCCACCCCCCCCCCCCCCGCGCCCACCCCGTCGATGACGGGGCTCGATCGGATCAGTCGAGCTGCAAGCGCCCGGCCGCGATCGCCGGACGGCCCCGGTAGCCGGCTTCCCAGGGCACCAGATAGCCCCCCGCTCCGTCGCTCGCGAGCGAGGTGCGGCCGTTCTTCTGCGTCTTGCCCGTGCTGAGCCGGACCGGCTCGCCGATCGGCTGGCCCGCCGGGTCGAGACGCTGGGCGGAGACGCCGAAGGCGACGCCCACCCAGTCCCGCCAGACGGCGAGGAACTCACCGCCCGGCGCCGCGGCGACCGCCGGGGCGACCTGGACCGGGCCGTGGCCGTGGCTGATCTGGAACTGCCCGCCGGCGGGCTCGCCGTCGAGGCCGACGAAACGGCCGAAGACGTGGCCGGTCGTGCGGTCGAGGATCCCCTGCCAGACCACCAGGTAGCCCCGATCGCCGTCGGCGACCACCGACGGACGGCGCTGCTTCTGGTCGGTCACGGCGTTGACCTGCTGGATCGGGCCGAAGGTGCGGTCGGCCCGGTAGGAGCGGACGTAGACACCGAGGTCGCCCCCGGCGTCGCAGCACCCCTCCCAAGCGAGGAGGGCGCCGGCGCCCGGCCCGGCGGCGAAGCTCAGGTACTGGGCCTCGCTGTCACCCGCCGCGCTGACCCGCGTCGTGACGCCGATCCCACGGCCGCCCCGGTTCAGGTGGCGAACGAAGAGGCCGCCGTTCTCCCCCGTCGCGTCGGTGCTGCGCCAGCCGGCCAGGATCCGTCCGTCGGCCCCGGCGTGGAGCCGCGGCCAGCTCTCGTGACGAGCCCCCCCGTCGGAGATCGCATAGGCGGGACCGGCGGGCTTGCCGTCGGCCTGGAAGCGGCGCGCCGTCACCCGGCGCTCCGCCACGTCGAAATCTTGGTGGAAGACCGAGGCGCGCAGGTGGCCGCGCTCGCTCGCCCAGGCCACCAGCAGGTCGCCGTTCGGCAGGAACGCCACCGTCGGCTCGCTGTTGAGCTCGGCGGGACCTTCTCCGGGAATCGACGGCAGGCGGTTCGCGGCCAGGTCGAGCACCGGCCCCCGAGGCGCGCCATCGGCACCGAAGAGCTGCCCCTGGACCCCGGCGCGGGCGTCTTCCCAGACCAGCGCCGAGACGCCGCCGGGTCCGAAGGCGGCGGCCGGATCGGCGTGGTGCGAGCCGGTGGGCTTGGTGATCAGGTGTTCACTTCGTCCGGGGGCGGACTCGGTGGCGAGCGCGGCCCCGGCGAGCGATGTCGCCAGCGCGAGCGCGAGGATCGGATAGGTTCGGAACCTCATGTCTCCTCCCTTTCTGTTGGAGAACTTCTATGGCTCTGAACCATAGCACGGTGCCGACGGAGCGTCGAGAGGCGAGGCGAGAAGACGCTTGAAAATCCAGCGGTGAGGCGCGTTCGCGGCGGACCGGCCCATGTCCCTGGGCCATGGAGAGGACGGCCCGGTCAGCTCGCGAAGTGGTCCTGGACCAGCCACTCCGCCTTCCGCACGCCGTCCGCAGGGTCGGCGATCTTCCCGAACAGCGTCCGGTGCGTCGAGCGCAGCGTTTCGAGATCCCCCTCCCCGATCAGCTTCACCAGCTCCTCGATCACCCGCCGGGAGGCGCGCCCGAGGTCCGCGCCCTCGAGCTCCCGCGCCAGCAGGTTCTGGGCGAAGCGCAGCGCCTCCGGGAGCCTGCGCTCCTCGTCGGCCGGCGTCGGGATCTTGGGGGCCACCGCGCGCGGCGGCCCCGCCTCCCCCTCCCCGCCCTCGCTCTCACCCTCGCCCTGGGCCCGCGAGCCGTCCGCGATCGCCTGCACCACGCCGGAGTCCATGGCGCTGGGCGACTGCGGGCTCCGCCGCCGGCTGGAGTAGATCGGCAGGCTCCGCACCTGGTCGGCGAAGCGGCTGAAGAGGGAGAAGAGCTCGTCCTCCGAGCCGAAGTTCCCGACCAGCCGTGCGCCGCGCCCCACGTCCATCCGCTCGGTCTCCTGGAGGACGATGTGCGCCTGGGCGGTGTCGTCGAGGTGGAGCGTGTGGGCGATCACCTTCCACGCCGTCAGGCTCCCCTGGACGAAGCAGGAGTCGGCGCAGCGCACCGTGGCGGCCTCGATCTCGACCCCGTGCTCGATCCGGATCGACCCGTGGACCGATTCGAGGGTGGCGAACGAGCCGGAGTTCTGGAGCACCAGGTTGCCGGGAGTGCGGATCGAGAGCTGACCGTGGGCGTCGACCGCGATCTCGGTCCCCCGCGGGATGATCATGGTCGCGCTCTCCGGCGATTCGGGGCGTTCGGGCATCGGATCGGTCCTCCGCCTCAGCCGCCGGCGAGCGGCGGCAGGGGCTGGAACTCCTGGGCCGGCGGCGCGGTGCGGCTGCGCACCAGGATGCGCTCCTCGTCGCGCCACTTGTGGTCGAGGATGTAGATCCGCGGGTCGACCGGCCGGAGCTCGCCGTCGTCGCCCTGGCGGCGGACCTCGTAGTGCAGGTGGGGGCTGGTGCTCATGCCGGTCGAGCCGACGGTCGCGATCGGGTCGCCTTGCGCCACCCGGTCCCCCTTCTCCACCAGCACCTCGTCGCAGTGGCCGAAGAGGGTCAGGAAGTGCTCGCCATGCCCGAGGATCACCAGGTTGCCGTAGCGCCACCAGGCGACGCTCCGCTGCAGCGAGTAGCGGCCGGCGAAGAGCACCACGCCGTCCGCCGGGGCGTGGATCTCGGTGCCGGTGCGCGCCGCCATGTCGAGCCCGGCGTGGAAGTCGCGCGCCTTGGTGAACGGGTTGCGCCGGTCGCCGAACGGGCTGGTGAGAACGAAATCGGCGCGCACCAGCGGCGAGCGCGACGGGGTGAGCCGCACGAGGTCGGTGCGCGCGCCCTCGAACTGCTGGATCTCGTCGAGGAAGATCGACGCCACCGACAGGCTCTCGCGCACCGTCGCCTCGAGCCGCCGCGCCCGCTCGAGCGGCTCCTGCTCCCCCACCTCCTCGTCGGTCCGGCTGAGGAACGGGTAGCCGCCCTGGCCGCCCCGAACGTCGCTCGACAGGCCGTAGAGGAGGAAGATCTTGTCGATCGCCAGACGGAGCTGATCGCTCTCCACGCCGAGCGCCAGGAGTCGAGCGATCTGCGATTCGAGCCGTTCGACCTGGAGGGCGCGCTCCGCGCGCAGGGCCTGGTGCTCGTGCCGGCGCATCAGGTCGCCGATCACGCCGGGCGCCACCGCGACGGCGACGGCGACCAGGACCAGGTAGAGCGCGATGGCGAGCATCCAGGCGTTGACCGCGCGCCGCGACAGGAAGAGGTAGCGGACCTTCTTGCGGATGTCCTGCGGGTGGATCTGGAGCTCGAGGAGCGCGCGGGACCGGTCGCGGCCCGGCCGGCCGGGGGAGCGCCGGCTCCCGCCGGTGCCCGCGACGTTCATGGCACCGCCACCGGATCGTCCGCGGTCGCCTCGAGCCCCGGCGTGAGCGCCGCCAGGTCG
>CAZLLV010000460.1:0-5954 GCA_964560325.1 uncultured Thermoanaerobaculia bacterium | reverse complement strand
GCTCGGGCGCCGGCGGCGGCCCGGTCGCCTTCGAGCTCGCGCGCGCCGGGCTCGACGTGCTGGTCCTGGAAAAGGGTCCCCACCTGGCGCGCGAAGATTTCGCGCGCCACGACGAGCTCGACCTGCGCCGCGGCCACCTCTTCCCCTCCGGCGACGTCGACCCGCACCTCGTGGTCCCCCGCGGCAGCGACCGGGCGTTGCCGACGATGCTCGGCTGGACCGCGAGCTGCGTCGGCGGCGGCACCGTCCACATGGGTGCCTACCTCTACCGCTTCGCGCCCGACGACTTCCGGATGCGGAGCCGCTTCGGCCCCCACGAGGAGGTCGCCGACTGGCCGTACGGCTACGACGAGCTGGAGCCGTACTACCTGCGGGCGGAGCGGGAGGTCGGCGTCTCCGGGCTCGCCGGTGCCCACCCGCACGAGCTGCCGCGCTCGGGGCCCTACCCGATGCCGCCGCTCGCGGCGCACCCGCTCACCGGCCACCTGGAGGCGGCCTGCCGCGCCCGCGGCCTCCACCCCTTCCCGACCCCGCGCGGCATCAACTCCCGCCCCTACGGCGGCCGGCCGGCGTGCGACTTCTGCGACCTGTGCGACGGGCTCGGCTGCCCGACCGGCGCGCGCGGGGGAAGCCTGGAGGCGCTCCTGCCGCGCGCGATCGCGACCGGCCGCTGCGAGGTCGTCGACCGGGCGATGGTGCGTGAGGTCACGATGGCGGCGGACGGCCGGGCCGACGGCTGCGTGTGGATCGACGAGGAGGGTGCCGAGCACCGCGAGCGCGCGCGGATCGTCTGCGTCTCGTGCTCGGCGGTCGAGTCGGCCCGCCTGCTCCTCCTCTCCCGGTCCCCCGGCTTCCCCGGCGGCCTGGGCAACGGGAACGGCCTGGTCGGCCGCCACCTCCAGTTCCACGGCACGACGATGGGCTGGGGGCGCTTCCGCCCCGCCGATCTTCCCGGCCTGCCGCTCGGGGTCCGCCACCCCTTCCTCGACCGCACGGTCGCCGACCACTACCTGCTGCCGGAAGGGGTCTCCGACCTGCCGAAAGGGGGGCTGCTCCGCTTCGGCCTCGCCGAGCCGCGGGCGATCGAGGAGGCGGTGCGGCTGGCGCACGCGCCGGGACCGGGGACCGGCGGCCTGGGGATCGCCTGGGGCGAGGAGCTCGCCGAGCGCCTCCGCGGCCACTACGAGCGCGAGAGGACGATCGAGATCGAGGTCTTCCACGACTTCCTGCCCAACGCCGGCACCTACGTCGAGCTCGACCCGGAGGCGCGCGACCGCTGGGGCCTGCCGGCGGCGCGCATCCACCTCGACGTGCCCGCCCACCACCGGGCGGCCGGCCGCTGGGTCGGTGAGCGCGGGCTCGAGGTGCTCTCCGACCTGGGCGCGGCGGAGGTCGGCTTCCACGTCGTCGGCGGCACCTCGTCGTACCTCGTTCACGGTACCTGCCGGGCGGGGGAGGACCCCGGAGCTTCGGTGCTCGACCCGGAGTGCCGGGTGCACGGAGTCCCGAACCTCTACGTCGTCGACGGCTCCTTCATGCCGACCTCGGGCGGGGCGGCGCCGACGCTCACCATCTTCGCCAACGCCTTCCGCACCGCCGACCGCATCCTCGACCGCGCCCGCCGCGGCGAGCTCGACTGAGCGGGGTCCCCTCCGGGGCATCATCTGCGTATATGCTCAGGGCGTCTTCCCCGACAGACCGCCCGACCCGGCCGCCCTCGCGGCGCCGAAAGGAGCCCGACCTGTGCGTACGCTCTCGATCTCCCGATGTCTCCCCGTCCTCCTCGGCTGCACCCTTCTCACGCTCGGCGCGGCGATCCCCGGCTGCGCCCAGGAGCCGGAGCCCGCACCGGCCCCGTCGCCGACCGCGGCGCCCGGCGATGCCCCCCTGGCGGTCGACGGGCCGCCCGCGACCGGCGCGCGGCAGAACGCCGACGGCTCGTGGTCGTACGTCTACACCCTGCCGGCGAGTTCGTCCTCGCTCTACCCGGACGCGAGCTGGCTGCCCGCGCCGTACGCGCAGGACTACACGGACCTCGCGGCGACGATCGAGCACTTCACCGGGCAGTCGCTCGAGCGCGGGGGGATGGAGGGCACGAAGGTCTCGGTGAACCTGGCGTACGGGCCGCCGCTGGTGGTGATCTCCGGCCCCGACCGCGAGGCGCTCGACGCCTTCGCCACCATGCACCAGGCCTTCCTCGCCGCCGCGCACGCACCGCAGGGGCTCGCCGGGGTCAACCTGTGCAAGGCGACCGAGGGGTGCTGGGACCCGGACCCGGTCGAGAACCAGCCGTGGGCGTTCTTCCTGCCGCTCGGGCTGCCGCTCAGCAGCCAGCGCGCCGTCACCTTCCTCAACTACCCGCCGGACGACTCGCTCACCGGCCGCGACTACCTCGACAACTTCACGATGGAGCGCTGGTACGACGTGCTCCAGTCGGCGGGGATCGAGGAGCCGTACCTCTACGAGACGATCGTCGACGCGCGCCCGATCGCCGCCTCGGGATCGAGCAGCGTGGCGGCGACCCTGCCCGACATCACGACCTACTTCAACACACCGGGGAGCGACCACTTCTACGTCACGCCGATGATCGAGCTGCTGGCCACGCCGCCCGGCACCGAGGGCGCGGCCGCGACGCTGCCGGTGATCGTCCTCGGCACCCCGGCGCGCGACGCCTGGGCGACGATCGTGGGCGCCGAGTCGGTCGGCATCCTCGACGTCGGCACGACCACCCTCCCGGGCGCGTCGAAGCCGACCGCCTGGGTCGCCTCCAACCACCCGGACGTGACCACCTACCAGTGCTGCCCGGGCGACCCGAACCCGAACTGCTGCGACGACGGCGACTGCTCGTACGACCTGGTTCCCGACGAGCAGATCGACCTCCAGGCGGCGTGCATCGTCCAGGGCCTCTCCGAAGACCCCGGCGCCGACCCGCAGGCGATCAAGGCCCAGTGCGCCGCCCTCTGGAGCACCGACCCGCCGGCCGCAAACCAGCAGACGATCTGCATCCGCGCCAAGCTCGACTACGACTACACGACGAAAGGACAGTGCCCGAGCGAGCAAGCGGCCCAGGCCTTCTGCGTCGCCTACGCCAACAACGCCTGCCCCCAGGGCGTCTACACCTGCGAGGTGCCGAACTGAGTGTGGAGGGTCCGCTCGGTCACGGACCGGCTAACAGATGGCCAGGCCTGATCATCCATAGGCTACGGCTGCACCGGAGAGCGGCAACGCTTCTTTCGCCCGGGCCAGTTCATCCTCGATCTCCTCCTCGCTCACCGGGCTCTCGAGAATAACCGGGACGTCTGGGGGAATCAGAGGCGCCAGTTCCCTGAAAGCCAGGATGGCCGTCCGAGAAAGACGGCCGTGCCGACCGGACGTACTCACCTCGCTCAGGTGCACCTGTGCGAGCCGCTCCCCGAAGCGCTCCAGGATCAGGAACGCCTCCGTCAGGCTGGTGTCGACCTGGCGGGCGTGAGCCACGTCAAAGCACAGCTGAGCCTCCGGTACTTGCTCGAAGACCATATCCAGCTCCTGCACAGTCCGGCCCAGTGGTTTCCGGCGATCCATGTTCTCGATCAACAAACTCTTGCCCAGGCCTCTCCACAGAGAGAAATCCTGGATCGCATCTGGATGGACGACCACCGGTATGCCCGAAGCAGCCAATCGAAGGCTACTGACAAGCCTTGTTTCGTCCTCCGGCGGATACGCACTCGGGAAATGGAGCGACACGTGGCGGAACGCGCTCAGCTCGATTTCGTGGAAAGCCTTTAGAAGCTTGGGGAGCTCGGGGAATCGAAGTGCAGAGATCTCTACGGCCTGCATCCGCTGCCGGCGGATGATCTCCAGACCTCGCCAGAAGTCGGATCGGGCCAGAGCACCGGTCGAAAAGCCCCAGGGGCGCGTCCAGGCCTGCATCAGAACACTCCGTATTTGAGGGTCAGATCGTAGAAAGGTGATTCGCGCTTCAAGAAGATCCGATCGAGAGCCTCCTGGAACCTATGACTGATGCCTCGACCCCGGTCGAACACGGAATCGCCCTTCAGGTTCTCGTACGTCAGTGACTCCAGATGCGCTCTCTGGTCCGAATCGGAGAGGATCCCGAGGAACTCGTCGTAGGCCCCGAAGAGCGCACGGGCAGCGTCGTGAAGGCTCTGCCGCTCCAGGACCGCATGCGCGAGGACCTCCAGCGGGGGCGCCTTTCGCCGCCTGAGGTGGTCTACGAGACGCAAAACCATCGGGCTGACGCCCTGCTCCTCGCCGAAGAGCTCCGCTCGCTCCTCGGCCGAGAGATCCGTCTGAGGGCTGAAGCAGGTGAGGAGTCCCCCGACGAAGATGAGCTTCCGAGACATGCGGAGCTTCAGGTTGCGGATCGCAAAGCCATCACCCGCCCGGCTCCATTGCTTGTAGGCAAAGTCCACGGTCATCGTTCGCCAGTAGCGGACGATGTCGTTCAGCAGGAATCTCGGGACCTTGTACCGCCCCGAGCCGTACCAGATGCCGCGATCCTCTTCGAGGTAGCGCCGGAGGACATTCGAGACGATTCTCCCGTAGGCGTCTTCCTTGCCGATCGGCAAGGACTCCAGGAGGAGGAGGATCCGGCGGGTCGTGTTGCGGTTCGTGTCGTCCTCACCTCCGATGAGGTGGATGAGATCGTGACTGAAGGTCAAGCTGCCGAACGTTCCCTCACGACCGGGGGGACGGCCTTCGACTTCCCCTATATGCCGCGCGATCTCGTGGGCCACGTCCTGATGGTGGGGATCGGCGGAGCCATCCACGAGAAGCGTCCAGTCGATGTCACTTCCGGCAGTGAATTCGTCCCGGGCCAGAGAGCCGAACACGACGATGGTCGTGTCTTCGGCGTCGTGGTTCGCGAGTTGGTGGTTCAGCTCCCGCCGCTTCGCTTGGGCAAGCTCTCGCGCCCGCCCGAGGTGCGGCCAATTCGCACCCACCCTCTCGGCCAGACGTTCGACGGTAGAGCGAGATGAAGCCGAATCTGGCGGTGCGGTCGAAGTCAAGGTGATGGAAGGTGCGGTCGTCTTTGTCTTGGCAACATCGCGAGTGTACCCCGGCTCAGCTACAAAAGAGGTGCTTGAGAGGGGACTGCCGCGGACGGTGAGATGTTCGTCCATGGCCGCCCGGAACCGCCCGTGCTACTTCCCGCCCGCCGCGAACGCCAGCGTGAGCAGGGTCTTCTGCTCCAGCTTGTGCGCTTCGGGGCTGCCGGTGGCGGGGCTGGCGGAGGCGGCGCGCTTGACGGAGCGAACGGGGCGGCCGCGGGAGATGCGCTCCAGGCGGTGCATCACGTAGCTGAGCGCGCCCATGTTCGCCGGCTCCTCCTGGATCCAGACGATCTCGCGGAGCGGCCCGAGCCGGTCGAGCTCGGCCAGGATCTCGTCGTCCGGGAAGGGGTAGAGCTGCTCCAGGCCGAGGATCGCCGTCCCCTCGTCGCCGCGCCGCTTCCGCTCGGCGCGCAGCTCGTGGAGGATCTTGCCGGTCGCGATCAGCACCCGGTCCGCCTTCTCGAGCTCGCGCTCCGGCATCACGGTCAGGAACCGGTCGCGGGTGAACGAGGCGACGGGCGAGCTCGCCGGCTTCGCGCGCAGCATGCTCTTCGGGGTGAAGACGACGAGGGGCTTTCTCCACTTGCGCAGCGCCTGGCGCCGCAGCAGGTGGAAGTACTGCGCCGAGGTCGACGGCTGGGCGATCTGGATGTTGTCCTCCGCCGCCGCCTGGAGGAAGCGCTCGATGCGCGCCGAGGAGTGCTCCGGCCCCTGCCCCTCGTAGCCGTGGGGGAGGAGCATGACGAGGCCGGAGAGGAGGTACCACTTGTCCTCGCCGGCGGTCACGAACTGGTCGATGATGATCTGCGCGCCGTTGACGAAGTCGCCGAACTGCGCCTCCCAGAGGACCAGCGCCTCCGGAAAATCGCGCGAGACGCCGTACTCGAAGCCGAGCAC
>CAZLLV010000459.1:0-29042 GCA_964560325.1 uncultured Thermoanaerobaculia bacterium | reverse complement strand
GGGCTCCCACCTCCGGGACGGTGCGCGCAACAGCTTTGGAAAAGGAGGCGTAGGGCGCGCACCTCGTCTTCGGCTCGCCGCGGAGAAGGCGTGCAATTCGAGGCGAGCGAGAAGCAGGCTCACCTCAGGCGCCCTCCGGGTGGGAGCCCCGCCCCGCCCACTCGCTGTCACCGCCTGGTGCCGCGTTGGGGGGATATGGTCGTCAAGCTTCGGACAGCCTGGAAGGTGTAGGTCGCAAAGGAAAGGGAGGGGGGGAGGGCCGGAGCCAGGGATCCCGAACCGGGTCGCTCGGCGGACGCGCCCGCTCCACCGCGCCCGGGAAGACAGACTCCGACCGAAGCCACCTCCGGCCGAAGTGCAAGTAGCCGCCAACCGCTCGGAACAGCCCGACCAGGGTCGCGGCGGTGGCAGTGCACGAGCGCTCCTGCCCCAGCCACCGACACCCCACCCACCACCACCGCCCCATGCGGGCTCGGCAGCCGACGCCCGGGCGGGAGCCCCTGGTCCGGCCCGGAGGGGGCGAAGGCGAAGCCCCTGGCTCCGGCCCGGCGAGGGCGAAGGCGAGCGTTCTCCCGCTTCGCGCCTACCGGTCGATGCGGTAGCGCAGCGTCACGCTCGCCGATACGGTGACCTGGCCCGCGGCGACGGGAGTGTCGGCCATGCTGGACTCCATCGCCATCATGCGGGTCTGCGCGAACTGCGGGCGGTCGATCGAGTAGCCGCCCTCCTGGGCGTCTAGGATCGGCCCGAGGCCGACCTCCAGAGCGTCCGCCATCGCCTGCGCCTTGCCGCGCGCCTCGGCGACCGCCCGGCGCATCGCCTCCTGCCGCGCCTCGCGATCGTCGCGGAGCTGGAAGGTCACCCCTTCGACCTGGTTCGAGCCGGAGTCGATGCCGGCATCGATCACCGGTCCGATCTTGGTCAGGTCGGCGAGGCGGATCGAGACGGTGTTCGAGGCGCGGTAGGCGATGATCCGGGGCTCGGTCGGCACCTGCTGGCGCGGGCCGCCCTGCTCGTAGACCGGTGTCAGGTAGAGCTGCGAGGTCTGGATCGCGTCCCGCTCGACGCCGAGCTCGGCGATCGCAGAGAGGATCGCGCCGGCGATCCGGCTCGCCTCGTTCTGCGCCTCGCGGGCCGTCGGCTCCTGCGCCACGACGCCGAGCTGGACCACCGCCTCGTCCGGCGCGGTCCGCACCTCGCCGGTGCCGTTGACGAGGATCGAGGGAACGGGGTCGTGCGGCGGCGTGTGCTCGGGCATCTGGGCTCCCAGGGGCAGGGCGAGGGTGGAGAGGAAAAGCGAGAAGGCGGTGAGGATCTTCATGGTGGAGTCTCCTTTGCGAGGTTCTCGCCGGAACGATACAACGGTCGTGCCACCCCCCGGCGAGCGATCGCTCCTTCCGACGCCGACCCGTTGCTCACTGCCGCCGGCGGAGCGCCCAGCGCGTGATCGCCCGCTTCCAGCTCCACCGGCGCCCGATGCCCGCCTTCCGGCGCGCGCGGGGGGTCAATTCGGCCGCTTCGCCGCCCACCTCGCCGACGATTCGGTCGGTGTCCTCGCCGAGCGCCGGGTAGCGCTCGGCGGCGGCCGGGCGCGCGCCGCCGATCCGGGCCGGGAAGGCGAGGCGCGGGAGGCCGTCCGCGCCGCGCCGGAGGAGACCGCGGGCCTCCGCCTGCGGGTGCTCGGCGGCCTCGGCGGAGGAGAGCACCGGCTCGATCGGCACGTCGATCGTCGCCAGCAGCTCCGTCCACGCGGCGAGCGTCCGCCCCGCCACCATCTCGGCGACCCGCGCGTGCGCCTCGGCGTCCTCCCGGTACTGGAGCTTCAGGAGGTCGGGGCGGCGGGCCGCTTCGCAGAACCGCCGCCAGAAGTGCTCTTCGAGGGCCGAGACGGCGAGGCGTCCGCCGTCCGCGGTGGCGTAGATCCGGTAGCAGGGGAGCGCTCCGGCGAGGCGGTGCGGCTCCCCGACGCCGAGACCGCGCTCCCGCTCGGCCCAGCCGACGAGGTCGAGGTGGAGCGCGGCGTCGTAGAGCGAGGCGTCGATCCAGGTCCCCTCCCCCGTGCGCCCGCGCGCCACCAGCGCCGCCAGGATCGAGGAGACCGCCGCCCAGGCGCCGGCGACGTCGGCCGCCGGGTAGGGCGGCGTGGCGCCGGTCGCGGAGAGCGCGCCGGAGAGCGCCTGGTAGGTGAGGTCGTGACCGGCCCGCGCGGCGTACGGTCCGTCCTGCCCCCAGCCGGAGAGCGAGCAGACGACGAGGCCCGGGTGCCGCTCGCGCAGCTCTTCCGAGGCGAAGCCGAGGCGGGCGAGCGTGCCCGGGCGGAAGGTCTCGAGCAGGACGTCGGCGTCCGCGAGCAGCCGCTCCAGAACCTCGCGGCCGGCCGGCTGCTTCAGGTCGAGCGCGACGCTCTCGACGCCGGAGAGGAGCAGCGTCGCGAGCCTCCCCTCGCCGCCGTTCGCCGCGCGGTCGGCGAGCGGCGGAGCGAGGCGCACCGGGTCGCCCGCCGACGGCTCCTCCACCTTGACCACCCGCGCGCCCAGGTCGGCCAGCAGGTGGGCGGCGAGCGGTCCGGGCAGGTGGCGGGAGAGGTCGACGACGGTGACGCCCGCGAGCGGCGCCGGGCTCATCGACGGCCGCCTACTCGCGCTCTACGACCATCGCATGCCCCATCCCGCCGGCGGCGCAGACCGTGGCGAGGCCGAGGTTGCCACCGCTTCGCCGCAGCGCGTAGAGGAGCTGCATGATCACCCGGGCGCCGGTGGCGCCGAACGGGTGGCCGATCGAGATCGAGCCGCCGGTGACGTTCAGCCGGTCGAGGTCGACCTCGCCCACCGGCTTCGAGCGGCCGAGCTCGGCCTCGGCGAACTTCTTCGAGGCGAACGCCTTCAGGTTCGAGACGATCTGCGCCGCGAACGCCTCGTGCATCTCGACCAGGTCGACGTCGGCGAGCTCGATGCCCGCCCGCTCGAGCGCGACCGGCGCCGCGTACGCCGGCCCCTGGAGGAGCTGGGTCGACGGATCGAGGGAGGTGAAGGCGAACGAGCGGATGTAGCCGAGCGGCTCGTAGCCGAGCGACTTCGCCTTCTCCTCGCTCATCAGCAGCACCGCCGAGGCGCCGTCGGTGAGCGGGCTGGCGTTGCCCGCGGTGATCGTCCCGTAGCGCCTGTCGAAGACCGGGCGCAGGCCGCCGAGCGCCTCCATCGAGGTGTCGCTCCGCACGCCGTTGTCCCGGTCGACCGCCTGGTCGTAGCGCGACGGCGGGAAGGTGGTGGCGATCATCTCGGCCATCCGGCCCTCCTCGTGGGCGGCGGCGGCGCGCTGGTGCGACATCAGGGCGATCTCGTCCTGCGAGTAGCGCGAGACGTCGTTCTCTTTCGCCATCTTCTCGGCCGACTCCCCCATCGTCATGCCGGTCGTGTACTCGGCGATCGCCGGCGCCTGCGGGCCGAGGTCGCCGGGCCGGAGCTGCGCGAGCGTGGTCACCTTGGCGGGCAGGCTCTTCGCCTTCGACAGCGCCATGAAGGTCTTCGACGCCTTCTTCGAGAAGAGGATCGGCACGTTCGAGAGCGACTCGGCGCCGCCGGCGAGCACCACCTCGCACTCGCCGGTCAAGATCTGCTCGGCGCCGAAGCAGATGGCGCGGTTCGACGAGGCGCAGGCGAGGTTCACGGTGGTGCCGGGGACGTCCATCGGCAGGCCGGTGCGGAAGACCACCTCGCGCCCGAGGTTCGGCGCGTTGACCTGCGGGATCACGGTACCGAAGACCGAAAAGTCGATCAGCGCCGGGTCGATGCCGGTGCGCGTGACGAGCTCGCCGGCGGCGACGCCCGCCAGGTCGATCGGGTCCATGTCCTTGAACAGGGTGCCGGCCTTGACGAACGGCGTGCGGCAGCCGTCGACGATCGCGATGCGCCCGCCGGGCCCCTTCAGGTTCTGCTTGCCGGTCTTGCGCAGCGAGACGGCGAGGCCGGTCTTCACGGTGTCCGCGCGCTCGCGGATCTCCTCGACCACGCTCGCTCGGTTCTCGGGCCGGAAGGGTGCGGGGAGCCGGCCGCCGCCGTTGCCGGAGGCGCCGTCGCCGCGGGGGGTGGTGTCGTCGGATCGTTCTGCCATGGGGTCCATCCTCCTCGCAATCCTTATACCACGCGCTCGTCCGGGCGGCCCGGCCCCCGTCCGGCCGGGCGCCGCGAAACGGTTCGCCGACCGCCGTCACCCCGAGACGAATACCGCCGCTCACGGCACCGTACTGCGGTCTATACTGGCGGAGAAAACCGCTGCAGAAAGAACCCCCCTCGCCGGCGACCCGGCGGGGCTTGACTCCGAACTGAATCGGACCGTCCGGGAGGCCCTCGCCATGGAGCTGTTCTCGACCTTCGCCGTGCTGATCTTCCTCTTGTTCGCGCTGTTCGTCGGCTACCTGTTCATCAAGTTCCGCTACAAGAAGGCGGGGCCGGACGAGGCGCTGATCATCTACGGCCGGCGCAAGCTCTTCGGCGCCAAGGTCCGCGGGCTGGACGGCAAGGTCGAGGGCTTCCGGATCGTGCGCGGCGGCGGCGCCTTCGTCATCCCGGCCTGGGAGCAGGCGGAGTTCCTGTCGCTCCGCATGATGACGCTCGAGATCGACCTCAAGCACGTCTACACGATCCAGGGCATCCCGATCAACGTCCGCGCCGTCGCCCAGGTGAAGGTCGGCTCCGACATCCCGTACATCAGCAAGGCGGCCGAAGGCTTTCTCGGCATGGAGCCCGACCAGATCCGGGCCACGCTCAAGGAGACCGTCGCCGGCCACCTGCGCGGGATCGTCGGCACCCTCACGGTCGAGGAGCTGTACCGCGACCAGAAGAGCTTCCAGGAGAAGGTGCGCGACGAAGCCCACGTCGACTTCGAGGGCATGGGCTTCGAGTTCAAGTCGTTCGTCTTCCAGGAGATCAAGGACGACGAGGGCTACTTGAACGCCCTCGGCCAGCCGAAGATCCAGGAGGCGCTCAAGGACGCCCGCATCGCCACCGCCAACGCCAACCGGGCGGCCACGATCGAGGAAGAGCAGGCGCGCCAGCAGACGGAGCAGAAGCGGATCGTCGTCGACACCGAGATCGCCGAGTCGGACAAGTCGCTGTCGCTCAAGCGCGCCGACATCAAGGAGGACGTCGACGTCGCGAACGCCAAGGCGACCAAGGCGGGCGAGATGGAGCTCAAGGTGCAGGACATCTCGATCGCCGAGCGCGAGGTCGAGCGCCGCAAGCTGGAGCTGAACGCGACCATCCGCGAGCAGGCGGAGGCGAAGAAGTTCGAGGCCGAGCGGCTGGCGGACGCCGACCAGTACCGGGTGGTGCGGCAGGCCGAGGCCGACCGCATCCGCCGCCAGGAGCAGGCCGAGGCGCTCAAGGCCGAGGGCCTGGCGAAGGCGGAGGCCGAGTCGGTCATGCGCCGCGACATCGGCATGGCCGAGGCGGACGCGATCCGCGCCAAGGGCGAAGCCGAGGCCGAGGCGCGCCTGAAGCTCGCCGAGGCCCTCAAGATGTACAACGAGGCGGGTCTCTCGATCGAAGCGCTGAAGGTGCTGCCGGAGATCGCGGCGGCCGTCTCCGAGCCGCTCGCCCGCGCCGGCCAGACCACCATCATCAGCCAGGGCAACGGACACGCCGGCACGGGCGCCGCGAAGCTCACCGAGGACGTGGTCCAGGTGCTCTCGCAGCTCAGCCCGATCATGGAGCAGCTCGCCGGCGTCGACCTGAAGCGCTTCCTCCAGGAAATCTCGCACCTGCCCGGCCGCTCCGGCGGCCGCGGCGGCGGATCGGCGGAGGCGGGCGACGCCGCGACGCCGACCGGGCCCACGAAGCCGAGGAACGCCGGCTCCGGGAGCTGACCGAGAATGCCCTCCCCCAGTCAACGCGAGCTCTTCGTCGATCTGCTGCGCGAGCTGCGGAGCGCCGGACCGATCGGCCGCCTCCGGCTCCTCGGCCGCGGCGTCGACGCGCTGCGCCAGCTCTCCCCGTGGGATCGCAAGGTGCTCCTGCGGATGGCCGGCTTCGAGGGCGCGGAGTCGCTGATCGAGCGTCTCGCCGTCGAGGACGGCGAGACGGCCGAGCGGCTCCAGCGGGTGCTGGCGGAGATCGAGCGCGATCCGAAGAGGGCGGAGGCGACGGTTCGCGCGCTGACCGACCCGGACCAGCGCGGGGAGGCGATCGAGTCGCTGGTCGACCTGCTCGACCGGGCGAACGACGAGGACGCCCCGCCACCCGCGCCCCCGGCACCTCCCAAGCCGCCACCCGCTCCGTCCGCGCCCGGCCGGCCGGTGCCCGCGGCCAAGCCGTCCAGCCCGGAGTCGGCGCGGGTGGCGGCCGCGGCGACCGTGGCGGCTGCCGCGGCGGCGAAAGCCGAGGCCGAGATCGAGAACCGGGCGAAGCCGGTGGAGCCCGAAACCGCGCCGCCCCCGGCTCCCGAGCGGCCGCTCCCCCCTGAGCCGGAACCGCCAAAACCGCCAAAACCGCCGGAGCCGCCGGAGCCGCCGGAACCGAAAGCCCCGGTCCGGTCGACCGCGCCCGAGCTCTCCGACCTCTCGTCCGGCCTCGTCGAGCGCTCGGCGCGCGGCGTGCTCCACGCCCTGCTCGACCTGCGCGAGCGCCTGGAGGCGGGCGAGAGCGTGCCGGGCGAGGCGCTCCGCGCGATGCTCTCCGACGAGACCCTTCCGCCCTGGGCGCGCCGGCGAGCGGTCACCGCGTGGATCGAGGCGCGGCGGCCGGACGTCGACGGCGCCCTCGGGGTGATCGGCGAGCTCGGGAGCGCCGGCGACCGCACCTGGTGCCTGGGGGCGCTCGCCGCGAGCCGGCAGTGGCCACCCGCGGCGTGGGAGAAGATCCTCGCAGCGGCTCCCCACGGCCCCGCCCGGCGGCGGCTCGCGCGGCGGCGGCCGGCGGCCTGACCCGGCATCGTCCGGCGGCATGCCACGCCGCGCTACGCGCTACGGGTCCGCGGGAACGGCTCGCACCACCGCGACGCCGCGGTCGGCCCAGAACGGCACGTCGTCGACCGGCAGCCGGCCGTCGCCGAGCACCATCAGCAGCCGCAGGCGCCCGAACGGTCGTCGCGCGCGGCTCGGCCGCGGCGACCGCGTGGCGAGCCGGCGGCCGAGGCGGGACCAGGCCCCTCGCTCTTCGACCCGGCCGCGCAGCGAGCGCGCCAGCTCCGCCAGCTCGTGCGCGCCGGCGGCGACCAGGGTCGGGCGGGCCCAGGCGGCGAACGACGCCACCGCCCGCCGGTCGGGCTCGAGGACGAGCGCCGCGCCGGCCGCGAGCGCCCAGCCGAGAAACAGCTCGTCCCCCGGCCGGCGGAGATCGAGGTGGGCGAGGGCGATCTCCCGCGCGCCCGGCGGGAACGCCGTGCCCGCGGCGTCGGAGGCGGCCGCGGCCCGGCCGATACGCTCTCCGAGCGAGGCGACCTCGGCCGGGGGATCGACCCGCGCGCGGTCTTCGGCGGGGACGGCCGCCGAGCGGGTCGAGTCGGCCTCCGGCAGCACGACGGCGGGCACCGCCTCCGAGCCCTCGAAGTCCGGCGGCACCTCCCCCGGCTGCACCAGCCAGGCAGCCCAGCCGCCGGCGGCCGCCTCCCCCGGCGTGGCGGCCGCGACCGGCCGGCCGCCGGCGGCGAGGATCGCGAGGTAGGCCGCCACCCCGTCCGGGTGCGCGCGCCAGGCGAAGGCGACGCGCGGTGCCTCGGCCGGCGCCTCGGGGAGGACCCGCCGCAGCGCCGCCGCACCCTCTCCGGCCTGCTCCGCCACCACCCGCCACGAACGCCAGCGCACGTCGAGCCCGTCCGGGTGAAAGAGGGCCGGCTCCTCCGGCCGGCTGTCGGAGCGCTCGAGCACGGCGAGCCACGCGGCCGCCCCCGGGATCTCCCGGCCGGTCCCGCGGCTCGCGGCTTGCATCCTCCCCATCGACCCGGGAGCGTCCGGAGGGGCGCCTTCCGACATGGCTGGCAAGGTAGCACAGCGTTCGGGAGGCGCCGGACCGAGAGATGACGAAGAGCCTTGATACCGTTTCTTCCGTGAGCGCTTCCGAGCCGCGGGGCGCCGAGCCGCGCGCGCCCGGCCACGGCCCCCCGCTCCGACACCGCCTCCGGCGCATGCTGATCGCCGGCCTGCTGATCCTGGTGCCGGCGGCGCTGACGATCTACGTCCTGATCGGTCTCTTCCGGCTGATGGACGGCTTCTTCGGGCCGCTCGTCAACCGCGCGATCCGGGTCTTCTTCCCCGAGGCCCACGTGCCCGGCCTCGGACTGCTGATGACCCTGCTCGTGGTCCTCCTCCTCGGCTGGCTGTCGACCAAGATGATGGGCCGGCGGCTGATCGACGCCTTCGAGGGGATGATCCACCGCGTACCGATCGGGCGCACCATCTACGCTGCGACCAAGGGGGTGCTGGAGGCGGTCTCCCGCGACCGGGCGGACGCCTTCACCCGCGTCGTGCTGATCGAGTACCCGAAGAAGAACATCTTCGCGCTCGGCTTCGTCACCCGGGGCGCGCGCTGGGAGACGGTCGACCCGCGCACGCGCGATCTCCTGCTGGTCTTCCTGCCGACCACGCCGAACCCGACCAGCGGCTTCCTGCTGCTGGTGCCGCGCTCCGAGGCGATCACGCTGCCGATCACGGTCGAGGAGGGGATCCGCATGGTGATCTCCGGCGGCATCCTGCTGCCCGAGATCCCCGAGCTCCACGGCCGCCCCGTCTCTGCGGCCGCCGCCCCACCGGCCGAGCCGCCTTCGGAACCGGGTCCCGGAGCGCCGGCCGAGCGCGAAACCGCGGCCGGCTGACGGCGGGCGCGTCGCGCGGCCGGGAGTAATCCCAGCGGGGAGCCGGTTGCTATCTTCGTCCGGATCGAATCCGTCCGCCCGCCATGAAGTCGATGCCGCCATCGAGCCCCCGCCGCCTCGCGGCCGTCCTCCTCGCCGCGCTCCTCCTGGGGGGGTCTCTTCCCCGGCACGCCGCCGCCCAGGAGGTCTCCCAGCCGGAGCTGTTCGGCAAGAGCGCGGAGGTCGCCGCCCGGGCCCTCGAGGTCTGGGGCGAGCTCGACGATCCGGAGGCGCTGCAGCGGGTCGCCGACATCGGCTACCGGGTCGCCCGCCACTCGGGCTACGACGACATGCCGATCACCTTCCACCTGCTCGACATGGCGGCGCCCAACGCCTTCGTGCTGCCCGGCGGGCAGATCTTCATCACTCGCGGCATGCTCGGGCTCGGCCTCGACGACGACATGCTGGCGGCGCTGCTCGGCCACGAGATCGGCCACGTGGCGCTCGACCACCACGCCCGCATGCAGAAGAAGTCGACGCTGGTCAACGTGCTCGGGCAGGCGCTCCTGGTCGGCGTGATGGTGGCGGCGGCGAACGACGACAGCCGCCGCGTGCGCGACCCCTACCTGCGCCCGTTCGACCCGTCCGGCCGGGAGCCGAGCGAGGGGCAGGTGGTGCAGGGCGCCGCGGCGGCGAGCCTGGTGCTGGGCGAGCTGCTGCTGCGCGGCTACAGCCGCGAGCACGAGGACGAGGCGGACGAGGAGGGCCAGCGCTGGGCCGCCGCCGCCGGCTTCGACCCGGCGGGCGCGCGCCGGCTGATGGAGCGGATGAGCCTGCGGCTGCCGCAGTCGAAGGAGTACGGCTACCTCCAGACCCACCCCTTCCTCGACGACCGCGCCCGGGCGGCGAGCGCGCGCGGCCAGTACCTGAAGACGCTCGAGCCGAAGGACGACCGCGAGTACCGGAGCCGCACCCAGGCGGCGCTCCTCGCCTTCGAGGAGAAGCAGAAGGGGCTCGAGCCGGAGGTGATCGAGCTGCTGGAGGACGATGCGCTGGTCGCCTGGCCGGCCGGGAGCCAGGCGGAAGCGATTCGCCTGGCGCGCCTCGAGACGAGCCGCGAGGCGGAGATGAAGAAGCCGGACGTGGCGCGCGACTACGGCGAGCTGCTGCGCGAGCACCGGCGCCAGCGCGAGCGGGTCGCGGAGCTCACGCCGGAGAGCCCCTTCCTCGGCCGGATCGACACCCTCGTGACGGGGCTCGAAGCCTCGCGCGCGGAGGCGTATCCGAAGGCGCGGAAGGTGCTCGAAGAGGGCGTCTACGAGACCGATTTCCTGCGGGCGTTCCTGAGCAACTGGCCGGACGCGCCGGAGGCACCCAGAGTGGCGCTCGCCCTGGGCGACGCGTACGCTCGGCTCCAGCAGACGACCGACGCGGTCGACCAGTACCTGGCCGCCTGGCGCAGCGCCCCCGAGAGCGAGTTCGGCCGCCGGGCGCGCGAGGGCCTGAAGATCCTCGCGCCGAATCTGCGCGAGCTCGCGGCCCTCCAGCGGCTCGCCGAGCAGGAGGACGACGCGGAGATCCGCACGCTCGCCGCCGAGCGTCTCGCCGCGGAGGCCGGAAAGTTCAGCGAGCTCGCGAACGGCGCCGACTACCTGCACCGCTTCCCCGAGGGCGAGTACGCCGGCACCGTCTCCGAGCGGCTCGAGACCCTGGCGGACAAGCTGTACAACGAGATGGTCCTCTACCGCGCGGTGGGCGACGACGCCGAAGCGCTCGAGCGCATCCAGGCGATCCTCGAGCACGCCCCGCTCTCGGAGGCGGCGCGGCAGCTCCGGGAACAGGCCGTGCTCGAGGGTTGAGCTCGGCCTCGCCGCGCCCGGACTCCTACGCCTCCAGCAGCTTGTAGCCCACCCGGTGCACCGTCACCAGGTGCCGGGGGTGGGCCGGCGACTGTTCGATCTTCTTTCTCAGCTTGGCGACGTGGACGTCGACCGTGCGGGTGAAGGGGATCGCGTCGTAGCCCCAGACGGCGTCGAGCAGCTCCTCGCGGGTGACGACGCGGCCGCGGTGGTGGTGGAAGTAGCGCAGCAGCTCGAACTCGCGCGCCGAGAGCTCGAGCGCCTCGCCGTCGCGCTCGGCCTCGTGGCGCCGGAAGTCGACCGCCACCTCGCCGATCCGGCAGACCTCGTCGTCCCCCACGCACCCCGCCGCGCGCCGCAGCACCGCCTCGGCGCGCGCGAGGAGCTCCATGAAGCTGAACGGCTTGGTCACGTAGTCGTCGGCACCGAGCTTGAGGCCGAGCACCTTGTCGATCTCCTGGCCGCGCGCCGTGAGCAGGATGATCGGCACGCCGTCGCCCCGGCCGCGTAGCGTCTTGCACACGTCGAAGCCGCTCGCCCGCGGCAGCATGACGTCGAGGATCACGAGGTCGGGGCACGCGGTCTCGATCGACCGGATCGCCGCCTCGCCGTCCCCGGCGGCCGCGACCTCGTAGCCCTCGTAGCGGAAGCCGTCGCAGAGCGCCACCGCCATCGCCTCGTCGTCTTCGACGATCAGCACGTTGCGCCGGGTGCGGAAAACGTTCGCGGTCTGCGGCTCCATGGCTGTCTCCGGTCCGTCGGTCCGAATCAGGTCTCCGGCACGGGCTCGCGCGCCGGCGGCGCCTCGGCGCTCGCCTCCGCCGCCACGGTGGCGGCGCGGGGCAAGAGAACGGTGAAGGTGCTGCCGCGCCCCACCTCGCTCTCGACCGTCACCCGGCCGCCGTGGGCGCGCACGATCTGGTCGACCAGGGCGAGCCCGAGGCCGCTCCCCTTGACGTCGTGGACGAGCCCGCTCGCGACGCGGTGGAAGCGCTCGAAGATCCGCCCCTGCTCCTCGCGCTCGATGCCGATCCCGTGGTCGGTCACCGAGAGCGCCACCCACGGTCCTCCGTCGCCCCGCCTCGCCGCCACCGCCTCGACCGCGACCGCGATCCGCCGGTCGTGCGCCGAGTACTTGACCGCGTTGTCGAGGAGGTTCGAGAGCACCTGGCCGAGGGCGGAGACGTCGACCTCGACCGGCAGGCGCCCGGGCGGGCGGCGGACCTCGACCGCGAAGCCCTTGCCCTCCAGCCGGGGCCGGAACGAGTCGACCGCCGCGGCCACCGCCTCGCCGGCGTCGACCGTCTCCGGACGGTAGGTCTTGCGGCCCGATTCGAGCCGCGAGAAGTCGAGGATGTTCTGGATCAGCGCCGTCAGCCGCCGGCTCTCCTGCTCGATCCGCGCGCCGTACTCGCGGACCTTCGCCTCGTCGCCGGCGCGCCCGAGGGCGAGGAGCTCGCCGAAGGCGCGGATCGACGCCACCGGGGTGCGCAGCTCGTGCGAGACGTTCGAGACGAAGTCGCTCTTCATCTCCGACAGGCGGACCGCACGGGCGGCGGAGCGCAGCGCCAGCACCACGCCGGCGAGGAGCACGAGGCCGATGAGCGCGGAGAGGCCGAGGTTGAGGGCGAAGTTCTCGCGCGCCACCTGCTCCGCCGTCTCGGCGCTCGCGAGGAGCCCGACCCGCCAGTCGGTGAACAGGAACTGCATCTCGCGCGAGGCGTCCTCCGCCGGCAGATCGCCCGCGGCGGCGGTGAGGACGGTATCGCGCCCCCGCGGCGCCTTCGGCCCGGCGGCGTAGACCAGCCGGCCGGAGCGGTCGCGCACGGTGACCGTCGGCAGGGCTCCGGCGCGCCCGTCCGTATCGGCGAAGAAGTCGGGCAGCGAGCGCTCGATGGCGCCGGGCAGGAGCACCTCGCGGAAGTACTCGGGATCGATCACCATGCCGGCCAGCCCGACCACGCGCGCCGTGTCGGCGTCGATCGCCTCGGTGATCGGGTTGAGGACGATCCGGTTCTCCGGGTCCCGCTCGTCGATCGTGAGGGACATCGGGCCGACCGGGATCGCCTTCTTGCCGAGCACGCTCCAGGCGTTGAAGGCGACGTAGATCGCCCGGTACTCGGCCGAGCCCCGGTCGAGATCGACCCGCCGGCCGGAGGGGTCGAAGATCGCCAGCTCGTCGCTCCGGCGCGACCCGTCGCGCGGCGGCACGAAGCTCACCACGAACAGGTGGCGCACCCCCTTCGTGCCCTTCTTCTTGAAATGGTGGCCGGCGGTGTCGAAGCAGCAGTGCGTGAGCGCCGACGGCGGCAGGTTGAGGGCCCGCTCGGCACCGCTCTCGTAGAACCAGCGGACCTCGCTGGTCACCGCCTCCAGGTAGTTGTCGAGCGCCGCGCGGTGGGCCACTCCCGAGAGCTGCTCCAGGCGGACGAGCGAGCGGTACTGGAGGGCGAGGAGGACGCCGAGCGGCACGGCCACGGCGGCCAGGGCCACGAAGAGGAAGTGGCGGCGGAGAAACGAGCGGGGCACGCCGGCAATATACTCCACGGCCCCGCGCTCGAGGCCCCGAGGGCTCATCGGTTTACGACTCTTTACAGCGCTTGCGGGATTTTGCCCGCGCGGGAGGACTTTGACCTGCCGGCGGCGCCACCATGGGAAGCGTCGGAGCGGCGTCGAGGCGGGGACGGACCCGCCGCCGCGCGCTCCGCACGAACGGAATCCCGAGGAGGTACCGCGATGCGTCAGACCCCGAAGATCTTCGTACCCGTCCTGCTGCTCGCTCTGCTGGTCGTCTCCGCCCCTGCGTGGGCGGGCGGCGAGAAGTGCGCCAGCAAGGAGAAGGCGACCCGCACCGCCAAGGCGGAGAAGGCCGGCAAGGCCCACCACGAGAAGGTGGCGGCGATGAAGAAGGCCGGCTGGACCGGCATGGAGACCGAGAAGGACGAGCAGGGCGCCTACCGGGTGGCCTGGGTCCAGGCCGGCGGTCCGGCCGCCGCGGCCGGCGTGCGCGTGGGCGACCGCCTGGTCGCCTACCAGGGAATCGAGCTCTCGAAGGCGAACCACGACGCCTTGAAGGCCGCCAAGAAGGACCGCTCGGTCGGCTCGCGCGTCACCTACACCGTCGAGCGCGCCGGCTCCCGCCAGGAGTTGGCGATGGAGCTGGTCGAAGTGCCGGACGCCGTGATCGCCCGCTGGATGGACGACCAGCCGGCCGGCGAGACGGTCGCCTCGGTCGACGGCTGACCCCGCTTCCCCCCTCTCTCCGACGCCCGCTCCGGGGCTCCGCGCCCCGGGGCGGGCGGTCCCGCCCGCGGTCCTTGCCCGCCGAGCGTGGGGTAGACTCCCTCCGCCATGGGCGCCCCGTCACGCACCGTCGAGTGGATCCGCCCGCGACCGACGCTCCTGCCAGCGCTCGCCGGCCTCGGCCTGCTCCTGGCATCGCTCGCCGCCCCCTCCCCCGCCACCGCGTGGGGACCGAACGGCCACCGCGCGGTCGGCCAGGTCGCCGAAAACCACCTGACGCCGGAGGCCCGCGCGGCGCTCGAGGAGCTGATGGGCCACGAGTCGCTCGCCCGCGCCGGCACCTGGCCCGACGAGATCCGCTCCGACCCCGCCTGGAACCGAGCCTCCCCCTGGCACTACATCTCGATCGACGACGACGAGACGCTCGAGACGACCGAGCGCAACCCGCGCGGCGACGTGCTCGAGGCGATGGAGCGCTTCGAAGCGGTGCTGCGCGATCCGGCGGCCTCGCGCGAGGACAAGGTCGTCGCGGTCCGCTTCCTGACCCACTTCGTCGGCGATGTCCACCAGCCGCTCCACGTCGGCCGGCGGGGAGACCGCGGCGGCAACGAGATCGTGGTCCTCTGGTTCGGGGAGCCGAGCGACCTGCACGCGGTCTGGGACCACGAGATGATCGAGTCGCAGAGGCTCTCGTTCACCGAGCTGGTCCGCTTTCTCGACCACCCGGCGCCGGAGCAGGTGGCCGCGTGGCAGGCGGCCGGCTACCGCGAGTGGATCGCCGAGTCGTTCGCGCTACGCGACCAGGTCTACGACCTCGGCGATCGGCGCCTCGGCTACGAGTACTCCTTCCACAACATGCCGACCGTCGAGCGGCGCATCCTCCAAGCCGGCGTCCGCCTCGCCGGCCTGCTCAACTCGATCTTCGCGGTCGACTGATCTCCCCTCCAACCCCCGACCCCTTCCTCCCCTCCGGGGTGGAAGGGGCGCCACCGCCCGAACCTCTTCCTTCGACCGGGGGTGAGGTCTTACGGATTCCAACCCGAGGGCGGCACGAAGAAGACGCTGAAGCGAACCCCCTGCTCCGCCGCCCCCGCGCGGTTCTCGTACGCCCCCACCAGCAGCGTCCCGGCCGCCTCCGTCTCGAGCGCCGGGTTCGCCACCCAGCGCCCACCCTCATCCGGACAGGCCTCCTCCGCCAGGCAGGGCGTCCAGCCGCCGCCGCTTTGCGCCTCGTACTGGAAGCCGACGAAGCGGGCGTCCTCCGGCAGGTGGATCGCCAGCACCCGGCAGCGGGAGCCGTCGCTCCCGTACGGCGCGAGCGCCTCGGAGACTCCGAGGCCGCCGGCATGACCCGAGGCCGCCTCGCCGCGAGCCGACAGGTCGACGGCCATCTGGGCCGCGGGCTCGGCGAGATCACCCGGGCAGCCCTCTCCGGCGCCGCCCGCCACCGCTTCGGCGGTCGCGATCCACTCGCCCGGCTGGCACTCGGGGCAGGTGCCGTCGCGGAACGACCGGAGCGAGCCCACGGGGGGCGCAGGCGGCGCGGGCGGCGCAGGCGGCTCGGGCAAGGCGGCCGCGGACGGCGGGGGTGCGGGAGCCGGTGCGGGTGCGGGTACCGGCTCCGGCACGGGGGCCGGAGGCATCGGCTCGGGCTCCGGCATCGGCACCGGGGCGGGAAGGGGGAGGGGTGCGGGGACCGGCTCCGGCTCGGGCGGGGGCATCGGCGCCGGCGGAGCGGGAGCCGGCTCGGGGGCCGGTGCGGGCTCCGGGCGTGCCGGCATCGGCTCGGGCTCCGGGACCGGCATCGGGGCGGGCGGGGGCGCCGGTCGGGGCGGCGCCGGACGGGGCGGCGGTGGCGCCGCGCGCCCGCCCTCGACCGCGAAGTAGCGCAGCCGCACCGACTCGAGCGAATCGCCCACCTTCACCAGGTTGGCGTTCTCCTCGCGCGGGCGGCGGCCCTCGCGCACCTGGACGTTCGCCAGGTACGCCATGTAGTCGGGATGGCGAACCTGGAGCAGCCAGCGGCCCTCCGCGAGGCCGCGCACCGACGCACGGCCCTCGGCGTCGGTCGACACCGCTCCGGGACCCCCGCCGTCCTCGCCTTCGCCCCCGCCGTAGAGCAGCTCGACCTCGGCGCCGGCGACCGGCCGCCCGGAGCGGTCCTGGACCTCGACGCCGACCGCCGCGGTTCCGACCCACGGCTGGGCCCACGCCGGCGCCGCCGTGAGCGCGACGGCGGCGAGCGCCAGAGCGCCGACGATCGGCGGCGCGGAGAAAACCTCGACAATCCGTCTCTTCGTCATGGCCAGATCCCCTCGGTCAGCCGCTTCCTGAAATCCAACGGGCGCCCCCGGCCCGCCGCGCCTCCGCGAGGACGCCGGGCCGAGGGGTCCGGATCCCTACTCCGGCAGCGCGAACGGGACGCGGACCTCGGTATCGGCCCAGTGCAGAACCATGTCGGCGCCGGCGTCGGTCCGGTCGAAGGAGATGGTGAGCTGGTCGACCGGCTCGTCGCCTTCGACCGAGCCCGCGGGCACCGTCACCGCCACCACGTCGTTGTCGGCCGAGTACGCCATCACGCCCTGGCGGGTCTCCATGTCGAAGCGCATGGTGCCGTTCAGGCCGAGCGCGGAGTTGAAGTGGACGGTCCACTCCTCCGCTCCGGGCGTGGTGAACATCGAGTAGGTCCCGGCCGGCAGGCGCTCGCCCGCGACCATCACGTCGCCGGTGACGGTGATCTCGGTCGCCTCGTTGGCGCCGGTCCGCCAGATCTGGCCGTACGGCACGAGCGCGCCCGACTCCTCGGTGCCGAAGATGTTGTCGCGGTCCCGCAGGTAGGGACGGCTGTAGACCACCCGGACGTAGGTGTCGTCGAGGCTGATCCGCGCGATGCCCATCGGGCTCGAGCGGCGGGAGGGGTGGAGATCCTGGGCCGCGGCGAGGTCCGGCAGGACCGCCGCGAGGGCCGCCACGGCGGCGGCGAGAGCGAACGAGCGATAGACCGTCTTCATGACGAGCTTCCTCCTGAAAAATCGTAGTTCGGGGGGCGCCCGGCGCAGACCCCGGTCCGCCAACCGCCGGAGCGCCTCGTGAGCGTCGAGATCGCGAGGATATTAGCAGCCCCGGGTGACGGCGCCGGACTACAATCGGTGCATGGCGACCGGCGACCCGAGCGACCCCCGCCACGGCGGGGACCGGAACGGCGGCCGGCACGAGGACGCGGAGCGGTTCCGGGAGCTCTTCGAGGAGGCGATGCGCGACGTGACCCCGATCGCGCCGCGCCCGCACGTGGCGGCGGTGCGCAAGCCGTCGCCGCGCCGCCGCCGCTCGCCGGCCCGCGCCATCCCGGCCGGCCCCACCCGGTTCGAGATCGAAGAGCTCGGCGAGCGGATCGAAGGCCACGTCCCCGGCTTCGACCGGCGCCGCCTCGCGCGGCTGAGGTCGGGCCGCATCCCGCCCGAGGCCACCGTCGACCTCCACGGCATGCTCGAGCCCGAAGCGCGTCTGGCGGTGCGCGAGGCGGTCCGCAGCGCCCAGGGGACCGGAGCACGGGCGATCCTGGTGATCCACGGCCGCGGCCTCCACTCGCCCGAGGGGCCGGTGCTCAAGGCGGCGATGCCGACCTGGCTCGCCGAGCCGCCGGTGGGTGCCCGGGTGCTCGCCTTCGCTTCCGCGCCGCCCGAGCTCGGCGGCCCGGGCGCCACCCTGGTGCTCCTGCGCAAGCGCTCCCGCGAGCGCCGCCGGTAGCCGGCGCCGACCACCGCGTCGGCCGTTCCTTCCCCTCTTTCTCCTCTGGAGATATCTCGATGCGCTTCTGCGAGACACTTGTGATTGCAGGAGGCCCGAGCGACCCTCGGCATGCTGTCGATCGGTGTCGGCTCGGCTCCGAGGAGAAGAGAATATGTCCTTGCGCAATCGAATTGTCGTGGTGTTCGTGCTTCTGGTCTTCGTGGTTCCGGTCTCTGGGTGGGCGGCGAGCGCCCAGCTCAACCCCGACGGGCTCCAGCTCTCTGCGTTCGGTGACGAGGCTCCCGTCTCGGCCCCGGATTCCGCTCCGCCGGTCGGCTCTTCCTGGGAAGCGGTGGTGCCGAGCGTGGAGCGAACGTCGACCGCCGGCTTCTTCGACCGATTTCTGGTCTGGTTCCAGGCCATGGTCCAGCCGCTCTGAAGGCGGTCCGGCACCGGCCTCGCCTGGGAGTGAAATCGGTGAGGCCGGTGCCCGGATCTCGGCCGGCGTCGTGTTAGAGTCGATGCGTAATCAAGGGGCCGGCACATGCATCGACACCTGAAGCCACACGATTGGGCCTTGGCGTTCGGAGACCCGAGCGACCGGCACGGCAAGCAGCTCTACGGCTGCCCGCAGTGCTCGGCCGCGCGCGGCGACTTCGAGACCTGGATCCTGTCGGTCGCGGTCTGTCCGCGCTGCTGGCCCGCGTTCGAGTCGTACGAGCCGGTGCCGCCGGATGCCCTCGACTGCGACATCTGCGTCGCGGCCTACGAGGAGTTCGAGTCGTGGCTCGAAAGGCTGGAGCACTTCGAGCCCCTGGTGGCCACGGAGCTGGAGGGTGCCGACGAGCTCCTCTGCGAGCTGGACGGCCGGCCGGTCGATGCCCAGATCACCCTGGTCGAGGCTCACGAGCGCTTCCGCCGGTGGGGAGTCTGCCAGCGGCTCCTGGAAAGCTGCCGCGGCCAGTGGGTCGCCGATCCTCTGCGGGCGCACGCGCGGGCACAGGTGGCGGTCGCGATCGCCGACCGTTTGAGCGACGAGGAGTACCACCCGCGGTGGACCGCCGATCTGCGGGCGAAGGCGCACGCCTACCTCGCCAACACCCACCGCGCCACCGGCGACCTCCGCGCCTCGGAGGGGGAGTTCGCGCAGGCGGAGCGCTGGGTCGAGCGCGGCGTCGGTCAGGGGCGGGCGGAGACGGTGGTGCTCGACCTCAAGGCGAGCCTCTTGCTCGATCAGCACCGCTACCTCGAAGCGGAGGCGATCCTCGATCGGGTCGAGCGCCACTTCCAGGAGTACGGTCTCGATGCGAAGCTGGCGCGCGTGCTGGTCAAGCGCGCGATCGTCAGCTTCGAACGCGAGCTACCGCACCAGGCGGTCGAACGCGTGGACCGTGCGCTCGAGCTGATCGATGCGAGCACCGAGCCGTTCCTGGCCCAGGCGGCCTTGCACAATCGCGCCGAGTACTTGATCGATTGCGGCCGTGTCGCCGAGGCGCGAGCCGCGTTCGAGCAGGTCCCCGAGCCGACCGACCGCATGGTCCGTTTCCGGCGCGACTGGCTGCACGCGAACCTGCTGCGCGGAGAGGGCGACCTGGAAGGGGCGGCCAAGCTCTACGACGACGTGCGGATCGCCTACCTCGCCGAGGGGCTGCACTTCACCGTCGCCCTGGTCTCGCTCGACCTCGCGATCGTCGCCCGCATGCAGGGCGATCACGGCACCGTGCGCGAGCTGGCGCGCGACGCGCTGGTCCTCCTGACCCGCGCCGGCGCCCCTCAGGAGGCCTTCGCGGCCATCCGGCTGCTGGTCGACGCGGTCGAGCACCAGGCGGTCTCGACCGCCTTCCTCCAGCAGGTCGCCCGCAACCTCTCCCGCGTCCAGCCTCCTCGATAGCGGCGCCACCGGCCGCTCCGGCCGGATAGACTCCCACGACGATGGAGATCCACTTTCAGGGCGAGCTCGACCCCCGGCTGCGCCGCCGCGCACGGCGCCTGGCGCTCCGGAACGTCCTGCCGGCGTGGTTTCTCACGCTCCTCGTGGGCGGCGCGCTCGCGCTCGGCCTCGGCTTGCTGCTGCGCGGCTACCCCGTCGGCGGCGCCTTCTTCTTCTCGCTCGGCCTGCTCGGGCTGCTGATCCTCGGTCTCTACGCCCTGGTCACCCACCGCATGCAGGAGCCCCACGACGCGCTGCGCCAGCCGTTCGAGGGATCGCTCGACGAGGACGGCCTGACGGCGTCGAGCCCGGCCGGGAGCGCACGCTTCGCCTGGCCGGAGCTCGAGCGCTGGAAGGGCTCGTCGACCGTCCTCCTCCTCTACCAGACGAGCCGCCGCTTCCTGGTACTCGCCGCCGACCACTTCGCGGACGACGGCGATTGGCGCGCCGCCCGTTCCTTGGTCGCCCGCAAGGTCCCCTCCGGTCAGCCGGACGACCGGAAGCGGCTGGTGGCGATCTTCTTCGTCTTCTTCGCCGTCTTCCTGGTCGCGACCCTGGTCTGGGGCTTCCTCCGCGCCTGACGCCGGTCGACGCTGGAGTGACCCGCCCGGGGCCGGAACAAATCGCCGCCCGAATCTGTTGAGACGGGCACGCGAAAGCCGCCGTCCGCTCGATTGACAGGGCGGAGCGCACCCCGTACGCTGAGGCGCCCGCCGCCTCCGGCGGCTTTCACCTGTCCCAAAAACCGTACCGACCGGTCACCATCCGATCGAGAACGAAAGGAGAACGTTTGCAGAAGGAAGAACCGCTCGAGTTCGAAGGCGAGGTCGAAGACGTCCTCGGCAACGGCAACTTCAACGTCGTCCTGGAGAACGGCCACACCGTTCTTGCCCGCATCGCCGGCAAGATGCGCCGTTTCCGCATCCGGGTTCTGCCCGGCGACCGGGTGAAGCTCGAGGTCTCCCCCTACGACCTCAAGCGCGGCCGCATCGTCTACCGCTACCGCACCTGATCCCGCCGACGATCGCTCCCAAACGCTTCAGTCTTCCCGCAGAAGGGTGACGTCCGCCCCGCTCCCTTCGACCGCTTCGAGCGCGGTCCGTAGCGCGTCGGCGTCGCCGACCCCGCGCGCCGCGATCGCCAGCACCATCGAGCCCTCCACGTCGTCGATCGCCTCGCGCAGGAGCTTCTTGCGCAGCAGATCGTAGGCGGCCGCGGCATCGGAGCGGCGGAGCGCCAGCCGGGCTTCCAGGATGCGGGTCTCCTCCTCGAGCCACCGCGGGTCGTCCCGCTTCAGCAGCCCGCGCACGACACCCACCTGCTCGGCGGCCTCGCCGTCGGCGCTCGCGCGCAGGTGGACGCGCGCCAGGTGCAGACGGATGCGCGCGTCGAGCAGCCGGCTCTCCTCTTCGAGCTCTTTGCGATCCGTTTCGCCGGTGAGGTCGGCGCCGGCGAAGGTCGGCGCCGCGAGCGCCTCCTCGCACGCCGCCCGCGCGCCCTCGACGTCGTTCTCGGCCAGGCGGTCGAGGCCGCGGTAGAACGCCATCCGCTTCGGGTGGCGCCGCTCGTTGAAGAAGCGGCCGAAGACCTCGTTCTCGCGATCGAAGAAGACCTCGACCGGCTCGAGCGGGAGCTCGAGCGCGAACTCCGTCTCGCTCCCTTCGAGGAGCGTGTGGCCCTGCAGCCGGGTGTTCCCGGCCGCCTCGGCGCGCGCCTTCTTCTTCCGGCCGCCCGACTCCTGGGCCGGGTCGTACGCTTCGATCTGCACCGGCACCACGAGCCGCGACTGCTCGACCGAGATCTGCGCCACCGCCTCGCGCGCCACGTCGAGACGGCCGCCGCCCAGGTCGACCACCCGGTAGGTGTACCGGTACGGCGACTGCTGCCGCGCCACCCCGCGCACCGTCCACTTCCCGTCCGCCGCCGGCTCGAAGTCGTAGCGGTAGTAGACCTCGGGCAGGCCGGTGCCGTAGACGAACTGGTCGACGAACGGATCGAGCTCGGCCCCCGACGCCTTCTCGATCAGCGCCACGAAGTCCTCGGTCGAGATCGAGCGGCCGTCGACCGCCTTCACGACGGCGCCGAGGATCCGGACGAACGTCTCTTCGCCGAAGATCCGGGCGATCATGTCGACCACCACCGCGCCCTTCTGGTAGACGATCGGCGTGTACGCTCCCGGCGCACGGGTGGAAGCGAGGCGCTCGCCCAGCACCACCGGCCCGATCGACTCCAGGCTCCGGCCGTCCTCCGTGGTGTCGGTCAGCGCGCTCTGCCAGCCGGTCGTCGGACCCCGCCAGGGCCGCTGCTCGAGCCGGTGGCGCGCGTAGAGGAGCGCCGCGTAGTTCGCCATCGCCTCGCTGATCCACTGGTCGCGGTAGCCCTGCCAGCCGACCGCGTGCCCCCACCACTGGTGGGCGACCTCGTGCGCGATCACCGTCCGCCGGTCTTCGAAGAGCGCGGACAGGCCGCCGAGATCGCCGACCATCAGGCTCGACAGCGTCACGTAGCCGACCAGCGACTGCGAGTAGAGCCGCGGCGAGGTGACGACGGTCAGCTCCTCGGACGGGTACGCTCCGAAGGCCTCGCCGTAGTAGTCGAGGCTGCCGGCGACCGAGTCGAGCAGCTCCTCGCGCCAGCCGTCGATCAGCGGCGACGAGAAGTGATCGACGTAGAGGGTGATCGTCACGCCGCCGGCCTGCCGGGTGTACGACTCGAAGCTCCCGACCTCGAAGCTGACGCCGAAGGTGGGGCGCTCGACGACCCGCCGCTCCCAGCGCTCGCCGCCCCCCTTGCCGGAGTCGACCCGCCGGCCGGTGGCGACCAGGTCCATGCCCGAGGGCCAGCGCAGCGTCAGGTCGTAGGTCGCGCGGTCGACGGTGCCGGTGTGCGGGTGCCAGCCGATCGTGTCGCGCAGAACGAAGCTGCGGGTGTCGAGCTTCTCGGTCGGGTTGCCCTCCCAGTCGACCTCGATCGTCGCCGTCGCCCCCTCGGCCACCGGCTCCGGGAGCAGCACCGTCGCCCCGCCCGGGCCGTCGAGCCGCAGGAGCTCGGCGCCGGCGGCGTCGCGCGCCGCGGTGATCCGGAGATCGGGGTGGATCGAGAGCCCGACCGCCCGGTGGCCGCCGGCCACCGCCTGGAGGGTGATCCGCGCCCGGCCGGCGATCTCGAGCTTGCGCCCGTCGAGGGTCGCGTCGAGCTCGTAGTGGGTCGGCTCGAACGCCGAGCTCCCGCTCACGCCGTGCAGCGGCGCCGACAGCCAGGTGTCCCACTCGCCCAGGTCGTCGACGGACAAGCCGATCAGCCGCCCGCGCCGCTGCTGGCGGCCCAGCTCGCGCTCGAGCTTGCGCTTCTCCCGCGCGCTCACGTCGACCTGGACGAAGCGGCCGAGCGTCACCTGCTCCGGCTCGTCCGGATCGATCACGTAGAGGAACTCGCCCAGCTCCTCGCCGGCGAACCAGCCGGCGAAGTACGAGTCGTAGCCGGGCTCGCCGAGGGCGTCGAGGAGCAGCGCGTCGTCGACGCCCAGGTAGCGGCGCTCGGCGCTCTCCCGCCAGCTCGCCAGGCGCTCGCGGGCGGCGGCCTCGGTCTCCGCGTCGGCCGCCGACGCCGGCCGGCCGAAGATCGCCGCCGCCGCCCGGTCGCTCGCCACCGTCAGCACGGCCGCGGTCACCACCTCGTCGAGCCGGGGCGAACCGGTGAAGAGGTCGAGCTGGCCGGCCTCGATCGCGTCCGGCGGCTCGAGCACGAGCCGGGCGCGGCCGGAGAAGACGACCTCGCGCACGTGCTCGCCGGCCGGACCGGCGACCGCCTCGACCGGGACCAGGACGCCCCGCTCGACGTGGAGCTGCGCGAGCCCGGTGTCGATGCGCACGCCGTCCACGCGCACCGTCCCCGCGGGATCGAGCGGCGCCGACCGCAGCGACGAGAGGAGTGCGGCGGCATCGCCGGTGGGCGGAGCCGCGGCGACCGGGACGGACCCCGGGACGAAGGCGCCGAGCGCCAGGGTGAAGACGACAGGCTGAAAACGGGAAGAGACGAACGAACGATGCACGGGCGAATTCTCCTGACGGCGGCCTGCGTCCCCCGACGCGACGAGCGGCGGAATGTACACGAATCCCTCATGCCGGTAAAGCATGACGGCACACAAAGAATGACGCCCGACCGAAGAAGCGTTTCGCTGCGCCGTCAGCCGTCGGCGAGGGTGCGCCGGAAGAAGTCGACCGTCCGCTCCGCCGCCCGCTCCCAGTCCTCGCCCTCGAGCACGTGCGTCTCGGCGGGGAGGAACAGGGTCTCCACCTCCGCGCCCAGGTCGCGCGCCCGGCGGGCGAGCGCCTCCGCGTCCGCCAGCGGCACCACCGGATCGCCGGTCGCGTGGACCACCAGCAGCGGCGGAAAGGCTTCCGCCTCGCCCGGGTTCGGGAAGTAGGGGGAGAGGCCGGTGTAGTGGGCGGCGACCGCGCGGATGTCCGGGTTGCCGGCGGCCTCGGTGACCGCGACGAAGCCGCCCAGCGAGAAGCCGGCGACGCCGACGCGCTCGGCGTCCACATGGTCGATCCCGCCCGCCGCGACGACCGCGTCCGCCAGCGCCCAGCGCCAGACCCGGAACCGGGCGTCGGTCACCTCGGGCTCCGCCTCGTCGTCGGTGGTCACGAAGTAGCTCGGGATCACCGCCCCGATCCCGGCCTCCGCCACCCGCCGGCCCAGGGCCTCCAGCCGCTTGCCGTAGAACGGCAGGCCCGCGCGCCCGTGGAGCAGGATCACCATCGGGTACTCGCCCGACCCGGCGGGCAGGATCACCGTCGCCGGCACCTTCCGCCCCGAGCTGTCGAAGGAGCGCTCGGACATGCGGACGGTCGAAACGTCCTCCGCGGGCGCCGCGGGCTCCTCCGTCGCGGCGGCCGTCTCCTCGGCGCCGCGCGAGCACGCGGCGGTCACGAGCGGCAACAGGACGAGCAGCAAGAGGGCGGGGCGGCGGACGGTCAGGAGGCTCTCCATCTCGCGCATCGCCGCATGCAATCCCGACGCCCTCCCCGAGGTCGGCCGACCCTACGCGCCCGGCTCGTAGCGCAGCGGCTGGAGGGAGGCCTCGATCTCGGCCCGGCGCGGCTCGAGCCAGGGAGGCAGGATCAGCTCCTCGCCGAGGTGCGCGAGATCCTCGTCGGCGGTGAAGCCGGGGCCCTCGGTCGCGAGCTCGAAGAGCACCCCGCCCGGCTCGCGGAAGTAGACCGAGTGGAACCAGAAGCGATCGATCAACGCGGTCGGAGTCACGCCCATCTCTGCCACCCGCTCGCGCACGGCGAGCTGCTCGGCGTCGTCCTCGACCCGGAACGCGACGTGGTGGACGCCGCCGGTGCCCCACGCTCCGAGGCCGCCGCCCGGCGATCCAGCGGACACCTGGCGCACCTCGACCCAGCGGCTCCCCCCGCCCCCGGCGGCACCGAAGCGGTGCCAGTCGCCCTGCCGGCCGGCGGGCTCGAAGCCGAGCCCCTCGGTCAGGAAGCGGCCGGTCCGGTCGAGATCGCGCTCGAGCAGACGCACGCCGTGGAAGCCGCGGAGCTGGCGCTCCTCCGGCACCGGGCTCCCGGTCCACGGCGCGGTGTCGATCGGATCCGCCGCTTCGACCAGCACCAGCGGCAGGCCGTCGGGATCGCGCAGGGTGAGCGCCGGCTCGCCGTGGCGCTCCTCCGGCTCGCCCAGGGTCGAGCCGACGCCGGAGGAGTCTTCCGCCAGCCGCTCCCGCCACCAGCCGAGGCTCCCCTCCGGCACCGCGAAGCCGACCTCGATCGCGTGCCCCGCCCCGCGCCGCGCCGGCTGCATGTCGGGCCACGGGAAGAAGGTCATGTCGGTCCCGGGCCGGCCCTCGCCGTCGGCGTAGAAGAGGTGGTAGGTGTCCGGCGCGTCCTGGTTCACCGATCGCTTGACCATCCGCAGGCCGAGCACGCCGGTGTAGAAGTCGACGTTCTGCTGCGGGTCGCCCGCGATACAGGTGACGTGGTGGATGCCGTGCACGCGCGTCATTCGTCGGCGTTGCCCAGGAACAGGTAGCTCATGTCGACCGCCTGCGCGCCCGAGTGACATCCCATGCAACTGCTGGTGTTCACCTGCGTGCTCCCCTGCCACGAGGTGAAGTAGGTCTCGATCACGGCGTTTCGCGAGTGGGTCGGGGTCACCGTCGGCGGGTGCGGACCGTCGCTCGCCTGCGGCCACTGGGTGGTCACCAGCGTGTAGTGGTCGAAAACGCCCTTCTCCAGAGGGTCGTAGACCGCGTTGCAGCTCTCCGTGCCCGCGGGCGGCGAGTCGATCCGGGTCACCTGGTCGGGCGTCGGGTTCTGCGGCACCGTGCCGGAGGCGTAGCGGTAGAGGTTCGGGCAGCACTGGTACTGCGGGTCCGGGTTCGGCGTCGTGACGCCCGCGCAGGTCGCCGCGTCGACCGCCGGCGTGCAGCTCGGGTCGAAGAACGAGTAGGTCCCGCCGCTACCGTCGCTGCCCACCGGGGGCACGTTGTCCACCTGCTCGAAGGTCGCCCAGGCCCACGTGTTCTTGCGCAGGTCCGGGCCGATCACCGCCGCCTCGACCTTGCGGGCGATGTGGAGGCCGACCAGGCCCATGGGCTGTACGGAGCACGCGCCGCTCACCGGATCGACCACCTGGAGATCCTGGTGGAAAAAGCGCCCGGAGGCGACCTCGTCGTCGCTCAGCACCTTCCAGGCGGCCTTGATCTCGGTCGACCCGATCGGAAAGGAGAACGGGGTGCAGTCGTCGGTGGCGTACGCCCCGGTGCAGTTGAGCTCGGCCGGCGTCTTGTCCTGCGCTCCGGCCGCCACGATGGCGTCGTACTCCGCCTGGTTGATCCGGATCTCGTAGAAGACCGGCCAGAGGCCGCTCGGCCCCTCCGGACCCTGCGGGTAGAGAGGACCGCGGAACGCCTGGTCGATGCTCTGGAGCCCTTCCAGGAGCTCACCCTCCGCCGGCGCCTCCGCCCCGAGCACCTCCCGGACCGCCTGGACCGCCTCCAGCGGGAACTTCGACGTCATCGAGAGGACCCGGGGACCGTCGGCCGAGCACCCCTCGGGGGGCGCCGCCGCCCGGCCGTAGTCGGAGGCGGCGAGCTCGGCGGCGCCGGCACCGAAGAGGCTCGAGGCATCGGCGTAGCGCTCCCAGACCACCGGCGCGAAATCGCCCCCCTGGGCGACACCGATCGGCTGACCCCCGTCCGGCTTGCCGTCGGCGCCGGCCGGCCAGCTCTCGTACAGGAACGAGCGCCAGGAGAGCTGGTCGAAGCTCTGCTGGACCGGCCGCCAGCCGTTGAGCTGGGGGTTGCAGACGTTCGGCCAGTCGAGGGGCTCGACGGGCGGTGCATCGCCGTTCGCCAGGGTGCAACTGTCGGCCGCGAAACCCTGCGCCCACGTGTCCTTGCAGGTACCGCCCGGCACGTCGCCCTCCGGCGCTTCGGCTCCGACCCCGTCCGCCACGTCCGGTGACTCCTCCTCCACCCGGCAGGCGCCGAGCGGGACCAGGAGCGCGAGCAGAGCGAGGACGGTGAGGACGGCGGGGACGGCGGGGACGACGCGAACACGCGCCGGAGGAACGACGGGAACCGAAGGGGACATGGGCGACCTCCCGGGTCGGAGCGACGGCGTGACGTTTCTTACGACTCTGTGACTACGAGTGTGCAATGACGCTAGCACGGATTCGGACCGCCGGGCCGACCCGGCCCCGTGCTAGTCTCCAGCCGTTTCCCGTAGGCAACCGTCCGTGCGCGGCCTCCGAGCCGCGTCGACTCTGGGAGGATCGATCCATGGCGCGAGGTGGATTTCGCACGCAGGCTCCGAAGCAGATCACGCTGATCATCGTCATCGTCCTCTGGGCCATCGGCCTCCTCGCCGGCCTGGCCATCCTGCCGGTACCCGGCAACGTCGGCTTCTGGTGCCTCGTGATCGCCGGCCTACTGGCGATCCTCGGCTGCCTGATCGACGGCCTCTGACGTCGCGGGCGCGAACGGAGCCCGTCGCGCCCGCAGAGCGTTGAGGATGGTCGCGACGTCGATCGCCTCCTGCACCAGGGCGCCGGCCACCGGCGTCAGGTAGCCGAAGGCGGCGAAAGCCATCGCCACGCCGGAGAGCGCCATGCCGGCCTGGATGCTCCCGACGGCGATGCGCCGCGCGCGCCGGGCGATCACCACCGCGTCGGCCACGCGGTCGAAGCGGTCGGAGACGATCACCGCGTCCGCCGCCTCCGACGATGCGCTCGCCCCCCGCGCGCCCATCGCGATCCCGACGTCCGCCGCCGCCAGGGCCGCCGCGTCGTTCAGCCCGTCGCCCACCATCACGACCTGGCCGCCTTCGGCCGCCTCGCGCACCGCGTCGACCTTCTCCGCCGGCGAGCGGTCGGCGAGCACCCGGTCGATGCCGAGGGTGCCGGCGACCCGCTCCGCCAGGTCGCGCCGGTCGCCGGTGACCAGGGCGATGTCGCGGAAGCCGAGCGCCCGCAGGCGGCGGATCGTCTCCCCCGCCTCCGGGCGTAGCGGATCGTGGAAGAGGAGCGCGCCGGCGATCTCGCCGTCGATCTCGACGAACGCGGTCGACAGCCCCTCCTCCGCCGTCCGGCGCGCGACCTCGCCTCCCCCGGGCGGCCACGGCCGGCCGGCCCGGACCCAGTCGCCCTGCCCCACCCGCACGCGCCGCCCGCCGACCGTCCCCTCGATGCCGTACCCGTGCTCCTCCCGCGTCCCCTCGGGGAAGGTCGGCTCCAGACCGCGAGCACGGGCGGCGGCCACGATGGCGCTCGCGAGGACGTGCGGCGAGACCAGGTCGAGCGACGCGGCGAGGCGCAGCATCTCGTCGGCCGGCACCCGACCGAAGACCGGCGCCTCGAGCAGCTCGGGCCGGCCGCGCGTGACGGTGCCGGTCTTGTCGAGGAGCAGCCGGTCGGCGCGCGCCAGGACCTCCAGCGCGCCGCCCCCTTTCACCACCACGCCGGCGGCGGCGGCCCGCGAGATGCCGCCCATGAGCGCGATCGGCGTCGCCAGGATCAGCGGGCAGGGGGTGGCCACCACCAGCACCGCGAGCGCACGCACCGGATCGCCCGAGAGCGCCCACGCGCCGCCCGCGACCAGCAGCGTCACCGGCAGGAAGACCCCGGCGTAGCGGTCGGCGAGGCGGACGAGCGGCGCCTTCGTCGCCTGTGCCTGCTCGACCAGCCGGACGATGCCGGCGTAGGTCGATTCCCGCACGGTGGCGACCGCGCGCAGCCGGATCGGGCCTCCGGCGTCGACCGTGCCGGACGCCACCGTCTCGCCCGGCTCGAACACCCGCGGCCGGGCCTCCCCGGTCAGGGCCGAGGTGTCGACCACCGCCCGCTCCCCCTCGACCACGCCGTCGACCGCCACCACCTCCCCCGGCCGCACCAGGAAGGCGTCGCCCGGCACGAGCGCCTCGACCGGCCGCGTGACGAGCCGCTCGGTGCCGGGTCCGTCGCCGGGCTCGTAGCGCTCGACG
>CAZLLV010000458.1:0-16732 GCA_964560325.1 uncultured Thermoanaerobaculia bacterium | reverse complement strand
CTACGGCATCGCCTCCTCCTCGCGCCTTGGATACACTCCGCAAGACCCCTCCGCATAAGGCAAGGGATTGGTGACTCGGACCACTAGAGCCGCACCAGGGTCGCTCCCCAGTGGAAGCCGGCTCCGAACGAGGTCAGGAGCACCAGGTCGCCCGCGCCGACACGACCGTCGGCGCGGGCGCCGTCGAGGGCGATCGGGATCGAGGCCGAGCCGGTGTTGCCGAAGTCCTGGACGTTGACGTAGACCTTCTCCGGCGGCGCGTCGAGCGCCTTGGTCACCGCCTGGATGATCCGCAGGTTCGCCTGGTGGGGGACGACGAGCGCCACGTCGGACAGGCTCTTGCCGGCCATCGAGAGCACCTCGCGCGCGGCCTCCGACATGCGCGCCACCGCCTCGCGGAAGACCTCGCGCCCCTGCATCACCACGTCGTGCTGGGCGCCCGCGCGCGCCGCGTCGAGGGTGAAGGGGCTCCGGGTGCCGCCGGTCTCGAGGCAGAGGATGTCCCAGCGCGACCCGTCGGTGCCGGCGGTCGCGGCCAGGATCTCGCTGCCGTTTCCGTCCGGACCGCCGGTCTCGCCCACGACCGCGGCGCCGGCGCCGTCGCCGAACAGCACCGCCGTCGTGCGGTCGTGCCAGTTCATCAGCCGGGTGAGGAGCTCGACCCCGATCACCAGCACCCGCGGCGATTCGCGGAAGCTGGCGAGCACGCGCGAGCGAGCTACGTCGAGCGCCTGGAGAAAGCCCGCACAGCCGCTCCCCGCCAGGTCGTACGAAGGCACCTCGCGCGCTCCGAGCAGGTGCTGGACGAAGGCCGAGGTGTCCGGGATGAAGACCTCGGGCGTGTCGGTCGCGACCACGATCTCGTCCACGTCCTCGGCGCCGAGCCCGGCGTCGTCGAGCGCCCGCCGCGCGGCGGCCACCGCCATCGTCGCCGTCGTCTCGTCCTCGCCCGCGATCCGCCGCCGCTCGATCCCCGTCCGGGAACGGATCCACTCGTCGGTCGTGTCCACGTGCTCCGCCCACTCCGCGTTCTCCATCACCCGCGAAGGGACGTAGGCGCCGAGGCCCAGGATTCCGATGGTCGCTTTCGAGGTCATCATCGCGCTCGCTCTCTCGCGGTCGAAGGGGTCGGCCGGCGTCGCGTTACAGGTAACCCAGGCTCCGCAGCCGCTCGAGGTCCTCCGTCGAGAGGTCCTCGGCGGAGTCCTCGGGCAGCTTGTGCTCCTCGACCCAGGAGCGCCAGCCGGCGAGCGCCTTGCCCAGGCGGGCGACGACCTCCGGGTGGTCGCCCGCCACGTCTTCCAGGCTCAGCGGGTCGGTCCGGCGGTCGTAGAGCTCGTACTCGGGCACGCCCTCCGGCGCGTCCGGGTTGCGGATCAGGCGCCAGTCCTCGGTGATCACCGCCCACGAGATCGGCAGCGTGCCGGGGGGGAAGCCGGCGTCGATTCCGACCACGGTGCGCTCGGAGAATACCGGCTCGACGCGGAAGCCGCGGGCGCCCGGCTCCTCGCCGGCCGCCACGGCCTCGATCAGCGGGCGGAGGTCTCGCCCCTGGGCGGTCTCCGGCCGCTCCAGCCCGGCGAGGGCGAGGAGCGTCGGCTGGAGGTCGATCAGCGCCACCGGTTGGGAGACCGTCACCCCGGAAGGCAGGAAGCCGGGGCCCCAGAGGACGAACGGCACGTCGGTCTGGTGGCCGTAGAGCGAGAGGCCGTGCCAGTTCGTGCCGTGCTCGAAGAACTCTTCGCCGTGGTCGGAGACGAAGGCGACGACCACCTTGTCGGTCAGGCCGAGGTGGTCGAGCCGGTCGACCAGGCGTCCCATCTCCGTGTCGAGGGCGCGGATCGAGCCGTCGTACCAGCCGATCTCGTGGTCGCGCCACGGCTCCACCGGCAAGCCCGCGCGCTCGAGGTCGGCCGCGGTGGGCAGCTCGAAGTTGCGGAAGAAGTCGGACTCGATCACCGGCAGGACCTTCTCGAGCTGCTCGGCGTGCCGCGCCTCGCCGTCCGGCTCGGTCCAGAGATCGGCGTAGCGGCCCATCGGGCGGTACGGGCTGTGCGGATCGCCGGTGTGGATCACGGCCAGGAACGGCTGCTCCCGGTGGCGCTCGACGAACTCGAGCAGACGGTCGGTGAAGAAGCGCATCGTCTTGGTGTCGCTCGCGCCGTCCGGTAGCTCCACCGATCCGCCCTCGTGCAGCACCTCGACTCCCTGGTGGAGGTTGGTCATCTGGCCGGTGAACGGCCACGCCGAGGTCGCCATGGTGGCGTAGCCGGCCTCGCGGAACGATTCGGCGAGGGTGGTGGCCGCCGCCGGCAGGCGGTCCTGGAAGCCGACGACGCCGTGCGCGGTGGGGTAGAGCGAGGAGAGGATCGACGGCACCGACACCTTGGTCCAGGTCGCCTGCGCCAGCGCGTCGGCGAACCGCACGCCCTCGCCCGCCATGCGGGTGAGGACGGGGGCGGTGTCGCGCTCGTAGCCCCACGCGTCGAGGTGGTCGCGGCGCAGCGTGTCCGCGATGATCACGATCACACCCTGCGGCGCGGCGGCGGCGGCCGGTCCGGTGCCGCGCGGCCGCACCGCCGGCGAGCCCCAGAGCGCGACCGACGTCGGCGCCTCGGAGCTGGCGGTCAGAAGCAGCTCGACGTCGCGCCCGGCCCACGCGGAGAGGTCGATCCGCTCCTCCTCCCAGCGGTCCGGGTGGGTGATCGTCCGGTGAGTGAGGCGCTCCGGCTCAGCGCTGTCGCCGTCGCCCCCGGCGCGCCCGGCACGCCCGGCGGGCCGCAACGCGACCTCGAAGCGCATCGGCACGTCCTCGGGCGTCCCCATGGCGACGTCGAGCACCGGGCGCGCGGCGGGCACCCGCACCGGTACCCGCAGAGTCTCGCCCGGCCGGCTGACCAGCGTCTCGCGCCAGACCTCGCCCATGCCGTGCCATCCGAGCCCCGAAGGCACGCTCGCCAGGTGCTCACGCCGGAAGATCAGGCGCACCGACTCGATCTCGAATCGTGCGCCCGGCGTCTCGGACGGCCGCAGCACCACGCGCTGCACGCCGGTTCGGGCGAACGGGCCGAGGACCATCGCGGTGGCCATGTCGAGCCGGTAGGTCGTCGCCGACTCTCCGGGCAGGAGCGGCGTCGAGAGGGCGAGGGGCGGTCCCTCGCCCTCCGGGGCGGCGAACGCCTGGGAGGGCGGTCCTTGCTCACCGAGCGCCGTCAGCCGCAGGGTCTCGCCGGCCGAGACCTTCATCCGCACCTCGATGGCGTGGAGCCGGTCGCCGTCGCCGAGCGCCGCCGGCGCTTCGAACGCCACGACCGGCCGCGGCGTCTCGACCGTGCCGGTCAGGCCGCCGGTCCCAGCCACCGTGCCCGCGACCCCCAGGGGCGCGCTCCACGTCCAGCCCTCGGCGAGGTTCGACGGGACCCACTCCGACCGTGCGGGCTCGACCACCTCGACCGGGTCGACCAGCATCTCGGGGGTGAAGAGGTCCGCGAGGCGGACGGGGGAGGAGACCGATTCGTCCGGCCGCGGACCGGGAGAGCAGGCCAGTACCACGGCGAGGGCCGCCAGGAAGAGCACGCGAAGAGTCATGCCGATCTCCCTCGAAGGTCGTACCGCGGGAGCGGGGACCGGTTGTCGGTTCGAACCCGCGGACGATAGCAGACGCCGACTGTCGGCACGACGGCCGAGGTCGCGGGCCGACGCGCTCATCCTCAACCATCGATAGGGTTCTCAGCCGGTTCGAGTTCGGCTAAGATCCACGCATCCACCACCGGAACCCGCCCGCGGCCGATTGTCGGCTTACGCGTCCAGGTGTGGCTTGGTCAGGCAGTGCGACGTTTTCAGGGCCGAGCGGCGCCGACTTCGACGTCGGCAAGAGGCTCGAGGAGTCTTGAGTATGGTTAGGCTATCCAGGTCCGCCGTGCGGACGCTCGCATTCGTGATCGCCGGGGCGCTCTTCGTCCCCGGCTCGGCCCTCGCCATCGAGCACCAGGTCGACATCCTCCTCGACCTCGACGACGACGCCAGCACCGGTTGCACCGTCGCGACCGTCGACGGTCCGTTCGACGGCGTGGAGCAGATCCTCGTCACGACGGTCGAAACGACCTCTCCGCCGCCCGCGGGGACGGTGACCGACGTCGCGATCCGCGACTGCACGAACCCGGGGACCGACACCTTCGGGCCGCCGGCGAGCTTCGACGGCGGCTGGCCGGTAGGGATCGACAACGGAGTCGGCGGCCGCGACGTCGTCGAGACCTACTTCCCGCTCGTCTCCTCGGTCGTCTCGAACCCGGAGCGCATCCGGCTCGGCGTCGTCGTGACCGACGAGCTCGGAGGCGAGCAGGCGCTCCTGACGGTCGACGACACGCCGGACGGCGAGCCGATCGTGCTCGTCGCGCGGGTGATCATCGACCCGGCCGACATCCCGACCCTCGGCGAGTGGGGGCTCATCCTCCTCGCCCTCGCGCTCGCCACGGCCTCGTTCTTCCTCCTCGGCCGCCGCGGCACCGTCGCCTTCGGCGTCGCGCTGCTGCTCCTCGCCACCGGCACTGCCTGGGCTGCCGCCGGTGGGCTCGACGGCCTCACCGGCGACTGGGCGGGCATCGACCCGCTCGCCTCGAACGGCATCGTGCTCTTCGGCAAGACCGCGGCCGGCGAGCTCTGCTTCCGGGTCGACGTCGACCTCCTGTTCAACACCTCGCCCACGGCCGATCCGCAGGCGGTCGTGACCGACGAGGAGACGCCGGTCGCCATCGTCCTGACCGGCTCCGATCCGGAGAGCGACCCGCTCACCTTCACGATCGTCTCCGGACCCTCCCACGGCACGCTCGCCGGCGCGCCGCCGAACGTGACCTACACGCCCGACCCGGACTACGAAGGTCCCGACTCGTTCGAGTTCGAGGTCGAGGATCCGTCCGCCTCGACCGACACCGCGATCGTCTCCATCACCGTCACCGGCGTCAACGACGCCCCGGTGGTCGACCCGGCCGCCTTCTCGGTCGCCGAAGACGAGGCGCCCGGCAGCGCCGTCGGAACCGTGACCTTCACCGACCCTGACGCCGGCCAGAGCCACACCTTCGCGATCACCGCCGGCAACACCGGCGGCGCCTTCGCGATCGACGCCTCGACCGGCGAGATCACGGTCGCCACCGCCCTCGACTTCGAGACCCTGGCCGCCTACTCGCTCACCGTCGAGGTGACCGACGACGGCGCGCCGGTGCTCTCCGGCTCCGCCACCATCGACATCACCGTGACCGATGCCGACGACGCGCCGGTGGCGGTCGACGACGCGGCGACGGTGACCGAGGACGATCCGGCGACGACGATCGACGTGCTGGCGAACGATACGGACGTCGACGGCGGGCCGATCTCGGTTCAGTCGGTCACGCAGCCGGCGAACGGCACCGTGGTGATCACCAACGGCGGCGCCGACCTCACGTACCAGCCGGACGCCGACTCCTGCAACGACGGAGCTCCGACGGACGACTTCACCTACACCTTGAACGGCGGCTCGACGGCGACCGTCTCCGTGACCGTCACCTGCGTCGACGATGACCCGGTGGCGGTCGACGACGCGGCGGTGGTGACCGAGGACGATCCGGCGACCGCGATCGACGTGCTGGCGAACGACACGGACGTCGACGCTGGGTCGATCACTGTCGGCTCGGTGACGCAGCCGGGCAACGGCACGGTGGTGATCACCGGCGGCGGCACCGGTCTGACCTACCAGCCGGACGCCGACTACTGCAACACACCGCCGGGCACGACCCTCGACACGTTCACCTACACGCTCGCCCCGGGCGGCTCGACGGCGACCGTGACCGTGACGGTGACCTGCGAGGACGACGCCCCGATCGCGGTGGCCGACGCGGCGACGGTGGGGGAGGATTCGGGGGCCAACGCCATCGACGTGCTGGCGAACGACACGGACGTGGACGGCGGGCCCAAGTCGGTCCAGTCGGTGACCCAGCCGGCCGACGGCGTGGTGGCGATCACCGGCGGCGGCACCGGCCTCACCTATACGCCGAACGCGAACTACTGCAACGACGGCACGCCCACCGACGACTTCACCTACACCCTGAACGGCGGCTCGTCCACGACCGTGGCGGTGACCGTCACCTGCGCGGACGACCCGCCGCTCGCGGTCGACGACACGGCGACGGTGGGCGAGGACTCGGGGGCCAACCCCATCGACGTCCTGCTCAACGACACCGACATCGACGCCGGCACCAAGATGGTGACGGTGGTGCAGAGCCCGTCGGCCAACGGCGGGACGGTGACGATCACCGGCGGCGGCTCGGGGGTGGCGTACACGCCGGCCGCGAACTACTGCAACTCGCCCCCCGGAACGACTCCCGACACCTTCACCTACACGCTCAACGGCGGCTCGATGGCGACCGTGTCCGTGACGGTGACCTGCGTCGACGACGCGCCGGTCCTCGACCTGGACGCCGACGACGACAAGGGGACCGGCGGCGCCGATTTCGCCGTCGCCTACACCGAGGGCGACGGCACGGAGCTCCTCCAGGATCCGGACGACCCGACCGGGGCGACGATCACCGACATCGACTCGACGACCCTGGTGTCGCTGACCGTGACCCTCACCAACCTCCTGGACGCGGGCGAGGAGATCCTGGACGCCGACGTCTCCGCCTTCGCGCCCGACATCACGAAGGACTACGACACGACCACCCCGGGCGTGGGCGTTCTCACCATCTCCTCGGTCACGCCGCAGCCGATCGCCGACTACGTCGCGGTGCTGCGCACGGTGACCTACGAGCACACCGGCAACGACCCGGACGAGACCGCCCGGGTCATTCAGTTCGTGGCCAACGACGGCACCTCCGACAGCAACACCGCGACCTCGACGGTCGCCGTGACGGCGGTGGACGATCCGCCGGTGGCGGTGACCGATTCGGCCACGGTCGCCGAGGACTCGGGGGCGACCACGATCGACGTCCTGGCCAACGACACCGACACGGACGGCGGCCTGATCGAGATCCAATCGGTGACCCAGCCGACGAACGGCACCGTGGTGATCACCAACGCCGGCGCGGACCTGACCTACCAGCCGGACCCCGACTACTGCAACGACGGCACGCCGACCGACGACTTCACCTACACGCTCAATGGCGGCTCCAGCACCACCGTGGAGGTCACGGTGACGTGCACGGACGACCCGCCGACGGCGGTGGCGGACGCGGCGACGGTCGCCGAGGACTCGGGGGCGACGGCGATCGACGTGCTGGCGAACGACACCGATCCGGACGGCGGCCTGCTCGAGGTCCAGTCGGTGATGCAGCCGACCAACGGCGCGGTGGCGATCACCGGCGGCGGCACCGGTCTGACCTACACGCCGAACGCGAACTACTGCAACAGCCCGCCGGGCACGACGCTCGACACCTTCACCTACACGCTGAACGGCGGCTCGAGCACGACGGTCACGGTGACCGTGACCTGCGTCGACGACGACCCCGTGGCGGTGGCGGATGCGGCGACGGTCGCCGAGGACTCGGGGGCGAACGCGATCGCGGTGCTGGCGAACGACACCGACGTCGACGGCGGCACGATCGAGGTCCAGTCGGTGACGCAGCCGACGAACGGTGCGGTGGCGATCACCGGCGGCGGCACCGGCGTCTCCTACACACCGAACGCGAACTACTGCAACAGCCCGCCGGGCACGACGCTCGACACTTTCACCTACACCCTCAACGGCGGCTCGAGCACGTCGGTGACGGTGACCGTGACCTGTGTCGACGACCCGCCGGTTGCGGTGGCCGACGCGGCGACGGTGAACGAGGACTCCGGCGCCAACGCGATCGCGGTGCTGGCCAACGACACCGACATCGATGGCGGTCTGATCGAAGTCCAGTCGGTGACGCAGCCGGCGGGCGGTGCGGTGGCGATCACCGGCGGCGGCACCGGGCTGACGTACACCCCGAACCTCAACTACTGCAACGACGGCTCACCGCTCGACACGTTCACCTACACCCTGAACGGCGGCTCCTCGACCACGGTCTCGATGACGGTGGTCTGCATCAACGATCCGCCGGTCGCGGGCAACGACGCCTTCGACTTCATCGGCAACACCGAGCTCCGGGTCGATGTCGATCCCGAACCCATGCCCCCGCCGCACGCGATGGAGACGACGACGGGTGGAACCGGCTTGCTCGAGAACGACTCCGACCCGGTGGAGGGCGATCCGATCAGCATCGTCGGCCTCACCGTCGGCGCCTGTGTCGACAACAGCGCGCCCTTCGATTGCACCGATGCCGCGGTCGGCCGGGTGCAGCTCGACGCCGACGGCAGCTTCAGCTTCCAGCCGGCGCCGGGCGACGCCGGAGCGACGGAGAGCTTCCAGTACACCCTCTCGGACGGCACCGACACGGCCGTCGGCACCGTCACGCTCACCCGATTCGAGCGCGTCTGGTACGTGGACAACAGCGCTTCACCGGGGGGCGACGGCACCTCCGACCAGCCGTTCCATGCCATCACGGCGGCCAATTTGAACGACAACGACTCCGACGGCGACCTCGTCGACGACGTCGACTCCGCGGGCGACTACATCTTCGTCCACTTCGGGCTGGGCACCGACGTGAACCTGTCGGGTGGGCTCTTCCTCGAGGGCGGGCAGCACCTGATCGGTGAGCACGCCGGCCTCAGCCTGCCGGTCGATCTGAACGGGAACGGCGCGCCGACCGTGCTGGTCGCCGCGGAGCCGGGCAGCCGCCCGATGCTCGACGACAACGTCGCCGACGGCTTCGACGGCGTCGTGGCCCGCAACGTCGTGCCGGCCGAGATCGTCGGTATGAACCTCGCCGGCGACGTCAACGCCATCGACTGGACGACGACCGCCGCCTTCGCCGGCACCGGCACCTTCACGATCCGCGACAACGTGATCCGGGGGGCCGGCGGCGAGGGTGTGGACGTCAACCTGGCGGGCACCGGGGCCACGCGCCTCGCCTTCCACGACAACACGCTGACCGCGACCGGCACGGCGCTAGACCTGCAGGAGACCGGTACGGGCACGGTGACGATCACGGCCTTCGACGACAACGTGGTCTCCGGCAACACCGGGGGCTCCGGCATGGTTCTGTCGAACGCGATCTTTGACGCGACCCCGGGCGGCGCGTTCGACCTGGTGAGCGGCGGCACGACCGCAATCGGAGCCCCCGGCAACGGCGTCGGCGGGGCCGCCCTCACGATGAGCGGCGTCTCCGGCGACCTGCTGTTCACCGACCTCGACGTCTTCGCGGACGGCGGGGCGGGCCTTTCGATCGGCGGCACCGGCGCCGCCAACCTGGCGGGCGGCACCGGTCTGCGCTTCCGGATCGGCGCCGGCGTCGGCATGGCGGTCGCGAACGGCGGTCCGGCGGTCGCGCTGTCGAACCTGACCGGCGACGTGCAGCTCACCACCGTCACCAGCACCGGCTCGACCACCACCGGTGTCTCCCTCGACGGCGTGACGGACGGCGGCGGCACGAACGCGGTCTTCACCGCGGGCGGCGGCAGCGCGATCACGCTGCCTGGCGGCGCCTCCGGACCGGCGTTCCGCGTCGACGGCGGCAACGCCCGGGTCGCCTACGGCGGGACGATCACCAACAACGCCACCGCGGCGCGGGCGGTGTCGATCACCTCCTGGGCGGGCGACGACGCCACCGACGATCTCGTCCTCGCGGGTGCGATCGACGAAAACGGCGCCGGGATCCTCTTGAACGGCAACAGCGGCGCTCGAGCGATCACCTTCAGCGGCGGGCTCGACGTCGACACCACGACCGGCGAGGGCTTCGCAGCCACCAGCAACACAAACGCCCTGGGCGTCAACGTGACCGGTAGCGCGAACGACATCGACACCGTGAGCGCAACGGCGCTGCGGGTGACGAGCACGCCGATCGGTTCCGGCAACCTCAACTTCCGGCGCGTGTCGTCGGGCAACAACACGGCTGCGGCGGACCCGGTCAATGGGATCGTGCTGTCGAACACGGGCTCGGCTGGACGTCTCGTCGTCACCGGCACCGGCGGCGCGGGAACCGGGGGAACGATCCAGCGGACCACCGGAGACGGCATCTCGCTGACGAACACGACCAACCCGTCGTTCAGCTTCGTGAACGTCACCGAGACCGGACGGCACGGGATCTTCGGAACCCAGGTCGCCGGCCTGACGCTGGTGAGCGCGAACATCCAGGGCGCGGGTGACGCGAACGACGAGGACGGCATGAACTTCGCGACGCCGGGGGCGAACAACCTCTCCGGGACGGTGCTGATCCAGAACAGCGTGATCAACGGGCCGCAGGAGAACGGGCTCTACGTCCAGAACCACAGTGGCACGCTGAACCTGACCGTCGACAACACCGATTTCACGAACTCGGTGATCGAGAACGGCATCCTGTTCGTCGCCGACGGCTCCGCCACGCTAACCGCCCGCGTGCACAACGGCTGTCTGTTCAGCGGCCACGAGAGCGACGGCCTGGCAGGGTTGTCCCAGAACAACCTGGGCGCGCGTCTCAACCTGACGGTCCAGGGCAACACGTTCACCGGCGACGGCACGAGCGACAACGCCATGTCGATCCGGTCGGCCCAGACGGCGGCGCTGCGTTTCAACGTGGACGGCAACACCGTCACCGGCCACCCGAACACGGCGATCCTCCTGACCTCGGAGGACTCGTCGAACAACCAGGGCACGCTGAACGCCAACGTGATCGGCGTCAACGCGCCGGGCAGCGGCACCGGCTCGGCGATCGGGAACGGCATCTCGTGGTTCGGCGACGACGACTCGCGCGGTGTGGTGGCGATCACCAACAACCAAATTTTCCACACCGATCTCGAGGGCATCATCGCGCTCACCAATGACGCGACGGCGCAGGCGGCGAACCTCGACATCACGGTGACCGGCAACACGGTCGGCACGCCGGACGACGACAACTTCCCGACCGGCTTCAATGGGATCTTCGTCCGAGCGCTCAATCAGTCGAACGTCTGCGCGGACATCCAGAGCAACACCGCGCCGGCCGGATCGGGCGATCCGTTCACGCCGCCGCCGGACGTTTTCGACGCCGGCCTCCAGGTGCAGCAGCGCAACACCGCGACGTTTCGGCTGGAGCGTCTGAACGGCGGTTCGGGCTCGGTGGCGAGCGCCGCCACGGTGGCGACGCATCTCGCCTCGGAGAACCCGGCCTCGACCACCAGCGCACAGGTGGCGACGTCCTTCACCGGCGTGCCCAACGGGACCTGCGCGGCGCCGGAAGCGACCCCGCTTCCGTAGCGCCGCCACGACGGAGTCCAACAGAAAGGAGAGCGGGTGGCTGAACCATTCCTGTCGGAGATCCGGATCATGAGCTTCGTATTCGCGCCCAAAGGATGGGCGCTGTGCAACGGACAGCTCTTGCCGATCAACCAGAACCAGGCTCTGTTCTCCCTGCTCGGGACCACATTCGGTGGCGACGGGCGGGTGAACTTCGCCCTGCCCGATCTACGGGCGCGGACGCCGATCCACGTCGGCAGTGGCCACACGCTCGGCGAGCGGGGGGGCGAGCAGGCGCACACCCTGTCGATCGCGGAGATCCCGACCCACACCCACGTGCTGAACGGCACCAACACGTCCGGAGGCCAGCCGGCGGGCAGTAGCGGGCTTTTCGCCAACGGCGGAAGCGACCTTTACGTCGGCCCCCAGCAACTCGTCGCCATGGCGGCCGGTTCAGTGGCGAACACCGGCGGTAGCCAGGCGCATCTGAACATGCAGCCGTTCCTCACCCTCAGCTTCTGCATCGCCTTGCAGGGCATCTTCCCGTCACCGAACTAGGAGAGCGAAGAGATGGCACAACCGTACGTCGGTGAGATCCGCATGTTCGCCGGGAACTTCGCTCCCGCCGGCTGGATGTTCTGCGAGGGGCAGCTCCTGGCGATCTCGGAGAACGAGACCCTCTTCCAACTCATCGGGACGACCTACGGCGGGGACGGGCAGAGCACCTTCGCCCTGCCGGATCTGCGTGGCCGGCTCCCGATCCACCAGGGCAACGGTTTCATCCTCGCCGAGACCGGAGGGGCGGAGGAGATCACGCTGACGGTGAACCAGATTCCGGCCCACTCTCATCCGCTCCTGGCGTCGACCGCGCTCGCGACCCAGGAGACTCCGGGCAACAACGTCCTCGGCCAGACAGAAGTCGTTTACTTCGGACAGGACACACCTCTCGCGCCGATGACCGCCAGCAGCATTTCACCAGTCGGAGGCAGCCAGCCGCACACGAACTTCCAGCCCTACCTGTGCATCGATTTCATCATTTCGCTGTTCGGGATTTTCCCGAGCCCCACCTGAGGAGAGAGAGATGGCCGACCCGTTCGTCGCGGAGATCCGCATCTTCCCGTTCAACTTCGCGCCCAAGGGATGGGCGTGGTGTGACGGTCAGCTCTTGCCGCTGTCGCAGAACACGGCGCTCTTCTCGTTGCTCGGTACCACTTACGGCGGCAACGGCAAGTCGAACTTCGCCCTGCCGGACCTCCAGGGCCGGGCGCCGATGCACCCGGGGCAAGGGCCGGGGCTGTCACTCCACGACTTGGGCGAGACCGGGGGCTCCGAGACCGTGTCGCTGCTCGAGTCCGAGATCCCGGCCCACAGTCATGCGCTCCAGGCGTCGACGCGACCGGCCGAGGACAATGACGCAGCGGGACAGTTCGCGGCGCGGACGACGGTCAACGCGTACGCAGCCGGGAATCCTGCACCGGCGCCGATGGCACCCGAAGCGCTCGCCCCCGCCGGTGGCGACGCGCCTCACAACAACCTGATGCCGTATCTGACGTTCTATTTCTGCATCGCGCTGCAAGGCGTCTTCCCGCCCCGGACCTGATCGGTCGGGGCGGGACGGCCCGGTGGCCGATCCTGTGGTTCTGCTGGCTTCGTTTCGGGATCCGAAGGGAGGAGAGGGGATGATCACGCTCACGCGTCGCCGCCTGATCCAGGCGGCTTCGGCGGGGGCCGCGCTGCACGCGTTCGGCGGCGCGGCCCTGGCTCAGTCGGCCGGATCGAGTGGGAGTGCGAGGGACGCCGCGCAGGGCGAGATCTTGCCGCTGTCGGTCGGCTACCTCGAAGACAGCGACCTGCTCCCCAGCCTGCGGTTCCAGCCGTGGCGGTATCGCTCGGCGGGTGGTGACGAGATGCGGGTGGTGCCGGCGGAGCGCATGCCCCTCGGCGATCAGTCACTGGCGCACGGGACGGTCGAGATGCGGGTGCACGGCTTCTACCCGGGCATCCCGCCGCGCCGGCTGGCGGGCTTCACGACCGTCGTCCTGACAGTCTTCTACCCGTCGTTCGACCCGATCGAGCCGGGGCCGTTTCCGTACTACTCGTGGCAGGGCAAGCTCTGGCCCGGGCCGTCGAAGTCGCCGCCCAACCGGTTCCTGGTGCCGCTCCGTCAGGACGGCGGCCTGGAGCTCGTGCTGGAGGTCTTCGACGGCCGTCCGACCGCGCTCGGGCAGGGGGCGGCACGGGTGCTCCGGGGGAGCGGCCGGCAGGCACCGATCGGCACGCCGGTCGGCCAGCAGAGCCTCTACACCGACTTCACCGTCGACTGGTACGGCGGCCGGCCGAAGCTCCAGCGCGGCTTCTACCTCCTCGGCCTCGCCCCGGGCCTCTGGCGCGCGCCGTGGGAGATGACCGAGAGCTCCGCCCGGACCAAGAACCAGCCGCACGAGAAGACGTCGCTGGTGGTGGGCTTCGAGGGCGTGCCGGAGGACGACCCGCGCCTCGTGGCGGCCGGGGGCGCCTGACAAAGGAGAGGCACCGACTCTGTCAAACAGAACGAGGTTCGGGTGGGGGCGCCCTTTCCGACCCTCGAGGGGCGGAGAGGGAAGGGGAGAGGCGGGGTGATCCGGTAGGGATCCTAGGTGAACACGGCCTCGTAGGTCACGCCCTCGTCGTCGCGGGCCACCGGGACCAAGAAGAGGTCCATCTCGCCCGCCTCGTCGTTCTCGAGCCGGTAGATCTTCTGCGGCAGCAGGGGGTCGGCGGGGCCGTGGAAGTGGAGGGAGAACTGCTCGCGCGGCGCCTTGCCCTGGAGCCCGGTGCCGTTCACCGTGGCGAGCTTCAGGTCGATCGTCCCGGCTTCGTCGTCCGACAGCCGGAAGGTCTCGCCCTTCCGCGGCTCGAATGTCTCCTTGGTCACCTTGTCGAGCATGCTTCCTCCCGGTAGATTGGGCCTCTCGCGAGCCGTCAGTATAGAGCAGCGCGCCCGCCGCCGGTGCCCCCGGTCGGGCGCCGTAGGGAGGATCATGGCCGAGATCGCCAAGACCGTCGTCACCACCGCCCCGTCCGGCCTCTCCCTGCGCTGGATCACCGACGACGACCTGCCGTTCCTGGCCGAGCTCTACGCCTCGACCCGGCGCGAGGAGGTGGCGCAGACGCCGTGGAGCGAGGAGCAGAAAGAGGCGTTCCTGCGCTGGCAGTTCGAGAACCAGCACCAGCACTACCAGACCTACTACCCGGACTGCGAGTTTCTGGTGATCGAGAAGGACGCGATCGGCCGGCGCGAGCCGATCGGGCGCCTGTACGTCGACCGCTGGAAGGAGGAGATCCGGCTGGTCGACATCGCCCTCCTGCCCGAGCACCGGGGTGGCGGCCTGGGCCGGAAGATCTTGGAAGTCCTGCTCGACGAGGGGCGGGAGAAGGACCTCCCGGTCTCGATCCACGTCGAGTACAACAACCCGGCGCTGCGCCTCTACAAACGCCTCGGCTTCCGCCACGTCGACTCGAACGGGATCTACTACCTCATGCGCTGGGAGCCGCAGGCGTAGCGCTCGCTCGCCACGATCTCTCCCGATTCCGGTGAGGGAGAATGCGTCTTCGGAGCGTTCCAGGAAGGGTGAGACTTCCGGTGCCGTCCTCGCGAGAGCCGGACGAGCGAGGAGAACCGGGGGAGCCTCGGGCAGAGGCATCCACGTCGAGAATGCGAAACAGAAAAAGTGGGGGGTGGCCGATGAGGATGAGATCTTCGCTCGAGCTCTGTGTGTTCATGTTGACCCTGGGGGCGGTCTGCGCGGACGCGGCGCAGGTGCCCGAGCCGACGATGGCCCAGACGAGGGAACGGGGCGATCTCGGCCCGGAGATCCGGCCGCGGGTGCCCGGTCGGCCTCTGGCGGTCGAGACCCTGGCGAGGACGGGGTTGCCACCGAGCGAGCGGATCTCGCTACCCCCCAAGTACCCGGTCGAGAAGCCGGAGCGCACCCAGTACCGCGAGGGGCTGCGCCGGGAGGTGGTGGTCGTCAAGTTCGTCGATGGCGCGCGGATCCGGATGCCGCGCTCCGACCGACCCCGCGCCCGTGCCCGGGGAGAGGACCCCCGGGCGAGACTGAGCGACTTGCGTTCGGAGACGGAGAAGCTCGACGACTACGACCGCGCCCTGCTCAGGCGGAAGAATCTCGATCGGGAGAACCTCGCGCGGCAGATGGTCGAAGTCCGAGACATCCTGCGAGCAGCGCCTCTGCGGGAGTGGAGTCCGGTATTCAGCCTCGATCCGGAGCTCCTGGAAGACCTGCGCCTCAACGCGGAGATTCGCAAGGGTCGCCAGAGCTCCGATCTCGCCAATTACTACGCCTTTCGCTTGGCCGCGGGGCAGCCAGGGGAGCGCCTGGCCGACCGGTTGAACCAGCTCGACGTCGTGGAGCTGGCCTACCTGGCGCCGATTCCCGAGGATGCCGACATCCCGCCGACGACGCCCAGCTTCGAGAGCCGGCAGGACTATCTCGATCCTGCGCCGGGCGGCATCGATGCGAGATACGCCTGGACCCAGCCGGGCGGGGACGGGAACCTGGTCCGGATCGTCGACGTCGAGATGGGCTGGAACCTCGGGCACGAGGACTTGCCGAGCATGTTCATCGCGGACGGCAACATCCAGACGGACGATTCCCGCCAGCACGGCACCGCGGTGATGGGCGTGATGATCGGGCTGGACGACGGGATCGGGATCACGGGAATCGTACCCCGGGCCAGCGGTGGGGTCGTCTCCGCCGACCGGGGGCTCGGCCTGGCGTACCGCCAGAACGTGGCGGACGCTGTGCTGGTCGCGGTCCTGAACCTGGCCGTCGGCGACGTGATCCTGATCGAGCAGCACGCCCGCGGTCCGGGCCGAGACAGCGACTGCAACCTCTGTCCGAAGGTCGACGGCAAGGCTCGCGAGAGCTGCGGTTACATCGCCATGGAGTACTGGAACGCGATCTTCGACGCGATCAATGCGGCCACGGCGGCGGGGGTCATCGTGGTGGAAGCGGCAGGCAACGGAGAGATGAACCTCGACCACTCCCGCTACAAGGACCGGTTCGACCGGATCGTCCGCAACTCCGGCGCGCTCATGGTCGGGGCGGGATCTTCCGACACCCGGGAGCCCCTCTGCTTCACCAACCACGGGAGCCGGCTGGACGTCCAGGGATGGGGAGAGGACGTGATGACCGCCGGCTACGGCTCCTCTCCGTCCCTGATGATCGACGGTGCCGACGATAACCAGTGGTACACGAGCTCTTTCGGAGGGACCTCGAGCGCCACGCCCATCGTCGCCGGCGCCGTGGCCGCCATCCAGGGGATTCAGATCGCCAACAACAACCCGGTGAAGGACTGGGCGGAGATGGCCGATCTCCTGATCCGTACCGGAACACCCCAGGGCGGGAGCCGGCGGATCGGACCGTTGCCCGATCTGGCGGCTGCGATCGGCCGTCAGGTGTCGGAGGAGCCGCCCAGCCCGGCCGACGCCGC
>CAZLLV010000457.1:0-5831 GCA_964560325.1 uncultured Thermoanaerobaculia bacterium | reverse complement strand
CCACCGCCGGCACGGGGCAGCGCGCCGGCAAGGTCTGGAGGGGCGACCAGAGGAGGTCGACGTCGCCGCGGTCGAGGCGGCGCGGCAGGAGGAGCTGCTGCCAGAGGACGCCGAGCCGCGCCAGCGGGTGCCCGGCCGCGTGCTCGGTCTCGACGCCGAGCGCGGCGAGAGTGGCCGCGCCGCGCGCCTCGCGGTGGGCGAGGCCGAGCACGCGGAAGCGGTCGCGCCGGGCGAGACCCGCCAGGGTTTCGCGCGTGGAGACGCCGATGCCGGTCGCCTCCGGAACCAGGGCCCGGAGATCGACGGCGAGGGTGGGGCGGGCGGGCGGCATCCGGGCGATGATAGCGGGGGCCCCCGGAGTGTCAGGCGCGCGCCGACTCGCCTGGTAGAGTCCCGGCTTCTCCCATGGACCGTCGACGCAGCCAGCTCCTCGCCGTGGGCGTCTTGCTCCTGGTGGCCGTCTACGGGCTGCCCCTCCCGGACGAGCCGGTCGGGGACGAGGCGACCCACCTGCTGGCGACTGCCAGCCTCTGGCACGACCGCGACCTCCGGTTCGACGAGCGCGACCTCGCCCGCGGCTACGCGCTCTGGCCGGGCGGTCCGCGCGGGTTGGCCCTCCTTTCGGACGCGGAGGGCGACCGTCACGTCTTCGCGACGCCGGTCGTCTACCCGTTCTTCGCGGCTCCGTTCTACGGCGCTCTCGGGCCGCGCGGGCTGCGCGTCGTCCACATGGCGCTCTACCTCGGCATGCTCTGGCTCGCCGCCCGGCGGCTGGTGACCGTGCCCCGTCCGCCGCCGGAGCGCGCACCGGGGGTCGGCCGTCCCGCCACGAGCCGCACCCGGCGGCCTCCGCTCCGCGTCGGCCTCCTCCTGGGCGGCGTCTTCTTCGCCACCGGCGCCGTCGTCTGGGTCCTCCGGTTCCAGCCGGAGGTCTTGCTGATGACCTGCGCGTTCGTGGCGGTCGCGCTCTGGTACGTCGTGCGCGCGGAGGCGGTCTGGGGCCGCGGCGAGCTGCTGGCGCTCGCCTTCGCCGGCTTCCTGCTCGCCGGTCCGGCGGTGACCGACCCGGCGCTCGGCCTGCTCGCGCTGCCGATCGCGATCGATCTCGTCTGGGGGCGCCGGACGAAGGCCGCGGCGGTCTTCGCGCTCGCGTTTCTGACGGTGGCGGCCGCGACCGCGGCGATCCAGCACCGGGTGGCGGGGGAGTGGGGCGCCGGGGTGATGGACCGGGCGACCGTCTTCGCCGAGGCTCCGTACCCCTCCGAAGTGGCGACCGGGGGAGCCGCCGTCGCCGAGGCTTCCCCGGGGACGGAGGGCGGCGAGGCGGCCACGGCCTCGCTCGTGGCGCGGCGGACCGCCTGGCTCCTCGCGGGCCGCCACGTCGGCCTCTTGCCCTACTTCCCGCTCCTCTTCTACCTGGTCGCGCTCTACTTCGTCGACCTCACCGCCATGAAGGGGCGCCTGCGCCACCTGCTCGCGCTCGCGCTGCTCGCCTACTTCGTGGTGGCGGTCGCGGGGTTCCCCGACTCGGCCGTCCCCGGCGCCGCCGGGGCGGCGGCGCCGGGCGCCCGGGCGATGGCGCTCGTCTACCCGCTCTTCCTCTTCCTCCCCCTGCGCCTGCGCGCCGGATTCGGCGTGGTGCTGCCGCTGATCGCGGCCGGGCTGTGGGCGCTGCCGGCGGTGGCGGTCGCGGCGGGCGGGGCGGCGCCGCGGTACGGTCTCGAGCTGCCGGCACGCGGCCCCGCGTACCGGATGCTGCCGATGGAGCTCGAGCTGCTCGCGGCCGGCAAGCTGCCGGGGTACGCGCGCTTCGATCGCTTCGGCGACGGCCAGGGGGGGCGCTGGTGGGTGCCGCTCGAGAGCTTCTACCTCCAGGAGCCGAATCCGGAAGGGGTCTGGGTCCGCGGCGCGAGCCGGTCCGAGGTCTTCGTGGTCGCCGGGCGGCCGATCGACGAGCTGCGCTTCCGGGTGCGCTCGGTCGCCGACCGCAACGAGCTGCGGCTCGAAGGCGCCGGCGACCGCACCCGGGTACGCTTCGACACCGAGGGCAAGCGCGCCGGCACGCCGGTGACCGTGCGGCCGGAGCTCCTCGCCCACGGTCTCGGGCTCTTCCCCGGCGTGCCGCCGGCGGAGGAGCGGATCTACCGCTTTACGATCGAGGCGACCGGCGGCGCCGTGCCGCAACGGCTCGACGCCAAGAGCCGCGACCCGCGGTACCTCGGCGTGTTTCTGGAGCTCTCCACGGGGGAGTGAAGCTGTCTACCCGGCGGCTTCGCGGAAGATGGCAACGTGCTCCGCCGCCGCGCGCTCCCAGGTGAAGCGGGCGGCCCGCTCGCGGCCGGCGGCGGCGAGGCGCTCGCGCAGCTCGGGGGCGCGGAGCAGCTCCTCGACGCGGCCGGCCCATGCCTCCGCGTCGAGCGGCGGGGCGTAGAGCGCCGCGTCCGCCGCCAGCTCGCGGAGCACCGGCAGGTCGCTCGCCACCACCGGCACGCCGGCGGTCATCGCCTCGAGGACCGGCAGGCCGAAGCCCTCGTAGCGCGACGGGAAGACGAAGAGCCGGGCGTGCCGGTAGCAGGCGGCGAGCTCCTCCTCCGTCGCGTAGCCGAGGTGGTGCAGCCACCCCTCGGCCGCGGCCGCCTCGACCTCCCGGCGCAGCGACTCGGTCTTCCAGCCGTACCCGCCGCACAGCACCAGCGGCGGCGCGTCGCCCAGCCGGCGGCGGAGCAGGCGCCAGGCGCGGAGCAGAGTCTCCAGGTTCTTTCGCGGCTCGAGCGTGCCGACCGAGAGCGCGTAGCCCGCCGGCAATCCGCGGGGCGGCGCGTCGCTCGGCCCGGCGGGCGCGAGCGGCAGCCCCGGCCCGAGCGGGATCACCCGCACCCGATCCGGTCCCGCGAGCCCCTCGGCCGCCATCTCCCCCGCCACCGCGTGGCTGTCGGTGACGATCCGGCGCGCCCGCAGCCAGGTCGCGTCGAGCTCCGCCTCCAGCGACTCCAAGGTCTCCTGGCGGATCGCCCAGGGCACGATCCGGTACCCGAGGTCGTGGACCGTCGCCACCAGCGCGCCGGTCGCCCGCTCGAAGCGCTCGGACGGCAGGTAGTTGGGTGCGAAGACGACCCGATTGCCGTCCGCGGCGATCAGCCACCGTTCGAGCCGCCGGACCAGGCGGATCATCTGGTCGCGGTGAAGGGTCGCCCGCTCGGGCGCGGCGTAGGTGACCACCTCGACCGCCGGTCCCTCCGGGAGCGGCACGACCGGCGGCGGCACCGCTTCGTCGGCGGAGAGGCTCGGCCCGTAGAGCCGGAGCGCCAGGTCGTCCCGCGCGGCGAGCTCCTGGAGGAGGCGGTAGAGGTACCAGCCGATCCCGGTCAGCGGCTCCCAGAGGATGCGCACGTCGATCGCCACGGTCAGGCGCGGATCGCGCCGCCGGCGCCACACCTGCCGCGCCACCGCGAGGAGCCACGCCGACTGCTCCAGGACCGCCCGCGGGTGCAGGCGCCAGAGCCGGCGCGCGAGGGCGCGGTAGGGCGGCCCGAGCAGGCGCTTCCAGAGCGGCTTCGGCGCTCGCGCCTCCTGTGCGCGCGGCCGTTCGGGGTCGTCCTGCCGTCGGGGCATGGGCGCGGATGATACCGGGCCACCCGGCACCGCGGCGGCGGTCAGCTCACGACGCTCCGGAGCGCCGCCGCCGTCTCGTCCGCGGTGCGCCGCCAGTCGAAGGCTGCGGCGCGCTCCGGGCCGCTCTCGCGCAGGCGGGCGGCGAGACCCGCGTCGCCGATGATCCGCTCGACCGCCCCGGCCCACGCCGCCGGATCGCCCGGCGGTGCGTAGAGCGCGGCGTCGCCCGCGATCTCGCGCAGCACCGGCAGGTCGCTCGCGATCACCGGCGCACCGGCGGCGCACGCTTCGAGCGCCGGCAGGCCGAAACCCTCGTACCAGGAGGGGAGCGCGACCGCGAGCGCGCCCCGGTAGAGCGCGGCGAGCTCCGCGTCCGCGGCGTAGTCGAAGTGGACCAGCCAGCCCTCGTCACGGGCCCGCCGGAGCGCCCGCAGCGTCTCGTCGTCGACCCAGCCGACACGCCCGCAGACGACCAGAGCCGGTGGCTCCTTGGAGCCTTCGCGCAGGCGGCGCCAGGCGGCGAGCAGGACGCCCAGGTTCTTGCGCGGCTCGACGGTGCCGACGAAGAGCACGTAGCGCTCCGGCGTGCCCGCGGGGGGCGACGCCGCGCTCGACTCGCCGAGCGGCGGGTGGGCCGGCGCCAGGTGCACCGCGCGGATGCGCTCCGGCGGCGCGAGCCGGGCCTCGATCATCTCCCGGCGCACCGCCTCCGCGTCGGTCAGCACCAGCGCCGCGCGCGTCCAGACGAAGTCGACGTGGCGCTCCAGGTCCTCCAGGGTCTCGCGACGGATCGCCCACGGCACCGTCCGATAGCCCAGGTCGTGGACCGTGGCGACGAGCGGCGTGCCGGCGGCGAGCGCCAGGGCGAAGCGGCGGGGCGGAAAGTAGTTAGGGGCGAAGATCAGGTCGTTGCCGTCGGCCCGGAGGAGGAGGGGCGCCAGCAGCCGCGCCGCCCGCTCCGCCAGCCGGGCGAGCGCCACCCCGGGGGGAGCCGGGAAGTCGTAGGAGACGTGCTCGATCGCCGGCCCGGACGGCGGCGCCACCGCCGGTCCCGGTGTGCCGGGAAGGGAGACGAGATCCGGCCCGTAGAGCCGCAGCACCAGGTCGTCCGGGCCGGTCCGCTCGGCCAGGTGCTCGAGCAGCCGGTAGAGGTACCAGCCGATGCCGGTCAACCGCTCCCAGAGCGGCGACACGTCGACCGCCACCGTCACCCGCCCCTCCCGCCGCCGCCGCCGCACCTCCCGCCACGCCGCCCCCACCCAGCGCGCGAGCTCGCCCAGGTAGCGGAGGTTGCGGATGGGGGAGAGCGAGGCGAGCCGCGCCATGACGCGCGGAGGATAGCAACGGCGAGGAATCCCGCCCGTCCGCCGGGCGTTGTAGCCCCGTGCCGGTGAGCCGCGGGCGGCGCCGAGCTCGTGCCGGGTGGTGTCCTAATGGCGTGTTGGTCGCCGGGAACCGGGAGGGGCGGCGGTTGGAGCGAAGAAGCTAGTCCGCCAGAGACCCGCTTCCGAGGTGAATGCTCTGAGGCTTGAATCGCGCAACCAGCTCTCGTAGCGCGGAATGATCGTGAACGGCGGTCCTGCTAACCAAGTAAATTGCGTCTTCGCTCTCGTCGTAACAGACGATGGCTCGCGCTTTGTTCTCGTCGTCACCGAGGCAGTACTCGACCCATTGTCCGTACGCGATGTGGTTGCGAGGAACGTCCCATTTCTTCGGCGACCACCTCTGAAGAATGCCATCACGTATCGGGTCGCGGCAGCATTTGAGCGATTCTAGTAGTTCACGCAGGCTATTCTTCAAGACTAGTTGCTGCGCAGGAGTTAGCCTATCCAGGGCCTCACGCCATCGCGGATCATGCCAACCTGACGTGAGGCGAAGCTCAGGCAATGGCGTCCTCGATATCCGTAACCACCTCAAAATCGCGCCGAAGGTGTTCGAGGGTCAGCCTTGAGACCGCCTCCGCCATCTCCTGGTACTCATCACTAAGTCGGTCGTACGCATCTTCGCCCAGGTCGGCCGGCCGGTTAGAGCCCCAGCGCGACACCGTGGGATTCATTATCTTGGTCATCCGGCCGAGGTCGGTGGCTCGCTCGTAGGCGAATGCCTCGGCAACCGCATCCACGATTGCTCGCTCGTCAGGAGACAGGAGCGTCTCCTGATCGGCGTCAACGATCAAGCGCCTCTCCTCAGACCACGGCTTCGACTCAACGTGCAGCACG
>CAZLLV010000456.1:0-5586 GCA_964560325.1 uncultured Thermoanaerobaculia bacterium | reverse complement strand
CGGCCGGGCGGTGCCGCTCCTCGAAGCGGCCTGGGAGGGGGGCCACCGGAGCGCCGAGGCCGCCCTGGCGCTCGGCCAGGCGCACGCCGCGCTCTACGGGGACGAGCGCGAGCGGGCGCTCCGGATCGCCGACGACGCGGTGCGCGAGGCGACCCTGGAGAGCGCCGCCGAGCGCCACCGCCGCCCGGCCGCGCGCTTCCTCGAGGAGAGCCTGCGAACCGAAGACGCGGACGATTCGTATGCCCGCGCCCTCCTGGCGTTCTTGGAAGGCGACCGGGCGGGCATCGAGGCGGCTTTCGACGGTCCGCTCACCGGCCGCCCCTGGTTCTACGAGGGGCTGCTCCTCGCCGGCGACGCCGCGCTCGACGAGTTCCGCGCCGGCTTCTGGCGCGCCACGGCGGTCGAGACGGAGGCGCCGATGGAGGCGGCCCGCCGAGCGTACCGGGAGGCGGTCGAGATCGCCCGCTCCGATCCCCGAGCCCACCTCGGCCTGTGCGCCGCGGAGGTCGCGGAGGTCGACCTGAAGATCAATCTGCGGCGCCCGCTCGGCGACGACGAGCTGGCCGCCGCCCGCGCCGCCTGCGGGGCGGCGCTGGTGGCCGACCCGGACGCCGTGCGGCCACGCGAGACGCTGGCCTACGCGCACTGGCGCCTGGCCATGGGCACGATGCGCGCGGGCGGCGTGCCGGTGCCGCTCCTCGACGAGGGGCGGACGATCGCCGAGGCGGGGCTCGCGATCGAGCCGGACCACGCGATGCTGCTCCACGACCTCGGGATGGCGCGGGTGCTGCGCGGCCAATGGGAGCAGTGGAACGGCGGCGGCGATCCGACGCCGCACTACGAGGCGGCGATCGACGCTTTTCGCCGCGCCGGCGAAGAGTCCCCCGAGGACGGCATCGTCTGGAAGGCCCTCGGCGACGCCCACCTGCGGCAGTCGTGGGTCGAGCGCGACCGCTGGGGCGACCCCCTCCCCTCGCTCGCCGCCGCCCGCGCCGCCTTCGACCGCGCCGCCGACACACCGAGCTACCCCGCCGACCGCCTGGTCAACAGCCGGAGCATCGTGGCCGAGGAGCTGGCGTTCGCCCAGTACCGCCGGGGGATCGACCCGACCCCCGAGCTCGACCGTGCCCAGGCCCTCAAGGAGCGGGCGCTCGAGACGCTGACCTCGCGGCCCGGCTCCCTGCGCGCGCTCGCGCTCCTCCACTGGTCCCGGGCGCTCTGGGACGAGGTCGAGGGGCGCGATCCCGAGCCGGCGTTCCGGCGGGCCCACGCCGCCCTCGACGAGGCGCTCGAGCTCGACCCGCGGGGCGTCTACGCGCAGGTCCTCCGGGCAGCCATCCTCGACGAGGAGGCGCGCGCGCGCGTGATGCGCGGGAAGGAGGCGGAGGAGCTGATCGGCCGCGGGCTCCGGACGGTCGCCGGTCTGCCGCCGAGCGAGCGCAAGGACGGCAGCCTGTTCGAAGCCTCGCTCTCGACCACCGCCGCTCTCCGCGCGTGGCGGCGCGGCGAGCCGGCGGGCTCGGTCGCGCGCTGGCTCGACCGCGCGGAGGCGGCGGCCCGCGAGCACCGCGCGCTGAACGCCGAGCCGGCCGGCCTCGAGCCGCTGACGGCTGCGCTCCGGCTCCGCGCCGAGTGGCACGCGGCGGCGGGCGACTGCGCCACCGCCCGCCGCGCGGCCGCCGAGGGTCGGGAGGCGGCGGACGACGTGCTCGCCCGCTCCCCCCGCTACGCGCCGGTCCTCGCCCACCGCGCCGGCATCCGCCACGCCCTCGTCGCCTGCGCCCGGGACCCGGCCGACGCGGTCCGGCTCGACGCCGAGGCCCGGGCGGACCTCGGCCGGGCGCTCGACGTCTTCCCGACGCTCCAGGACCGGCTGCGCGCCGAGCTCGCCGCTACACCCGGCGCGGGATGACGCGGCCGGTGCGGCCCGGTACGATGCCGGCCGACGGAGTCGAGACCGTGAAGCGACGAAGCACTCAGACCCATCGCCCGGGCCTCCGCCTCGCGCTCGAGGCCGGGGAACGGACCGAGCGGCACCTGCTCGGCGAGGCGTGGCGCGTCCTCGGGTCGGCGCCGGAGAGCGACCTGGTGGCGAGCCACCCGACCGTCTCCCGGCGCCACGCGCGGCTGCGGGCGGCGGCGCACGGCGGGGTCGAGGTCGAGGATCTCGGCTCGCGCAACGGCACCCTGGTCGCCGGGCGGCGGGTGCGCGGGAGCGCCTTCGCCGAGCCGGGCGACGAGGTCGCTTTCGGCTCCCTCGCCGGGCGGATCGAACGGGTCGAGGCGGGGGACCTGGAGGTGGCGATGCCGCTCGGCGCTCCGTCTGGCGAGGGAGCCGTGGCGGAGCCGGAGCCGGAGACGCGCCTCCAGCCGGCCGGCCCCGCCACCACCGCCTCGCTCGGCTCGCTCCGGCCGCTGGTGGTCGAGGTGCTGCCCCGGCTACTCGACCTGGTAGCGGAGCGGGCGACACCGCTGCGGGTGGCGCAGGCGGTGGGGGCGGCCCTCTTCGAGCATCTCCCCTGCCTGCGGGTCGAGATCCGCGAGGGGGAGGAGGGCGCGGGCGCCGCGAGCGGCCTCCTCTTCACCGCCGACCGCGGCGCCCGGCCGGAGAGCACGGTCACGGTCCGATCGACCGCCGGCGGCTGCACGGTCGAGATCGACTTCGCCCACTCGACGCAGGCGCGCGGCTTCGAGCCGCTCGTCGCCTCGTTCAGCCGCGCGATCTCCGCCGGCCGACCGCCTCGCCGGACCGGCGCCGAGCGCGAGCCGGCCGCCACGCCTCCGCCGCTCCCTCACCCGGAGACGGTGGTGCCCGCCGTCCGGAGGATCTACCGCGACGCCGCGCGGGTCGCGTCGGGCGACGTGAGCGTGCTGATCCTCGGCGAGTCGGGCACCGGCAAGGAGGTGCTGGCGCGCTACCTCCACGACGCTTCGCCGCGTGCCGGCGGGCCGTTCGTCGCCCTCAACTGCGCGGCGCTCCCCCGCGACCTGCTCGAAGCGGAGCTCTTCGGCATCGAGGACCGGGTGGCGACCGGCGTCGGCTCGCGGCCGGGGAAGTTCGAGGCCGCCGACGGCGGCACCCTCTTCCTCGACGAGATCGGCGACATGTCGCCGGAGACGCAGGCGAAGATCCTCCGCACGCTCCAGGAGGGGGAGGTCTACCGCCTGGGCGGCGACCGGCCGCGGCCGGCGCGGGTGCGCACCCTCGCCGCCACCAACCGCGACCTCGACGCGATGCTCGACGACGGCTCCTTCCGAAACGACCTCTACCACCGGATCGCCGACTGGCGGGTCACGCTGCCGCCGCTCCGGCACCGGCAGGCCGACATCCCGAACCTGGCGGCGCACTTCCTGTCCGAGGAGGCGGCGCGGCGCGGCATCGCGGTCGCCGGCATCACCCGCGCCGCCCTCGACCGGCTGACCGCCTACGCCTGGCCCGGCAACGTGCGCCAGCTCCAGCGCGAGATGGCCCGCGCCGCGCTCTTCCTCGACGACGGCCAGGCGCTCGAGAGCTCCCACCTCGACGCCGCGATCCGCGAGGCGGAGGACGAGCCGGCCGGGACGCTCCAGGAGACCCTCGCCCGCACCGAGCGGCGGGAGATCGTGCGCGCCCTCGAAGCCCACGAAGGCGACGTGACCGCCGCCGCCCGCGCGCTCGGCGTCGGCCGCTCGACGCTCTACCGGCGCATGGGCGAGCTCGGCATCGAGCGGTAACGGGCTCTCGTCCCGCGGCCGGGAACGGCGTCCAGCCCCCGGGACGCCGGCGGCCGGTCGACCGACGCTTGATCCGCCTCCAATCCCTTTCTCCACAACGGTTTCCCGCGCGCCGGCCGGCGGGCACGGCGGTTGCCACGCAACCCTCTCGTTCCGCGGCCGATCGACGGGCGCGAACCCGACGAACCGACAAGGAGAACCCGATGAAGAACCCGACGCTCCTCGCCCTCGCGCTCCTGCTCACCCTCACCGCCTGCGGCGGCGGCGAACCGGACGCCGCGGCAGCGGACGGCACGGCGGCGGACGCCTCGAGCGCCGCCGCCGAGGCGATCGACTGTCCCCCCCTCACCGTGACCATCGACGGCGAGCCGGTGAGCGGCCTCGACCACGCGCTCGCCTTCTCCGAGCCGGAGACCGGTCCGGGCACCGGCGGCTACGGCGTCGAGGTGTTCAACCACGCCGAGGCCACCTGCGAGGACGTGCTGGCCAGCTCCCGCGACGTGCCGGAGGGCGAGGTCAACGTCCGCGCCTTCGTCCAGGAGGGCTCGACCCGCGGCGCGGTGGCGATCGGATCCAAGACCAATTTCGCCCAGGGCGTCGAGCTGGTGCGGAAGGCCGAGAGCGTCGGCGACACGGTGGCGATCTGCGTGTCGAACGCCGGCTGGACCACCGGCGGCTTCGGCGAGGACGCCGGCCAGCGCTACGAGATCAGCGGCCTGTTCCAGGCCGAGTACTGCGGGGAGCGGGTCCGATGAGTCCCCGCGCGGCAGTGCTCCTCCAGGCCTTGACCCTGGTCTCCGCCGCCGGCCTCGGCGCCTGCGGCGGCGGCGCGGACGGCGGGATCGGAGCCGGCGGCGACGGGGCGGCGACACCCACCGAGTCCGCCTACGTGGCCCCCGCCTCCCAGCCGAGCGGGGACGGCTGGGAGACCTACCCCGCCGCCGCGATGGTGGACGGCGAGGCCGCCCGCCACCTGAACCCGATCCCCGACTCCCCGGAGGCGGCGGTGGTCAAGTTCCTGGCCAGCCGAGTGCGCGGCGACGACGCCTGGGAGGACGCCATGGTGGCCTCTCCCTCCGACCGCGCCCGCCGCGCCCTCGACGAGTGGCAGGAGTGGGAGCTCTCCCGCTTCCAGCTCCGGGGCAAGAAGGAGACCAGCGCCGACTCCTACTACGTCAAGACCTACTTCGAGATCGCCGTCGACGGCGACACCGACGAAGGCGAAGACGAGTTCGAGGTGGTCCGGGAAGGCGGCGGCTGGCGCGTATCCAGCCCCCCGGCGTGAGCCCGGACCGGCCGCGGAGGAGCGAAGCGCTCCCTCCTTCGCGGCCTCGCCGCCCCTCGACCTCCGAGTCCCAGCCGAAGGCGCGGATCATCGTCTCGCGGTCGATCGACAGCGCCGCAAGGCGGAGCCGCTCCTCCCGCTCGTCGAGGTCGGGACCGTACCGCCGGCGGATCCGCGCCAGTGCGAGCTGGCGAACCGCCTCGTTCAGGTCGCCAACCCGCCGCAGCTTCTCCGCCGGAGACATCCGCCGATAGGCCGCAATCATCGTCGCCCACGCCTCGGGGGAGGTGTCGTCGTCTGGGGGCATCAAGACCTCTCCAGAATCTTGAACTTTCCCGTGGCAGCGTAGGGGACCAGAAACCCCGCTCCAGGTTCGACTCGCTCGGCTTGGGAGAAGATCTCTGGCCACCACCGTACAATCTTCCACGTCTGCTCGTGGAAGCCCGCACTCGCGTTCGACACCAGTAGGCAAACCGTCCACCTAACACACGTCTCCTGAGGGAGTTACAGAGAGCCCCGAAACCGGTAGTGTCTACGCCGCTTCGGCGCGGAGCCGGGCGGAGGAGACCGCCTTGGGCGGAGTAAGA
>CAZLLV010000455.1:0-3383 GCA_964560325.1 uncultured Thermoanaerobaculia bacterium | reverse complement strand
GTGCCTCTCTGGTTGGGGCGGTAGGATTCGAACCTACGAATGCGGGAGCCAAAGTCCCGTGCCTTACCGCTTGGCGACGCCCCAGCGTCCATCTCGGCCGGCTCAGCTCACCGACCAGAACGAGTCGCGCAGGTGCATCTCCTGGATCTCTTCCAGGCTCTTGCCCTCGCCCGTCTCCTTCTCGCTCTCCTCCCGGTCGCGCGTGGCCGCGGGCGCTTCCACCGGCTTCGATCCGTCCGCGCCGTCCGGCCCGGCGGCGGCCAGCGGGCGCACCGCCGGCTCCGCGCGCTCCGGCCGCTCGTCCCCGTGGGGCCGGCGGGGCCGGTCCGGCTCGCTTCGCTGGGTGCGCTCTTCTTCTTCGTCGATCCGGAGCAGACGGCGGCCGACCTCCGGCTCCTCGCCCCGCTCCTCGAGCACCCGCTCGTACTCGCCGAGCACCCGCTCTTCGATCATGCGGCGGGTCTCGTTGTTGAGCGGGTGCGCGACGTCTTTGAAATCGCCGCTCTTCTTCTTGCGGCTCGGCATACTGATGAACAGCCCGTCCTTGCCGCGGATCACCTTGATGTCGTTGATCATGAAGCAGCTGTCGACCACGATCGACACGAAGGCCCGCAGCTTCTCTTCACTGACCGGGAACACCTTGACTTCGGTGATCTGCATCGTCGGCTCTCCTCGGCCGGGTTCGCCGAACCGGCAGCGCGGGCAGCACTCGTTGCCGGGTGCCGTCACGCCATCGCGAAAGTATACAACCCCGCGCCTCGCTTCGCCGCACGCCGAGCGCTCATGCTAGAGGGCGCACGCGCCGCCTGTCAAATCGGGTCGAATCAGAGAGATGGATGGAGCGTCAGAGGCCGCGGCGCGCTCCGGGGGGCGGTTCGCCGGCGCCGCAGACGCCGGGCGCGTAGTCGTCCGGCGCCGCCGGTGCGCCCAGGACGGCGGCGAGCGGCTCGCGGCCGACCTCGCGCCAGGTCATCTGGAGGCCGCGGCGCCGGTCGGAGAGCATCGAGCGGTCGTCGAGCAGGCGCCACCAGACCGCCGGCTCGCCGCCGTCCCAGAGGGTCCAGCGCAGCGGCGCCCCCCCTCCCCCGCCGCTCGCCGCGGCCGGGCCGAGCGTGGCGGTCCAGCGGCGGCCGGCGGCGTCGCGGTAGGCGAGCTCCGTCCCTCGGGCCGCCGGCCGGGCCCCGTGCGGCGCGGCGGGCAGCCGCCCCAGGAGGACCGCCGGCAGCGCCGAGAGCGGAAGCGGGTCGATCGGCAGCTCCTCGAGCCGCACGTCGGGCGAGAGCGGGCAGACCCGCTGCTCCCGGTGGTCGAGGAGGAAGCCGCCGCCGGCGCCGGCGTCGACCGTGTACAGCGGACGGCCGAGGCGGTCGGCGATGGTGAGGCGGTAGCGGCCGGCGTCGGCGAGGCGCAGCACCAGGCGCAGGGCGCCGTCCCCCTCCGAGCTGTCGAACTCGAGCCGGAAGAGGCGCTGCGACGGGTAGGCGCCGGCGGGGAGCTCCCACGGCTCGGCCGCCGGAGCGCCCGCCGCGACCGGGCCGGGCGCCGCGGGAGCGCGCGTGCCGGCGCACCCGGCGAGGGTGCCCGCCGCGGCGAGCCAGAGGACCGACAGGAGCGGGAGGGGGCGGCGGCTCAGCGCGGCTCTCCGGGCGGCTGCCGCCGTTCGGGGAGCCGCTCCCCTTCGCCGCTCTCGAGCTCGCTCAGCTTGCGCGCCACCGCCTCCGGGTCGTCCGCCTCCAGGGTCATCGCGCGGCGGTAGGCGCGGCGGGCCTCGGCGCGCTCGCCGAGGGCGGCGTAGACGTCTCCCAGGTGCTCGTAGATCGTCGGGTCCTGGACCAGCCGGGAGGCCCGCTCCAGCGCCTCCCGCGCCTCCTCGTAGCGGCCGAGCTGGTAGTAGCCCCAGCCGAGCGAGTCGATGTAGGCGCCGTTGTCGGGATCGAGCGCGACCGCTCTGCTCACCATCTCGACCGCCCGCTCGAGCTCGACCCCCGACTCGATCCACATGTAGCCGAGGTAGTTGAGGGCCGGGTGGAAGTCGGGCTCGCGCTCGATCAGCTCGGCGAAGGTCGCCTCCGCGGCCGGCCGGTCGCCGGCGCGCTCCTGGGCCGCCCCGAGGAGGAAGCGCCCCGGGACCGAGTCGGGGCTGTCGCCGACGAAGCGCGCGAGCGGCGCGACCGTCTCTTCGAAGCGCTCGGCCCGGTGCAGCCCTTCGGCGATCTCCAGGAACGCGTCCGGAGAGCCGGCGCCGGCCGATTCGTTCAGCAGGCCGATCGCCTCGCCCTCGCGGCCGAGCTTCGCCAACAGCTCCGCCCGCTTGGCCTGGATCGGGGCCTCGGGGGACCCCTCGGCGCCGGAGGACGCACCGCCGAGCGCCCGCAGGGCCTCGTCGCCACGGCCCTGCTCCGCCAGCGCGTCGGCGTAGAGGAGCCGGGCCTCGAGCGGCGCCTCGGCCCAGTCGTCCTCTCGAGCACCGAGCAGCGGCGCCACGGTCGTCTCGACCGAAGGCCAGCGGTCGAGGGTCGCGTAGAGCTGGGCGAGCGCGAGCCGGGCGTCGACCGCCTCCGACTCCGGGCCGTCGGTGTCGAGCCGCTCGAGCGTCCCGCGCAGCAGGTCGACCGCGTCGTCGTCGCGCTCCTGCCGCAGCAGGAGCTGGCTGACGGTGACCGCCAGGTTGGCCTCGCCCGGTCCCTCGCCGATCAGCGGCTCGAGCGCCGCCAGCGCCTCTTCGTTGCGCGCCTGGGCGGAGAGCACCAGGCCGCGCAGGAGCTGGATGTAGCGGCTCTCCGGCACGTCGGCGAGGAGCGCGTCGAGCGCACCGAGGGCGGCTTCGAGGTCGCCCGACAGGTAGAGCTCGGTGGCGAGCCGGCTGCGCGCTTCGTTGGTGGTGAGCTCCTGCGGCGAGGTGCGCAGGACCTCCGCGGCCTCGCGGTGGTCGCCCCGGTCGGCGAGGATCTCGGCGAGGGCGAGGCGCGCCGCCTCGGCGTCCGGCTCCCCTTCGATCACCTCGCGCAACGCGTCGTCGGCGCGGTCCATCTGGTCGGACTGGATCAGCGCCTCGGCCAGCATCCGGTAGGCCGGCCGGTAGCCCGGCGTCTCGTCCACCACCTGCTGGAAGACCTCGGCGGCCGCCGTCGGCTCGCCCTGGCGCAGGTAGATCTGGCCGAGCTGGAGGAGCGAGCGCACGTCGCCCTGCTCGCTCTCGCGCAGCCGCTCGAGAGCGGCGACCGCCGCGGCCATCGGCTCCGGGTCCTGCGGCGTCTCGGTGGCGAGCGCGAGCTGGGTCTCCGCCAGCACCCGCAGCGAGTCGGGGTTGTCGCCCAGCTCCCGCTGGGCCTGTTGCGCCTGGCGCACGGCCTCGCGCAGCCGCTCGAGCCGCGCGTCGTGGC
>CAZLLV010000454.1:0-4071 GCA_964560325.1 uncultured Thermoanaerobaculia bacterium | reverse complement strand
CCGGCGGCGATCTCGACAAGCCGGGCATGTACATCGACGGGAACATCCACGCCAACGAGGTGCAGGGGGCGGAGACGGCGCTCTACACGGTCGACTACCTGCTCGGAAACTACGGCCGGCTCGACCGGGTGACGGAGCTGCTCGACCGGATCGCCTTCTACGTCCTGCCGATGGTCAACCCGGACGGCCGCGCCCGCTGGTTCGAGGGGCCGTCGACCGCGCACTTCCCGCGCACCGTGATGGTGGCGGTCGACGACGACCGCGACGGCCGGGCCGACGAGGACGGATTCGAAGATCTCGACGGCGACGGCGTCATCACCCAGATGCGCAAGAAGGTGCCGATGGGCGAGGGCACGCACCGCATCCACCCGAAGGACCCGCGCCTGCTGGTCGAGGTCGAGGAGGGGGAGCTGGGCGACTACCGGTACCTGGGAGCCGAGGGCATCGACAACGACGGCGACGGCCTGGTCAACGAGGACACGATCGGCTACGTCGACCCGAACCGGACCTGGGGCTACTTCTGGATGCCGCGCTACGTGCAGGCCGGCGCCGGCGACTACCCGCTCCAGATCCCGGAGACCCGGGCGATCGCGACGTGGGCGCTCGAGCACCCGAACGTGGGCGCGGTGCAGAGCTACCACAACAACGGTCAGATGATCCTGCGCGGCCCGGGCTCGAAGCTCCAGCCGCCCTACCCCGGCGCCGACGTGCGGGTCTACGACCTGATCGGCGAGCGGGGCGAGGAGCTGCTGCCGGGCTACGACTACTTCATCACCTGGAAAGACCTCTACACCGTCTACGGCGACACGACCGACCACTTCTACTCGATCCACGGCGCGATCGCGCTGACCAACGAGCTGTACGACCCGCCGGCCGATCTCGACGGCGACGGCGAGGTGACGCCGGAGGAGGAGATGGAGTTCAACGACCTGCTGACCCTCGGCCGCCAGTTCGTCGAGTGGACCGAGGTCGAGCACCCGCAGTACGGCACGGTCGAGGTCGGCGGAGAGCGCCACGACGTGGGCCGGGTGCCCGAGAGCTGGATGCTCGAGCCCGAGATCCACCGTAACAACGCCTTCGTCCTCTTCCACGCCGCGCAGCTCCCGAAGCTGTCGATCGGGGAGCCGGAGGTCGAGGCTCTCGGCGGTGGGAGCGGGAACCTCTACCGTATCGAGATCCCGGTCACGAACGACGCCGGCATCCCGACGGTGACCGCGCTCGCCGAGCAGAACCGCCTGCACCGGCCCGACGTGGCGACCGTCGACGGCGCCACGGTGGTCGCGAGCGGCCTGGTCGACGACCCGTACCTCGACAAGGTCCGCCTCCAGGAGCACCGCCCGGAGCGGCTCATGGTCCCCGGCGTCGGGAGCTACACGACCCGCAGGCTCTTCTTCCTGGTCGAGAAGGGCCGCGGCGACGAGATCACCGTCACCTACGACAGCCTGAAGGGCGGAAAGGTGGAGAAGCGCCTGCGGCTGGAGGGGTAAAGCCTGCGGCTGGAGGGGTAGAGCCGGGGGCTGAGCGGCCGGCTGACAGCGAGAATCGGCGGGCGGGTGTAGCATCCGAGCGTTCCCACGTTCACGCGGATGCTTCCGCGGAGAGGAGATGCCCATGCGCCCGCTCGCCGCCGGCTTTCTGGTCGTCACACTGTCCCTCGCCGTCTCCGGCTGCCGGAGCGCCGGCCCACGGCCTCTGCCGCCGGTCGCGTCGTGCGACTGCCAGGCCTTGCTCGCCCGGCCGGCGGCCTGCCCCGAGCCGATCGGACCGGCCGGGACGGCGCCGATCGCCCTCGACCGGCCGGTGGAGCACCTGGTCTTCGAAGGGGGCGGCGTCAAGGGCGTGGCCTACGCGGGCGCGCTCCAGGTGCTGGGGGAGCGCGGCATGCTGGCCGGCGTGAAGAGCGTCGCCGGCACCTCCGCCGGCTCGATCACCGCCCTGGCGGTCGCCCTCGGCTACACGCCGGAGGAGGTGACCACGATCGTCCTCGAGCTCGACTTCGAGAAGTTCCGCGACGGCACCTTCCTCACCGACTCCGTCCGCCTGTTCGAGGAGTTCGGCTGGTTCGAGGGGCGCTACGCCGAGTGCGTGTTCGAGTGCATGGCCGAAGACCGGCTGGGGAAGCCGGACGCCACCTTTCTCGATCTCCACGCGCGGGTGCAGGACGATCCGCGCTTCAAGGACCTCTACGTGGTCGCGACCGATCTCGACGAGCGCGACTGGGTGGTCATGTCCCACGAGAGCGAGCGCTTCGCCTCGCTGCCGCTTGCCCGGGCGGCGCGCGCCTCGATGTCGATCCCCTTCTACTTCGCCGCCCAGGAGATCGGGGGCCAGACCTTCGTCGACGGCGGCGTCGTGCACAACTACCCGATCGGCGTCTTCGACGCTTCGCGGAACGCCGACCCGGGAGCGCCGACGCTCGGCTTCTTCCTCGGCTCGCTGAGCGGAGGCGAGCCCTCGACCGACCTGTTGGTCTTCACCGAGCAGGTGCTCGCCACCCTGCTCGACGAGCAGGTCCTCGAGCTGTGCCTCGACCCGGGGCAGGAGGCGAACCGGCTGCGGACGGCGTTTCTCGATCCCCTCGGCATCGCCACGACCGACTTCGGCCTGACCCGGGAGCAGAAGTGCGAGCTGATCCGCTCGGGGGCCGCGGGGACGCGCGAGTACCTGGAGAGCCCGTCGGCGAGCTGCCCGCGGCGGCTGACCGACCGGATCGAGGCGAGGGAGGCCTTGCGCCGGCGCCCCTGATCGACGCCGGTTGGCCCCGTTCGTCCGACGGGTCCCGAGGTAGAATCGCCGCTCCCCGGTCGAACGGGGTGTGGTGTCTTGAAGCATTGGAGTCTTCGGCAGGAGGGGTGACGATGGGACGGACGAACCAGGCATGACCGCGAGACGACCCCTCCGACAGACGAACTCACTCCTCACCTTCCTGCTCCTCGGGACCCTGCTGGCCGCCGCGCCGTCCGGTGCGGCGGCACAGACCGCGGACTCGACGCCCCTCCTGGTCGAGGTGCTCGACGGCCGCGGCGAGCCGCTCGGCGAGCTCGACCCCGGCGCGATGCGCGTGCTCCTCGACGGGGCGCCGCTCGTCGTCCGCTCGGTCGAACGGGCGGGCCCCGGACGCATCACCCTCTTCTTCGACCTCGAGCTGCTCTCGACCGGCGGTGTGGTGGAGGCGACCGGCGTGCTCGCCGCGCGCGCCCCCGATCTGGTCGAGCTCGCCCCGGTCGAGGTGGTGGTGGCGGAGGAGGGGGGCGCCCGCACCGTCCTGCCCGCGACCCGCGACGCCGAGACCCTGGCGCAGGCGCTCTCCGGGCTCGGCCTGCGCTACGGCGGCGGCGACGCGCTGGCCGAGATCCGGGGGGGCTTCCTCGACGCGCTGGCCGACGCGGTCGGCAGCGGCGAGATCGCCCGTCCGCTCCCCCTGGCGCTCACCGAGCGGGTCGAGCGGGCCGCGCGCGAGGCGCTGGCCGCCGAGGCGCGGCTCCTGCGCGACCGGCGCGAGCGGTTGATCTCCTGGGCGGCCGAGCGGGCCGACCGGACCGGCGACGAGGGCGCGTCCCGGGAGCCCGGTGCGCTCTTCCTGGTCACCGCCGGCACCGACGACGACCTCCTCGGCTTCTACCGCGAGGCGTTCGGTGCCTACGACCTCGGCGCTCTCGCCGAGCGGCTCGAGCGGCCGGTGGTGCTGCCGTCGCTCGCCGAGCTCGGCCGGGTGCTCGCGGCCTACGACTGGCTCGCCTTCCCCTACCTGCCGACCGCGGACGGCGCGCTCGACGACGCCGGCAACCCGATCCCGCCGGCGCCCACGGCGCGCGACACGCTGCCCCGGGCCGGCGCCGATCCGACCACCGCCGACGATCCGCAGCGCCCGGCGATGATCACTCCCCGCATCGGCCGGCGCGACCGCTCGGGCGCGCCCGACCTGCCGCCGGTGCGCGGCGGGCGGGCGGTGCCGGACGCGCTCGCCGGCGAGACCGGCGGCGAGGTGTTGACCGACTCGCTCCAGCTCGCCGACCTGCTCGGCCGGCTCGGCCGGCGCTTCCGGGTGAGCGTGGCTCCGCCGGTCGGAGA
>CAZLLV010000453.1:0-2811 GCA_964560325.1 uncultured Thermoanaerobaculia bacterium | reverse complement strand
GGGGGGTGCGGCGGCGAGGCGGTGCCGGCCGGTCCGGAGCCGGTGGTCGGTCCGGAGCGCATCGTCACCCTGGCGCCGAATCTGACCGAGATCGCCTTCGAGCTCGGGCTGGGCGACCGGGTGGTCGGCGTCTCAGAGTACGCCTCCTGGCCGCCCGAGGCCGCGGAGCTGCCGCGGCTCGGCGGACTCTTCGACCCCAACCTCGAGCGGATGGTGGCGCTCGAGCCCGACCTCGCGATCCTCCTCCCCAGCCAGGATGAGGTCGCCCGGCACCTGGCCGCGGTCGGTGTACCGAGCCTGTCGGTCGAGATCGAGACGCTCGACGACCTCGCGGCGGCGGTGCGCACGATCGCACGGCGTTGCCGCGTCCCGGAGGCGGGCGAGGCGCTCGCCGGGCGGCTGGCCCGCGAGCTCGCCCCGCGGCCGGTCCCCGGGGCGCCGCCCGCGATCGTCGTCCTCGACCGCGACGCGGGCGCCGGGGGGGGGCTGCTGGTCGCCGGGCCGGAGACGTTCTACCAGGAGCTCCTGGAGCGCCTCGGCTCCGAGAACCTGTTCGCGGACGCGCCGATCCGCTACCCGATGGTCGGCGTGGAGGAGGTGCTCGGGCGGGCGCCCCGGGCGATCCTGGAGGTCCGGCCCCGCGAGATGCCGTCGGACGCGCGCGGCCGGCTGCTCGGGGAGTGGCGGCGCTACCCGCACCTGCCGGCGGCGGTCGAGGGCGACGTCTACCTGATCGACGCCCCGTGGACCGTGGTCCTCGGCCCCCGGCTGCCGAAGCTCTACCAGGCGATGGAGCGGGCGCTCCGGCAGGCGGCGAGAGTGCCGTGAGCGACCGGCGCCCAGCGTCCGACGCCGGTCCGCTCCTGTCGGTCGAATCTCTCGGCTGGCACGCCGCCGGGAAGCGGATCCTCGGACCGCTCGACCTGGCGGTCGGTCGTGGCGAGTCGCTCGCCGTCGTCGGTCCGAACGGCGCCGGCAAGACGACGCTGCTCCGCCTGCTGGCCGGCGTGCTCTCGCCGTCCGAGGGCACCCGGCGCTTCGCGGGCTTGCCGTTCGAGGAGCACACTCGCAAGGGGCTCGCGCGCCGGATCGCCTACGTGCCGCAGCTCCGCCCGGTGCGCGTGCCGCTGACCGTCGAGGAGGTGGTCCTCCTCGGCCGCTATCCGCACCTCGGCGCCCTCCAGCTCGCCCCCGCGCGCCACGACTTCGAGGCGGTCGCCGAGGCGCTCGCGGTGGTCGAGATCGAGCCGCTCCGCCACCGGCCGGTCGACGAGCTCTCGGGCGGCGAGCGGCAGGCGGTCTACATCGCGGCGGCGCTCGCCCAGGAGGCGGAGGTGCTGATCCTCGACGAGCCGACGACTCACCTCGACCCGCGCCACCAGCGGGAGATCGCGGCGCTCGTCCCCCGCCTGCGCCGGGATGCGGGGCGCACCGTCATCACCGCCACCCACGACCTGAACTTCGCCGCCTTGACCGCCAGCCGCATCGTGGCGCTCCAGGAGGGGCGGGTGCTCGCGAGCGGCTCGCCGGCGGAGATCCTGTCGCCGGAGGTGCTGGAGGCGCTCTTCCACGCTCCCTTCGAGGTGGTGCGGCCGGGCGAGCGGCCGGTCACGCTGCTGCGGCTCGAGCCATGACGAAGAGCCTCCTCACGCTCGCGGCGCTCGCGCTCCTCTGGCTCGCCGTCCTGGTCCTGGCGCCGCTCGTCGGGAGCCACGGGATCGACCTCGGCCGGGCGGTGCTCGAGCCGGGGACCACGGAGGCGACGATCCTCTGGCAGCTCCGGCTGCCGCGGGTGCTCCTGGCGCTCCTCGCCGGCGGCGCGCTGGCGGTCGCGGGGGTCGCCTTCCAGACCCTCTTCCGCAACCCGCTCGCCGAGCCGTTCACCCTGGGCGTGGCCGGTGGCGCGGCGCTCGGCGCGGTGCTGGCGCTCCACCTGGGCCACCTCTGGGCGCCCGCCGCGAGCGGCACGGTCGGCGACGCGGCCTTCCCGCTGATCGCCGCCGCGAGCTTCGCCGGCGCGCTCGCCGCGACCGGTCTGGTCGTGGGGCTGGCGCTCCGGCGCGGCGGTCTCGACTCGGGCACCCTGCTCCTCGCCGGCGTGGCCGTCAGCTTCTCCGCCTCGGCGGTGATCCTGTTCGTGCAGTACCTCTCCGACTCGACCCAGACCTACCGGATGGTGCGCTGGATGATGGGCGGGCTGTCGGTCTCCGGCTACCGCGACGTGCTCTGGGTGGCGCCCTGGGTGCTCGGCGGGACCGGGGTGGTGCTGGCGCTGCGCTGGGACCTCAACCTGCTCCTGACCGGCGAGGAGCTGGCCGCGAGCCGGGGGGTCGACCTCACCCGCCTGCGTCTGCTAGTGCTCGGCTCGGCGTCGCTCATGGTCGGCGCGCTGGTCGCGGTCACCGGGCCGATCGGCTTCGTCGGCCTGATCGTGCCCCACATGCTCCGGCGCACGACCGGCGCCGATCACCTCGCCCTCGTCCCCGCCTGCTTCCTCGCCGGCGGGGCGTTCCTCGCGCTCTGCGACGTGGCGGCGAGGACGGTGATGGCCCCGGCCGAGCTACCGGTGGGGGTGCTGACGGCGCTCCTCGGGGGGCCGTTTTTCCTGTGGTTGCTGTTGGTGCGGAGGCGGTAGGGAGGTGCCGGGGGAAGGGGTACGGCTACAATCCGTCCGATGGTGCGTCGTGAAGCAGAATCCGACCGAGCCGTAGGGTCGGAGCCTGCCTGCTGTGCGTCTCCAGCGGGTGGAAGTCCCGTCTCGGTAAGCGCCGGTGCGCCGAGTAGCGGGCCCCAGGCGATCGGGGGAGACCC
>CAZLLV010000452.1:0-6226 GCA_964560325.1 uncultured Thermoanaerobaculia bacterium | reverse complement strand
AGACCGGCATCGGCTCGGTGCGCGGGTCGACGCCGTGACGGCGGCAGAGGGCGAAGACGGTCGGAAAGCGCTCCGGGAACGCCGCGCCCACCGCCTCGCGGGCGTCGAGGAAGACGGGGATGCCGGCGGCGAGCCGGCGGTCGATCGCCCGCGCCACCACGTCGCGTGGCGCGAGCTCGGCGTCGGGGTGCTCGGAGGGCATGAAGCGCATGCCGCGGCCGTCGCGGCCGTCGCGGCCGTCCATCCCCGTCTCGATCAGAACGGCGCCCTCGCCGCGCAGCGCCTCGGTCAGGAGCGGCAACGGATCGGCTCCGGCGGCGGCGAGCGCGGTCGGGTGGAACTGGACCATCTCGACGTCGAGCAGGCGCGCTCCGGCCCGAGCGGCGAGGCCGAGGCCGTCGCCGGTCACCTCGGCCGGGTTGGTGGTGCGGGCGAAGAGGCGGCCGACGCCGCCGGTGGCGAGCACGACGGCGGGTGCGCGCAGGTGGAGCCGCTCGCCGCCGTCGGTCACCGCCAGCAGGCCGGTGGCGCGGCCGTTGCGAGCCGGATCGATCGTCAGGTCCCAGGCGAAGGTCTGCTCGAAGATCGTGACGTGGTCGGCGGCGCGGACCTGCTCGGCGAGGGTCCGCATCACCTCGGCGCCGGTCGCGTCGCCGCGGGCGTGGAGGATGCGGCGCCGGCCGTGGGCGGCCTCGCGCCCGAGGGCGAGCGAGCCGTCCGGCCGGCGGTCGAAGGCGGCGCCGGCGACGAGCAGGCGCATCACGCGCCCCGGACCCTCTTCGGTCAGCAGCTCGACGAGCGCGGGATCGGCGAGGCCGGCGCCGGCGGCGAGGGTGTCGGCGGCGTGGTGGGCCGGGGTGTCGCCGGTCCCGACCGCGGCGGCGATGCCGCCCTGCGCGGCGGCGCTCGACCCGCCGAGCCCGAGCCGCCCCTTGGTCACCACCGCCACGCGGGCGGGAGCGAGCTCGAGCGCCGCGGTCAGCCCCGCCGCCCCCGAACCGACGACGATCGCATCGAAGGTCAGAATGTTCATGGGATCAGTTCTGCTTGTCGCGGCCGACGTTCAACATCCGCTCGACCGCGTGGCGCGCCCGCTCGGCGACCGCCGGCTCGACCACCACCTCGTGCTCCATCGTCCGGAGCGAGCGGAGGATCTTCGGCAGGGTGATCCGCTTCATGTGCGGACAGAGGTTGCACGGCCGCACGAACTCGACGTCCGGGTTCTCGACCGCCACGTTGTCGCTCATCGAGCACTCGGTGATCATCACCACCCGCCGGGCGCCGGACTCGCCGACGAAGCGGCTCATGCCGGAGGTCGAGCCCACGAAATCGGCCTCGTCGAGCACCTCGGGCGGGCACTCGGGGTGGGCGAGCACCGTGATCTCGCCCGGGAAACGCGCCCGGAAGCGGCGGATCTCGTCCGCGGTGAAGCGCTCGTGGACCTCGCAGTGCCCCTTCCAGAGGATCAGCTCGACGTCGGTCTGCCCCGCCACCCACTTGCCCAGGTACTCGTCGGGCAGGAAGATCACCCGGTCGGTGCCGAGCGACTCGACCACCTGGACGGCGTTGGCCGAGGTGCAGCAGACGTCGGTCTCCGCCTTCACCTCGGCCGAGGTGTTGACGTAGGTGACGACCGGCACGCCCGGGTAGCGCTGCCGGAGGAGCCGCACGTCGGCCGCCGTGATCGAATCGGCGAGCGAGCAGCCGGCCTCCGGGTCGGGGATCAGCACCGTCTTCTCGGGCGACAGGATCTTCGCCGTCTCGGCCATGAAGTGAACGCCCGCGAAGACGATCACCCCGGCCTCGGTCTCCGCCGCCATGCGCGCGAGCGCCAGCGAGTCGCCGGTCAGGTCGGCGACGCCGTGGAAGATCTCGGGCGTCTGGTAGTTGTGGCCGAGGATGACGGCGCCGCGCTCCTTCTTCAGGCGGTTGATCTCCGCCACGTACGGGGCGTGGACCGGCCACTCGATCTCCGGGATCACGCCGCGGACGCGCTCGTAGATCGGCGCCGTGGCGCGCGCGATCTCAGGGGTGTACTCGGGGGCGGGATCGGGCCGCAGGACCTCCAGAGAGCTCACGGTGCCTCCTCGCTTATGCTCAAAATGAGTATATGTTGCGTCCAAAAAAAGCGGCCGGCCGTGCCGGCCACGGGACTAATGCTAGACATGAGTATAAACGCGTGTCAAGGGCGTGTTGTTCCCGTGACGGGGAGAGGGCGACGCGCGAGCGCTTGGCGCCGGCGCCGGTCGCGGACCCGGGTGAGGAGAACGCCCCCTGCATTCGTTGAAGCACGCAGAGGAGGAGATCCATGCGATTCGAATCACCCCGTACGGTCACACCGCTTCTGGCCCTCGGCTTGGCCCTCAGCCTGGGCCTCTGCGTCGCCACGACCGCCTGCACCCACACCGCGAAGGACGCCGATCGTGGAGGAAACGACCCCGGCGACCGGGATCGCCGGCAGCCCGCCGCTCCCCGGCTGATGCTCCTGGACACCGACGGCGTCGGCGATCGGGAGGTCGAGGCTCTCGAGCCCGGCGACTCCCTCTCGGTCGGCGTCGAAGGACTTCGGCCCGGCGAGCGGGTCGAGGTCTTTCTCGAGGACGACACCGGCGCCGAGTGGTCGTACGGCCGCTACTTCGCCGACGAGACGGGCCGGGTCGCGCCGTCGATCCTCTGGTACCAGTCCGGGGTGATCGGCACCACCACCCGGGAGATCGACTTCCGGCCGGAGCCGGCCTTCGAGACCTTCGAAGAAGCCGAGCGCTACTTCGCGGAGCACGAGCTGATGATACGGGCGATCGGCGACGACGGCCGCAGCCTGGGCAAGCGCGCGGTTCCGATGACCGAGCGCAGATCGCCGATGGTCTACCCGTCGAACGAGAAGGGCGTCCTGATGAACGCCGTCGACGTGCGGCGCGACGACCTCTTCGTTTCCGGCCGTCACTTCCCGGCCGGCTCGACGGTCCACCTGTGGCTGGTGCCGAACCGGTACGGCTGGCAGCTCGGCGATACCCTCGTGGACGTGACTCGTCCGCTCGACGAGCGGAAGGAGGTGACCGCCGTGCGCCTCGGTCCGGGCGAGACCTCGTTCACCACCCGGCTGTGGGACCGGCGGAACGCCCGCCCCGGCGCCTACGACGTGGTGGCCCGGATCGACGACGACGGCCGGGGGCCGGGGCGCCCGGTGCTGACCGCCGACGACGTCCTCGGCTTCGACGAGGACACCGGCGTCGTCCTCTACATGATCGTCAACGGCAACATCGTGGTGGAGACCGCCGGCCGGATACGGGGAGCGCCCGCGAAGTTCGAGTTCTCCGACGCCTTCGAAAAGGGCGAGGACGTCTACGGCGCCGTCGACCCGACCGACGTGCCGGCGATCCATTCCGGTGGCAGCTACGCCGAGTACGTGGTGATCGCTGACGAGGACCCGGCTTTCTACGACGGCGTCTCCCCGGGCTGGACCGACGTCAGCGGCGGCACCGAGATCCACCGCGTCAAGTACTGGTGCATCAACCTCTCGCGCCGTGTGATCTGGCCGAACGCCACGCAGACGGCGCCGATGGCGGGCTACGACGTGATCGTCGACTTCGGCTCCGTGCCGGCCAGCGACTCGGCGTCCTTCGTGTCCGACGGTACCTACACCAAGGGCACGGACTTCGTGGACGGGTACGACACCACCGGCTTCTGGGTGTACGAAGACCCATCGAGCCCGGGACCCTACCCGGTGGGTGTGGCGGAGCTCGACGACCCGAACGGCATCTCCGGCATCACCGATCCGACGGGGGCGACCGGCCCGACCTACCCGGTGACCCTGGCCTGGGGCAAGATGATGTACCCGGCGACCGCCGCCGGAACCGAGACCCCGGTCCATCCCGCGCAGTCGAGCTACCCGGTCGCTCTCTTCCTCCACGGCCGCCACGTCGACTGCGACGACGACGGAGCGGGTCCCGGGCTCGCCGGCGGCTACACGTACCCGCCGGCGGTCTGTCCGGACGCCAACCGCATCCCGAGTCACGAGGGGTACGACTACATCATGGAGCGCCTGGCGAGCCAGGGAATCTTCGCGGTCTCGATCAGCGCCCACCAGATCCAGTTCGACAACGGCGCTTGGAACTACGACGCCCGGGGCCGCCTGATCTTGAAGTGGCTCGACGAGCTGCGGGACTGGAGCGACAACGGCAGCGATCCGTTCGGTGGTCTGTTCGACGGCAGGCTCGACATGAGCCGGGTGGCGCTCTCCGGCCACAGCCGGGGCGGCGAGGGGGTGGTGGCGGCCCAGCAGCTCAACCTCGCCTGGCCGAGCCCCCACTCGATCGTGGCGGTCAACGCGATCGCGCCCACCGACCAGAACGGCGCCTCGTACCAGATGACGGACGCGCCGTACTATCTGTTGATGGGTGCCCGGGACGGCGACGTGGCGAGCATGCAGGGCTTCCGCACCTACGACCGCGCCTACCCGGACGGCGCCGCCTCCCGGGAGCCGAAGACGGTCTCCTGGGTACACGGTGCCAACCACAACTACTTCAACACGATCTGGACCGACACGGCGGCCCTGGGAACCGCCAACCCCTGGGCCGGCTCGTCGGACGACGCCGATATCGCCGGTGGCCTGACCGTCGACTTCGAGATGCCCGCCGCCGACCAGCGACAGGTCGCTCTCACCACGATCGCCGCCTTCTTCCGCCGGCACCTCCAGGGGATCGAACCGTTCCGAGAGGTCTTCACCGGCCGTGTCGAGCCGTCGGCGATGGACAACGGCCACGTCTACTGGAACTACCAGGACGACCAACGCACGGCCGTCGACGACTTCGAGCAGATGCCCCTGAACCCGGCGACGAACAGCCTGGGAGGGCCGGCGGCCGGAGCCGGCTTCACGACCTTCGAGGAGCGGCTGCTCAGCGCGGGCGGCAGCGATTACCCGATGCCGCTGCCACCCACGGACACGAGCTTCTACCACGACACCCTCGGGCTGAAGCTCGCCTGGGCTTCGCCCCAGACCTACACCACCGAGCTGCCCGCCGGCAGCCGGGACGTCTCCGCCTTCACCCACCTGACCTTGCGGGTGGCCAAGAAAGTGACGGGCGCTCCGGCGGCGGGTCCTCCGGTCAACCTGTGGGTGAACGTGGAGGACGGCTCCGGCAACAGCGCGCTCTGGGACCTGCGGACCGACCAGTTCGACCCGATCCCCCACCCCTTCGTGCGGAGCGGTGGCTGGTGCGGTGCGTGCACCAACCAGGCCCAGCTCGTAGGGGTCCGGATTCCGCTACGCAACTTCACCCAGAACAACTCCGGCGTCGACCTCACGGACATCCGGCGCGTCACCGTGCGCACCGAGGGCTCCGGCGAGATCGGCATCGACGACATCGAGCTCGGAAAGTGAGACCGACGATGACCCTCCATCCCCGCCCTGCCGCGCGCCTCGTCCCGGCGCTCCTGCTCGCCGGCCTGCTCGGCACCGCCTGCGTCTCCTCCGGCCAGTCGACGGACGACCGGCGCGCCGAGGAGCCGCCCGCCCGGCCGCTCACCGAAGTGCCGATCGAGCTCGTCTCGGCGCGAGTGGAGAGCTTCGAGACCGCGATCGAGCCCCCCGGACCGGTCGCGCGGAGCCCGCGCGGCGACGATCCGGTCCGCTATCGCGAGGCCCTCGTGCTGACCGTCGAGGTCCCGCGCCGCGCCCTCGAGGCCCTGCCGCCGTCGATGCAGCCCTACCTATACATCGGCGACGTCGAGATCACCGCCTTCGACACCCGGCTCGCGGACGACGAGAACCGCGTGCGGCTCACCTTCCACGTCCCGGAGTGGCGACAGCGGCTGCGCCGGGGCGCGCCCATGGTCCTGACCATCGACCACGACGCACCGGTCCGGGACCCGAAGCGCTACGAGCGTCGCGACGACCTGCCGCGCTGGGACCCCGCGATCATCGGGAGCCCGGACGACGGACGAGACGACACCCGCTGAGCTGAAATGAACGCGAGGTGGCCTACGTGCGTACGCCCGGCAGCCCCACCCCGGGCGCGGGGCGTTCGCGGAGGACCTCGCGGCGGAAGCGGAAGATCTCGGCCGGGCGGCCGCCGGTGGTGGCGTCTTGCTTGCCGGTGCCTTCGACCAGGCCGCCCTTCTCCACCAGGCGCCGGAAGTTGCCCTTGTGGAGCGGCACGCCGGCGAGCGCCTCGACCGTTCGCTGGAGCTGGAGCAGCGTGAAGTTCGGGGGCAGCAGCTCGAAGAC
>CAZLLV010000451.1:0-5864 GCA_964560325.1 uncultured Thermoanaerobaculia bacterium | reverse complement strand
CGGGAGCGGAGCGGACGGCGGCGTGGCGGACCCGGGTGGGACCGCGGGGATCATCGGTCGGGTGGGCGGACCACGAGCACCGGCTTGCGGCTGCCGCGCACCACGGCCTCGGCCACCGAGCCGAGCACCGCGCGGACGATGCCGCCGCGGCCGTGCGAGGCGATGCAGACCACATCCGCGCCCAGCCGCTCGGCGGCGGCGCAGATCTCGGCCGCGGCGCCGTCGCCGGCGAGCACCGTCGTGCGGGTGGCGACGCCGAGCGCCGCTTTCGGCACGCGCTCGCGGAGATGGGCGACGAGCCGGCGCTCTTCTTCCGCGTCCGGAGGCTCCTCGGCGACGTGGAGGAGCACGACCTCGGCTCCCGGGCGCCCGGCCACCAGCCCGTAGGCGTGCCGGACCGCCCGGTCACCGAACGGGGAGAGGTCGGTCGCCGCGATCACCCGCCGCACGGCGGGCAACGGGTCCGCCGCCTCGTCCTCGCCCTGCGCGCCGGCGGCCGCCGGCACGGTGGCGACCGCCATGTCGCCGAAGCGCAACAGCACCGCCGCCACCGAGGTGAGGCGGCCCCAGCCGCTCTCCTGGTGGCTCCCGAGCACCACGAGGTCGGACGCTTCGAGCTCGGCGAGGTGGAGGAGGTGGTCGCCCTGGCGGCCGATGCCGAGCGCCGCGCGGTACTCGATCGAGCCGGAGCCGGGGAGCTCCGGCAGCCGCTCGCGCAGGTCGCGCTCGAGCAGGCTCTCCAGCTCCGGATCGGGGTCGACCCAGGAGGCGAGACCCTCGAACCCGTAGCGCTCGCGCTCCTCCGGCACCGAGTAGACCCGCCCGACGACCACGTCGCACGGGCCGGCCTCGCGCAGCCGCCGGACGAGCCGGACGGCGCCCTCGGCGGCGGTGCTGTCGTCGAGGCCGAGGAGGACCCGTAGCGGCCGGTCGCCGGCCGCCCAGCGCTCGAACGCGTCGCCGCCCCGGTGCACGAGGACCGGGCGGTCGCAGAGCAGCGGCAGCCGCTCCGAAGTGCCGCCCAGGCGGAAGATCGGCGACGACGAGTGGCCCCGGCTCGCCACCACCACCAGCTCGGCGTCGAGCTCGGCTGCGTGCTCGGCGATCGCCTCGTAGGCCGCGCCGTGGAGGACGCTCTCGCGGACCTCGACACCCTGCCGGGCCTCGCGCAGGGCATCGGCGGCGGCGGCGAGGTGGGAGCGGGCGCTCTCCTCGCGCCGGCCGGCGTCCTCGCCGTCGGGCTCGAGCACGTGGACGAGGTGGAGCTCGCTGCCGAGGCGGTGGGCGAGGGCGGCGGCGGCCCGCGCCCCCGCCGCCGAGAGCTCCGAGAAGTCGGTTCCGCAGACGATCGTCATCGACCGGAGTCTATCCACACTCGGTGGGGCGGGGATCAAATGCCGGACGGATCGAGTGACGGACCACTGGGTCTCCGGCACGCCCGCGACCGGCCGGACTCGCGTGCTAGCGTCGAGCCGTGCTGGTCTACGGCTTCCATCCGGTGCGCGAGGCCCTGCGCAAGAGCCCGGGCGAGGTGCGCCGGGTGCTGGTCGCCACCGGCCGGGGCGGCGGCAAGCGGCGGGAGGTCGAGGAGCTCGCCCGCCGTGCCGGGATCGCCTGCGAGACCGTCGCTCGGGAGGCCCTCGACCAGCTCGCCGGCGGCGCCACCCACAACGGCTTCGCGGCGGAGCTGGCGGCCGCCGACTTCCGCCCGGCGGCGGATGCCGGCGCCCCGGGCCGCGCCGGCGACGGGGACTTCCTGGTGCTGGTCGAGGACATCCAGGATCCGCGTAACCTCGGGGCGCTCCTGCGGGTCGCCGAGGGCGCGGGTGTCGGCCGGGTGCTGGTGCGCGACCGGGGCTCCGCACCCCTCGGCCCGGCGGCGGTCAAGACCTCGGCGGGCGCCGCCGAGTGGCTGGAGGTCGAGCGGGTGACCAACTCGGCGGAGACGATCCGCCGGCTCAAGGACGAGGGGTACTGGGTCTACGGCACCGGCGCCGACGGAGCGCCGCCGTGGAAGATCGACCTCACCGGCAAGGTGCTGCTGGTCTTCGGCGGCGAGGAGAAGGGGATGCGGCGGCTGACGCGCGAGCTGTGCGACGGCGTGATCGGGCTGCCGATGCGGGGGCGGGTGGAGTCGCTCAACCTGTCCACGGCCGCGGCGGCGGTCCTCTACGACGCCGTCCGGCAGCGGAGCTGATCGGGCCGATCCGCGGGGAATATCGGTGGGCTGTCCCCGACTTGTCTCCTGTCGCGGCGTCGGCTACACTTTCGCCCTCGCCCCGCCAGGGGGCGGCGAGGCCGGCATGGCTCAGGGGTAGAGCAACGGTCTTGTAAACCGTAGGTCCTCGGTTCGAATCCGAGTGCCGGCTCCAAGCGGTCCCACGGCGGAGCCACCGAGTTCTTTCGAGATTGCCTCATGGAGGAGTGGCCGAGCGGTCAATGGCAGCAGACTGTAAATCTGCCGGCGAATGCCTACGTTGGTTCGAATCCAGCCTCCTCCACCACCGTCTTTGCACAGTGCCCGCGGGAGTAACTCAGGGGTAGAGTCACAGCCTTCCAAGCTGTTGGTCGCGGGTTCGAATCCCGTCTCCCGCTCCACGTCGTCCCACCACCAGCCGGCCCGTACTCCCCAGCCAGATCCCCACGCCGCGGAGAGACTCCGCGATAGGAGGTTCGATGCCTCGGAAGAAGCGGAGCTCCTTCCATGCGCTCTCGACCGGGCTCGTCACTCTGGCGACCCTCGCCCTGGCGCTGCCGGCGGTCGCGTCCCCGGTCGTACCGACAGCGTTCCCGGCCGTCGCGCCGGCGCCGCCGGCCGGCCCCTGGTCGACCTCGGAGGAGGTGCCGCGATACCGGATGAAGGTCCGCTTCACCAACCAGCAGGGAGCCGAAGTGGACGGCCGGGCCGAGCCCGAGTGCATCTCCGAGACCGCCTGCATCAGCGGTGCGGTACCCGGAAGGCCCGAGGTGTTCGTGCGGGTGGTCGGCCCGAAGCCGAACGGCTTCCTGTGGCCCACCCTGGTCAAGTTCTCGACCTCGACGGTCGAGGTCTGGATCGAGCAGAGCGCCACCGGAGCGCTGCGGTACTACCGCCTGCCGGGGGCCTCGCCGGGCGACGACGTCCTCGGCGGGCTCTTCGACCGCGAGGGCTTCTCGCCGGCGGGGGGCGCCGCCTTCGGTTGGGTCGGCCCGCGCGGCCATGCCCTCGCGCCCCGGGCGACGAAGCCGGCGGAGCTCGGGTACGACGACGGGGAGATGGATCTCGCCCTCACCTACAGCTCGGGCCTCGAAGGCTTCGGCTACTGGCTGATGCGCTTCGAGCCCGACGAGACCCCGTTGCGAATCCTCGGCGTCAGCGCCTGCTGGACGCGGGACTCCCTCTACTGGAGCGGCTCGAGCCTCGACTTCGACGCCGTCGTGTTCGCCGTCGACCCCGCCACCGGCGGGCCGGGCGAGCTCCTGGCCGAGGCCTCGGGACGGATGGATTCCGTACCGGTCTCCTCGGACGGTGGCCGGCAGGGCGAGAACTGCCGCTTCCATCGCATCCCGCTCGACCGCCCGGTCGAAGGGCCGTTCCTGGCCGGCGTCCGCTACGAGCCCGGGCGCTACCCGAGCTCGGACCCCTTCGCGGGCTTCCTGATCGGCACCGACGAGGACGCACCCCTGACCGAGGGCTGGTACCTGGAGGGGGGCGAGTGGGCACGGATCGCCGACTACCGCCCGATCTACCTCGCGGGCTACCGGACCTTGATGATCCGGGTCGACGGCGAGGTGGGGGAGCCGGACGACGAGCCCGATCCACCCGATCCACCCGACCCGCCGGCCGATCCGCCACCGCCGTCCAGCGAGTGGCTCGAGTCGGACGAGCTGCCCGACTTCCGCTTCCAGGTGCGGGTGACGACGGACGCCGGGGAGCAGGACGTCCGGCCGGAGCCCGAGTGCGTGGAGGGGACGCTCTGCGTCTCGGCCGCGGTCCCCGGGCGCTCGGAGCTCTTCCTGCGGGTGGTCGGGCCGAAGCCGAACGGCTACCTGTGGCCGACGCTCGTCCGGTTCACCACCTCGACAGTCGAGGTCTGGATCGAGCAGCTCTCGACCGGCGAGCTGCGCTACTACCGCCTGCCGGGGGCCTCGCCGGGGAGCTCCGACTTGAGCGGGCTCTTCGACCGCACCGCCTTCGAGGCCACGAGCTGACAGGCCGGCGATCCGGCCTCGCCGGAATGCGCACCGCGGTCGGACGGTTGGAGATCGAGCCCCGGCTTGCGCCACGGACTTGCGTCCGGGGGACGGACGTGGCACACTCGGGGCCTCTCGGGCGCCGCCGCGCCACGCGCGGCGAGCAGCGGTCGGCATCGAGGGACGATGTCGCGCCGGTCGATGCGGCCGGTGACGACTAGATGCGCCCGACCCCTTTACAGAAGGCGGCCGAGGGAATATCATCGTCAGGTTCGACTGTGGACCGCGCCCGAGCCCAGCGGCTCGGAAGGGTGCATAGTCGTCTTTTGCATGCCCACGTGGCTCAGGGGTAGAGCACTTCCTTGGTAAGGAAGGGGTCACCGGTTCAAATCCGGTCGTGGGCTCCACGGATCGATCATCTGGGACCGCTGGCAACAGCTCTCATCAGGAAAACGACCGCCCCGCGGGGCAAAATCGCATCGGGAGGCATCCGGACGCCATGGGCAAGGAGAAGTTCGAGCGCACAAAGCCTCACGTGAACATCGGGACGATCGGTCACGTGGATCACGGGAAGACGACGTTGACGGCGGCGATCACTCGGGTGCTGTCGTCGAAGGGTCTCGCGGACTTCATCGCGTTCGACTCGATCGACAAGGCACCGGAGGAGCGGGAGCGCGGGATCACGATCGCGACGGCTCACGTGGAGTACCAGACGGAGAACCGTCACTACGCGCACGTGGACTGTCCGGGTCACGCCGACTACGTGAAGAACATGATCACGGGTGCGGCGCAGATGGACGGAGCGATCCTGGTGGTCTCGGCGGCGGACGGTCCGATGCCGCAGACGCGCGAGCACATCTTGCTGGCGCGCCAGGTGGGCGTGCCGGCGATGGTGGTGTTCATGAACAAGTGCGACATGGTCGACGACGAGGAGCTCCTGGACCTGGTGGAGCTGGAGATCCGTGAGCTTCTCTCCTCGTACGAGTTTCCGGGCGACGACATCCCGGTGGTTCGGGGCTCGGCGCTGAAGGCCCTCGAGGAGGGCGACGCGGACGGGGAGTGGGGCAAGAAGATCATGGAGCTGATGGCGGCGGTGGACGACTACATCCCGATGCCGGAGCGCGCGATCGACCAGGCGTTCCTGATGCCGATCGAGGACATCTTCTCGATCTCGGGCCGCGGCACGGTGGTGACGGGCCGGGTGGAGCGGGGGATCGTGAAGGTCGGCGAGGAGGTGGCGATCGTCGGCATCCGGGACACGACGAAGACGATCGTGACGGGCGTGGAGATGTTCCGCAAGCTGCTCGACCAGGGTCAGGCGGGCGACAACATCGGCGTCCTGCTGCGCGGCACGAAGAAGGACGAGGTGGAGCGTGGCCAGGTGCTGGCGAAGCCGGGCTCGATCACGCCGCACACGAAGTTCAAGGGCGAGGTCTACATCCTGACGAAGGAGGAGGGCGGCCGTCACACGCCGTTTTTCCAGGGGTACCGGCCGCAGTTCTACTTCCGGACGACGGACGTCACGGGCGTGGCGCAGCTTCCGGAGGGCACCGAGATGGTGATGCCGGGCGACAACGTGAACCTGTTGGTGGAGCTGATCGCGCCGATCGCGATGGAGAAGGGCGTGCGCTTCGCCATCCGCGAGGGCGGCCGCACCGTCGGCGCCGGCACCGTGACCGAGGTGGTCGAGT
>CAZLLV010000450.1:0-20593 GCA_964560325.1 uncultured Thermoanaerobaculia bacterium | reverse complement strand
GACCCGGTCGAGCAGCCGCCGGACTTCCGCCAGGCGCTCGGCCTCGATCCGCCAGTGGCGCTCGCGGCCGTGGCGGTCGCTCGTCGCGAGGCCGGCGGAGGCGAGCACGCGCAGATGCTTGGTCACCGCCTGGCGCGAGAGATCCGTGCCCTCCGCCAGGCGCGAGATCGCCTGCGGCCCCTCGTCGCACAGCCGCGTGACGAGGTAGAGGCGGGTCGGGTCGCCGAGGGCGCTGAAGATCTCCACCGCGTCGGCAAGCGGCAGCGCCTCGCGCTCCGCACCGGTCACGGCTCCGTGCGCTCGAGGTACTTCGCGATCAGGCGGCCCTGGTGCTCCCAGCCCCCCTCGTTCGCCTCGTACGCCTCCGCCCGGCGCTCGAGCGGCAGCGCGTCGAAGCCGGACTCGGTGATCGTCAACCGCGTCCCGCCGGGGGCCGGTTCCAACTCGAAGCGGACGAGCGTCATCGGGTCGTCCTTCACCTCTTCGGTGTCCGCCGTGCCCGGGTGCCAGCGGAACGACAGCGCCCGCGGCGGCTCGACCTCCTCCACGACGATCTCGAACTCCATGCCCACGTACGGCTCCTGCATCTTCGCGACCTCCGGGTCGACCTCGGTCGGCACGATCCGCGCGGCGAGCCGCGCCCCGGGCTCGAACGCCCCGTCGATCTCCGCCCCGAACCACCGCCCGAACTGCCGCGAGTCGCTGATCGCGCTCCACACCCGCTCCCGCGGGGCCTTCAAGGTGACGACCTTCTCGATCCGATCCGTGCTCTGACTCATTCGCAACCTCCTGGTTGCGTGTCAGCATAAAGGAATCGAGAGCAATGCGCAACCCGGAGGTTGCGAGCGCGACGACGAACCGGCGCCCGCGGACGAGCCGTGCCGCGCGGCGAGGATCGGGGTCAGAGCAGCCGAGCGCTTTTCAGCGTCTCGAGGTTCCCCGGCGTCGCCATCCAGGCGAGATCCCTCCGCGCCAGCCCCGGCCGGAGACGCCGCGCGTCCGACATCGCGGTGGCCGCCTCGTCGATCGCTCCGGATTCCGCACAGGCGATGGCGAGGACGATCCTGGGCAGGAAGATCTTGTCGTCGTAGCGGCACGCCGCCCGGGCCGCGTCGATCGCCTCCCCGGTCCGATCGAGCCGGAGCAGGCCCCGTGCGAGCAGCGCGCCCCAGACCGCCAGGCGGTTGTCGCGGGGGCTGAGCCGCATGCCCAGGCGCAGGTGGTCGACGCCCTCGGGACTGCCGGTTTCGAGGAGGGCGGCGCCGAGCGCGGCTCGGGCCTGCGCGTTGCTGGGGTCGAGCTCCGTGGCCCGTTCGATCAGCCCGATGCCGCGCGCGAGGTCACCGAGGTCCGCGAGGGCGCAACCGGCGTACCCCAGGACGTCCGAGTCCTGGCTGTCGATCTCGAGGGCACGCTCGGCGGCGTTGCGTGCTTCGGCCTGGTCTTCGCCGTCGGAGACGAGCCCCATCAGGTGCCCGATGGCGAGCACCAGCGCCAGGTAGGCGTGAGCGAACGCCAGCTCGGGGTCCTGCCGAATGGCCTGCCGCAGCAGCGCGGTCGCCTCCACGACGGTCTCTTCGCTCCATCCCCTCATGCCGAGGATCGCGTGCGCCCGGCGATAGAGCGACCAGGCGCCGAGGTCGACGGGACGCCGACGCCGCAGCGCCGGCAGCTCCGCGCGGAGAACCTCGGGCTCGATTTGCGAGACGATCTCCCGCACCACCTCCTCCTGCACCTCGTGCAGGTCGCCGCTCGCGACCTCCTGGCGGTGCGCCCAGAGGAGCCGCCCGCTCGCGGCCTCCAGCAGCTGCACCGAAACGCGCAGGGAATCGCCCGCTTCCCAGAGCGACCCCTGGACCAGGTAGCGCGTGCCGAGCTCCTGCCCGATCTGCCTCAGCCCGACCGGCCGGTCCTTGTAGGCGAAGGTGGAATTGCGCGAGATGACGACGAAGCCGGGGTTCCGCGCGAGGTGGATGCTGATGTCCTCGGTCAGGGAGTCCGCGAGCCAGGCGACGCGGGGCTCGAGCGGATTGTGGGCGAACGGGATCACGGCGAGCGCGGCGAGGTCCTCGAGCGCGGCGCCGTCGCCGGCCGGCGGGGCCGCCTCCCCGTCACCGGGCGCCGCCGGCCGCCGTTCCTCGACCGCTCCGACGAAGCGGTAGCCCCGGCCGTGCAGAGTGGCGACGAGCCGTTGCCCTCGCCCGTCGTCGTCGAGCGCCTGCCGCGCCGCCTTGATGCGGCCGCTGCTGACGAGGTGCCAGCCTCTTCGGAAGCTCGGGACGACGAGAGGGTGGTACCGTTCCCGACCGGTGCCGGCCTCGTCGGGAGGCGCGGACGACAGACTCCGCACCGGGCTCGAATCGCCCAGGAGGACTGACAATGCCCAAGCATCGCATCTTCACGACCAAGTTCTCGAGCGTCTACCCGCACTACGTTCAGAAAGCCGAGCGCAAGGGCCGGACGAAGGAAGAGGTCGACCAGATCATCTGCTGGTTGACGGGCTATGAGCCGGCGGGTTTGCAGCAGCAGATCGACGAGGGGAAGGACTTCGAGACCTTCTTCGCCGAAGCGCCGGCCATGCATCCGAATCGCTCGCTCATCAAGGGCGTCGTGTGCGGCATCCGGGTGGAGGTGATCGAGGACCCGCTGATGCAAGAGATCCGCTACCTCGACAAGCTGATCGACGAGCTCGCGCGCGGGAAGGCGATGGAGAAGATCCTGCGGGGGTGATTGGAAGGAACCGTCTCGACCGGGCGACGTCCCTCCGCCGAAGCTCCGTCCACTCCCGTCGCGGACACGCGAGGGGTCGGGGCGAGGGCTCCCGCCGGAGGGCGCCTAACGCGAGCCCGCTTCGTGGCTTGGCGGCGGGCACCGAGCCCTACGCGGCGAGCGTTTGACGAGGTGCGCGCCCTACGCCTCCATCCCACCGCTGTCGCGCGCACCGTCCCGGAGGCGGGAGCCTTCGCCCCGACCCCGGCATCCCGGTGGCCATCCCACATTCCCCCGCCCAGATCCTTCGCTTGCGCTCAGGATGACAAAAGATGATCAATTGATCTTCACCACCCCACCCTGCACCGTCACCGACGCGCTCCCCTGCACCGTCGCCGAGGCCCCCGCCTTGTCCGTCAGGCTCGCCCCCGCCTGATTCGTCAAGCTCGCCCCCGCCTTGTTCGTCAGGCTCGACGCCGCATCGTTCGTCAGGCTCGCCCCCGCCTTGTTCGTCAGGCTCGACCCCGCCTGATTGGTCAACGACTGCGCCGCCTTCGCCGTCAGGCTCGCGCCGCAGTCGAGCGTCATCGCCTTGCCCGACTTGATCGTCACCGTCCCCTTCACATCGATCGTCAGGTTCCCGTCCACCGTCAGCTTGTAATCCTTCGTCACCGTCTGCGTGAAGTTCGCCTCGTCCTTCTTCGTCTCGTCCCCCGTCACCGTCACGTCCCGGGTCCCCTTCACCGTGTGCGTCTCGTTCCCCGTCTCCACCGCCACCGTCCGGTTCCCCTTCTTCACCGTGAACGTCTCGTTCCCCTCCGCGATCGTCACCGTCCGGTGGTTGTGAATGTCGATCGTCTGGTCCCCCGCCTCCTTCTTCTCGAAACCCACCTTCAACGTGTCGTTGTTCTTCACCACTCGGTTGAAGTCCTTCTCCGCCTGGAAGTAGACCTCTTCGGAGTCCTTCTTGTCCTCGAACCGCAGCTCGTTGTATCCCCCGTGCCCCTTCGAGCTGTCCGACTTGATCGTGCTCTTCGTCTGCTCCGACGGCAGCGCGTACGGCACCGTCTGCTCCGCGTTGTAGACCGACCCCGTCACCAACGGCCGGTCCGGATCGCCCTCCAGGAAGCTCACCACCACCTCCTGCCCGATCCGCGGCAAGAACCACTGCCCCCAGCTCTTTCCCGCCCACCCCTGGGCGACGCGGATCCAGCACGAGCTCTTCTCGTCGTTCGTCCCGAGCTGGTCCCAGTGGAACTGCACCTTGATCCGCCCGTACTTGTCGGTCCAGATCTCCTCGCCCGACTTGCCCACCACGATCGCCGTCTGCGAGCCCGGGATCACCGGCTTCCTCGCCGTGCGCGGCGGCCGGAACGGCGTCGCCGACGGGAACGCCTCGAACGAGTTCGAGTAGCCCTCCCAGGTGCCGGCGTGGCTCACCGACAGGACCACGTACTCGGCGTTCACGTCGCTCCGGTAGTGGTCCTCGAGCGTGGTCTTGAACCCCGGCACCATCGCGCGGCAGAAGCCCTCGCCCGAAAGGCGGCGGAGCGGCGCCTCGCGCTCCTCGGCAAGCAGCTTCGTCAGCCCCTCCCCCGCGTCCTTCTTCACGAACCCGCCCGGGTACTCGTAGACCCGCCGCTTGCTGCCGTTCTGGGCGACCTGGCTCGCGACCTCGACCATCAGATCGGTCGACGGTGTTTCGAAGTTGAAGTCGTCGAGCGCGAAGGCGCCGGGGACGACCGCCTCCTCGAGCTGGCATCGGGTCACCGTGTTCTGCTGCGTCCACTCGCCGAAGTCGCCGTAGCGCACCGTCGGCGCCCCCGGCGTGGCGACGAAGGCGCTCGCGTCGTCCGCCAGCACCAGCGTGTGCTTGCCGTCCTCGTGCTCGAAGAAGTAGAAGATCCCCTCCTCCTCGAGCAGCCGGGAGACGAACTCGAAGCCGGTCTCGTTGTACTGCACGCAGTACTCACGCGGCGCGTAGCTGCCGGAGAGGCTGCGCTTGAAGTCGGTGAAGCCGTGGTCGGAGAAGACCTCCTCCACGATGTCCGGCACGCTCTTCTCCTGGAAGATCCGGCAGTCCGCCGAGTGCGTGAGCATCCAGAGCCAGGGGTGGATCTCCGCGTAGTAGCGGGTGAAGGGGACGCTGGTGCCGCCCTGGACGAAGCGGCCGACGAGGCCGTGGATGTAGCGATCGCTGCCGTCCGCCAGGTGCACGGTGACCGTCACCCCCTTGCCGACCAGCGCCGAGAAGTCGACGTCCGGCGTCTCGCTCTCCATCTCGAGCTGGAAGCGGAAGAGGCCGGAGATCCGCTCCTCGCCGTGGAACGAGCGCAGCAGCAGCGTGTCGCCGCCCAGGGGGGTCGAGAGCGAGAAGTAGAGATTCTCGTGGGTGTAGGCCATGGAACGGGAGTCAGTCGCCGCTCACCGGCCGGCAGGTCGCGTTGCTCGGCCGATAGGTGAAGGACGACGGCAGCGTATCGGAGCAACCCGTGCCCTGGTGGAGGAGGGTCACGTCGGCCACCACGTCCTGATAGCGCTTGCCGGGGACCTGCGACGTGGTGTCGTCCTCGTTCGTCACGGTCACGGTGCAGTCGGCCTCGGGAAACACGCTGTTCGGAACGCTGGGCGTCCGGACCACCACCGCGCCGTCGGCCACAGACTGGACGGTGGCCGTGAACTCCTCGCCCGCGATGCCGAAGGTCACCCGCGCCGGCGCCGCGAAGTCGCTGCCGCTGATCGTCACCTGGGTGTTGCCGTTCTGGGAGCCGGAGGTCGGCGAGATCCCGGAGACGAGCGGGATCGGCACCACGTAGGTGAAGGTGAGGTCGGCCGAGCCGGAGATCCCGCTCCCGAGGTTCGTCACCTTCACTCCCGTGCGCTCGACCCGTCCGTCCGCCGGGCACTCGCCGATCGACAGCGGATCGGTGACGAAGCGGACGGTCGTGTCGTTGACGAACGACTCGCTGCTCTGCCGGATGCCGCCGAGCTCGACCGCCACCGGATGGCGGAAGCCGCTGCCGGTGATCTCGACCGACGTGCCGCCGCCGAACGGCCCCTCGTCGGGCGCGATGGCGCTCACCACCACCACGTCGGGGGCCGGCCCGCCGTCGTAGCGGAAGCCGCCGGCGAGCTGCGCCTGCTGCTGGGTGCCGGAGAGGTCGTTGGTCAGCACCACGTCGACCGCCAGGCTGCCGCCGCCGGCCACCGGCTGCGGCGCGGGCGGGGTGACCAGCCGGATGCGCGAGGACGAGAGCACCGTCACGTTCGTCGCCTGCTGGCCGCCGAACGTCACCTGCACCGGCGACACGAAGCCGCCGCCGTCGAGGAAGACCACCGTGCCGCCGCCGGCGCTCCCCGTCTCCGGATCGATCTCCGAGATGAAGAGCGGCGGGATCGGCTCGCGGCTGTAGACGTAGGCGCCGGGGAGCGCGTCGGCCACCGACTCCGGCGTGTCGAGCGCGTTGGTCACCGCCACGTCGACCGGCACCGCCTGCCCGGCCGCCACCGGCGCCGCCGACGGCGGCGTGACCACCGACACCTGGCTCGACGTGACCGACTGCACCTGCGCCACCACGCCGCCGAAGGTCACCCGCACCGGCTCCTGGAACCCGGCGCCCGTGATGCGGACCGCCTCGCCGCCGTCCGGGCTGCCGGAGGACGGCTGGACCGCCAGCAGGAAGAAGTTGCTCGGCAGCGCCTCGACGATCTCGAGCTGGAGCCGGCCGAGACTCTCGCCGACCCGGGCGAGGAGACTCGCCGTCATCACCTCGTCGCCGGGGAAGAAGCTCACCTGGGCGCGGCCGCCGGCGAGCTCCAGCTCGGCGGTGCGGACCGGTGCGTCCGCCGACGCGACGCCGAAGCTGCCGCCGTCCGTGGAGAGGATCACCCCCGTGCCGTCCGTCGGCGCCACGCCGGCGGAGTCGCGCACCGTCACGGTCACGGTGGCCGGGTCGCCGGAGCCGGCCTGGAGCTGGGGCGGGGCGGCCGTGAGGGCGATCAAGTACGCACCGGAGCCGCCGGTGGGCGCCTCCGGGCTCTCCGGCACCACGGGATTACCCGAGTCGCACGACAGGAGGACCAGCGCCGGCGCGACGGCCAGCACGAGCACGAGGAGGAGCTGCGAACGAGACTTCATGGCCTTTCCCGCTCCCGGTGGTTGCGCCTGGGAAGGGGAACGATCTTATCCGGGTCGAAGGGTGTCATCAAGCGATGAATCGATCTATTTCTATTGATGATCGAGTTTGACAGCGGGCGGCCGATCGGTCATCTTGCAGGAAACTCCAGGCTTTGCCGACGGACCGCTCGACCGCTCGTCGAGAGCGTCCGTCAAGACCGGAGCACGACGTGTCCAGCTCTCTTCGTACGTGGTCTCTTCCCCTGCCCCTGGTGCTGACGGTGCTGCCGGCACTGCTGATCGTGGCGCTCGCCTGCGGCGAGGACGAGCCCACCCTCTTCTCGGCGCAGCCGGCCGCGGCCGACTCGGTCTCCCTGAGCGAGCCGGTCAGCCCCCTGCCACCGCTGCCGGAGCTCGATCCCGGCCGGGTCGCGCTCGGCCGGCGGCTGTTTCACGACCCGCGCCTGTCGGAGAGCGGCGCGACCTCGTGCGCCACCTGCCACGAGCTGGCCTCCGGCGGCGCCGACGGGCGGCGCTACTCGCTCCGGGCGAGCGGCGCCCCGGCGCCGGTCAACACCCCGACGGTGCTCAACGCCGCCCTCCACTTCCGGTGGTCGTGGAACGGCCGGGCCGGCACGCTCGAGGAGCAGGTCGCGATCGCGGGTCACGAGGAGCTCGGGCTCGAGCCGGCGGCGATGGCGGCGCGGATCGCGGAGGACGCGATCTACAGGGCGGCGTTCCAGGAGACCTACGGCCGCCCCGCGGACCCCGAGGCGGTGATCGACGCGCTGGTCGTCTTTCAGCGCTCGCTCCTCACTCCGTCCCGGTTCGACCGCTACCTCGCCGGGGACGAACGCGCGCTGACCGAGGCCGAGCGCGAGGGGTACACGCTGTTCAAGAACCTCGGCTGCGCCGCCTGCCACCAGGGGGTCGGCGTCGGCGGCAACATGTTCCAGCGCTTCGGCGTCCTGGGCGACTACTTCGCGGACCGCGGCGACCCGACCGAGGCCGATCTCGGCCGCTTCGCCGTCACCGGCCGCGAGGAGGACCGGCACGTCTTCAAGGTGCCGAGCCTGCGCAACGTGGCGCTCACCGCCCCCTACTTCCACGACGGTTCGACCGCCACCCTCGACGAGGCGATCCGGGTGATGGCGCGCTACCAGCTCGGCCGGGACCTGGCGGACGAGGAGGTCGAGGGGCTCGCCGCCTTCCTCGGCACCCTGACCGGCGAGGGCGTGGCGGGAGGTGCGGGCTGAGCCGGCTTTCCCGCCCCGCCTGGCCCGCCTGGCGCCGCTGGCTCCGGCGCCGCCGGGCGCTCCTCTTCGTTGGGCTGGGCGCGCTGGCCCTCGTCGTCGGCACCTGGACCGCCTCGCAGCTGCGCGCCCGCATCGTCGACCCGGAGCAGAACCGGCGCTTCGAGGCCGGCCTGCGCGAGCTGCGGCAGAGCCACTCGACCCTCGCCGAGCACGTGCTGATGGTCCGCTTCGGCCTCCTGCGCAGCTACGACCCGATCGTCGAGGACGTCCGCCGCCTGGAGGAACAGATCGAGGCCCTGCGCCGGGTGTCGATCTACGACGACGCGGCCGGGGCGGAGCACGACGAGATCGCCGGCGGGCTCCGGCTGCACGCCAGCCTGATCGCCCGGCTGGCGGCGCAGATCGAGCAGCTCAAGATGCTCAACGCCCGGCTCCAGAACTCGGCCACCTACCTGCCGGTCGCGGCCGGCGAGCTGGCGGCGCGCGCCGCCTCCCTGCCCGACGCGGCGGAGCTCGAGCAGCGCCTGGCCGAGCGGTTGCGGGTGATCGCGACCCGGTCGGATGCCGCCGAAGAGCGGGCCGCGCTCGACGCGATCGGTGCCTGGCTGGTCGCGAACCGCGACCGCCACCTTCCGGCGATCGAGCCGCGGGCGCTCGATCTGCTCGCCGCCCACGCGGCGCTCTACGCCGAGACCCTCCCACGGGTCGACGCGATCGTCGCCGACGTCACCAGCGGGCGCGCCGAGGCGCAGCTCCGCGACCTGGAGAACGCCCACGCCGCGCGCGCCGCCGCCGAGCAGGTGGCGGCGAACCGGGTCCGGAAGATCCTCTCCTCCCTCGCCCTGCTGCTCCTCGCCGTGATCGTCTTCACCACCGTGCGCCTGGTGCTCGCCGGCCGCGCGCTGCGCGCCGCCAACCGGGACCTGGAGGCGAAGGTCGACGAACGCACCGCCGAGCTGACCCGGGCGACCGAGCGGCTGACGGTCAACGAGCAGCGGCACTGGGCGCTGCTCAATGCGCTGCCCGACATGTTCCTGCGCTTCAGCGCCGACGGCACCGTGCTCGACGCCCGGCGCGGCAGGACCCTGAGCCTCCCGGTGCCGCCGCGCGAGGCGATCGGCAAGGATCTTCGAGCGATCATGAGCGCCGACCAGCGGGAGGACCCGGAGCTCGAGCGCCGTATCCGCCGCGCCATCGCCGACTGCCTGGCGCGGCGCGAGGAGGTGGCGCTCGAGTACGGGGGGATCGACGACGGGCTGCCGCACGACCGGCTCGCCCGCGTGGTGCCGTGCGCCGAGGACGAAGTCCTCTTCGTGGTGCGCGACGTGACCGAGGAGAAGCGCCAGGCGGCCGAGCTGGCGGCCGCGACCGAAGCCGCCGAGGCGGCCAACCGGGCGAAGAGCGCGTTCCTCGCCAACATGAGCCACGAGCTGCGCACGCCGATGAACGCCATTCTCGGCTACAGCGAGATGCTGATCGAGGACGCGGGCGAGATGGAGCCGGAGGAGATGGTGGCCGATCTACGGAAGGTCCACACCGCCGGCAAGCACCTGCTGTCGCTGATCAACGACGTGCTCGACCTGTCGAAGATCGAGGCCGGGCGGATGGACCTCTACGTCGAGCGCTTCGAGGTGAGGCCGCTTTTGGATGAGATCGAAACGACCGCCGCCCCGCTCGCCGCCGCCAACGGCAATCGCCTCGCGCTGCCGGGCTCCGAGACCGTCGGAGCGATGACCGCCGACCTGACGAAGGTGCGCCAGATCCTCCTCAACCTGCTGTCGAACGCCTGCAAGTTCACCGAACGCGGCGAGGTCGTGCTCACGGTCGAGCGGGTGCACAGGCCCGCCGGGGACCGGCTGGTCTTCCGGGTCTCGGACACCGGGATCGGAATGACCGCGGAGCAGCTCGGGCGGGTGTTCGACGAGTTCGCCCAGGCGGACGCCTCGACCACCCGCAAGTACGGCGGCACCGGCCTCGGCCTGACCCTCTGCCGACGCTTCGCCCGCAGGATGGGCGGCGACGTGACGGCGGAGAGCGAGCCGGGCCGGGGAACCACCTTCACCGTCGACCTGCCGGCGGAGGTGCGCGAGGAGCCCGGCGCGGTGGCGGCGGCGAGCTGACTGACGAAAGGGAAGATGCCGAAGATTTTGCTGGTGGAAGACAACGAGATGAACCGCGACATGCTCTCGCGGCGCCTCGCCCGCAAGGGCTACGACGTGGTGATGGCGACCGACGGCGCCGAGGGAGTCGAGCGCGCCCGCAGCGACGCACCCGACCTGATCCTGATGGACATGAGCCTGCCGGTGATCGACGGCTGGGAGGCGACCCGGCGGCTCAAAGCGGACGCCGAGCTGGCCGGCATCCCGGTGATCGCGCTGACCGCCCACGCCATGGCCGGCGACCGGGAGAAGGCGATCGAAGCCGGCTGCGACGAGTACGACACCAAGCCGATCGAGCTGCCGCGGCTTCTGGGCAAGATCGAGGCGCTGCTCGGCGGCCCAGGCAGTCGGACCGGCGGCGGCCCGTGAGCCCGGCGGAGACCGGCGAGCGGCTCGAGGATCGCGCCCGCGACCTCTGGCGTACCGCCTTCGCCCAGGAGCTGCGAGCGCCGGTCGACGCCATCCTCGGCTACGCCGGCATGCTGGCCGAGGACGCCGCCGGAGAGCCCGAGGTGGCGGCCGACTTGGAGAAGATCCGCGCCGCCGCCGAGACGCTCCTCGCCACCATGGAGGAGATGCTCGCCGGCGGCTCGGTCGGGGACGCCACGGCCGGGGGCGACCTCCAGTCGCGGGTCCGCCACGAGCTGCGCACGCCGCTCAACCAGATCATCGGCTACGCCGAGATGCTGCTGGAGGACGCCGAGGAGGCCGGCTCCGGGGCGGAAGGTTCCGGGTCGGGCGCGCGGGCGGAGGACCTGGCGCAGATCGTCGCCGCCGGCCGTGGGCTGCTCGCGCGGATCGGCGACCTGCTCACCTTCCCCAGCGCCGGGTCGACCGCCGGACCGATCGCCGGATCGGACGAGAAGAGCACGCCGCCGGCGGGCGCCATCGACCTCTCCGAGCTCGCCGATCTCGCCCGCTCGCTCGGCGAGCCCGCACCGGCCGCCCAGGCCGCCCCCGGCCGCATCCTGGTGGTCGACGACGTGGCGGCGAACCGGGAGGTCCTCGTCCGCCGGCTGGAGCGGCGCGGCCACGCGACCGCCCAGGCGGGCGACGGCCGGGAGGCGCTCGACGCGCTCGCCCGCTCGGGACCGTTCGACCTCGTCCTCCTCGACCTCCTGATGCCGGGGATGAACGGCTACGAGACCCTGCGCCGCATGAAAGACGACCCGGCGCTGCGCCACGTGCCGGTGATCCTGGTCACCGCGCTCGGCGAGGTCGAGAGCGTGGTCCGCTGCCTGGAGGCGGGCGCCGAGGACTACGTGACCAAGCCGTTCGACCCGGTGATCCTCGAAGCCCGGATCGGCGCGGCGCTCGAAAGGAAGCGCCTGCGCGACCGCGAGGCGCTCCACCTGGCGCGCATCGAGGAGGAGCAGCGGCGGGCCGACCGGCTGCTGCGGGTGATCCTCCCCGGCGTGGTGGTCGAAGAGCTCCAGGCCCGGTCGCGCGTGGCACCCCGGCGCCGGGCCGAGGTGGCGGTCCTCTTCACCGACGTGGTCGGCTTCACCACCTACTGCGACGCGAACGACCCCGACCTGGTGATGAACGGCCTCCAGGAGATGGTCGAGATGTTCGAGGCGTGCGCCGAGCGCCACGGCCTGGAGAAGATCAAGACGATCGGCGACGCGTTCATGGCCGCGGCCGGCCTGCTCGAGCCGGCCGAGAACCCGGTCCTCGCCTGCGTACGCTGCGGGCTCGAGATGGTCGAGGGGACCCGCGAGCTCGCGTCCGGCTGGCGGGTGCGCATCGGTATCCACCACGGCGAGGTCATGGCCGGCATCGTGGGCCACAAGAAGTTCCTGTTCGACGTCTGGGGCGACACGGTCAACACCGCCTCGCGCGTCGAGTCGAACGGCCTGCCGGGCCAGGTCTGCCTGTCGAAGGAGGCGTGGGAGCAGGTCGCAGGCCTTTGCCGCGGCCGTTCCCGCGGTACGATCGAGGTCAAGGGGAAGGGCGCGATGGAGCTGTTCGTGATCGACGAGACCTGGCGGGAGACCGAGATGAACGAGGCGGCCGAGGCGACCAAGGCGGACAACGCGACGTGACGGTCGCGGACCTCCTCGCCGGCGCCGTCCTTCTCGCGCTGCTCGTCCTCGCCCTCGTCTTCCTGCGGGCGTGGCTGCGCCGCCGGCCGTTCTATCAACGGCGGGGTCGGGTGGGGCGGGTCGCGATCCTGGGCTCCGCGCTGCCGGCGCTCTTCGTCGCCCTGAGCTGGCTGCCGATCCTCGTGATGCGGTTCGTGCCCCCGGTGACGAGCTCCTTCATGCTGCAGCGGGCGATCCCCTGTCGCGGCGTGGCGTACGACTGGGTGGGCTGGGACCGCCTGTCGCCGCACACCCCGATCGCGTTCGTGGCCGCGGAGGACCAACGCTTCCCGGACCACCACGGCTTCGACGTGGAGGCGATCGAGAAGGCGATGGCCGAGGCCCGCTCGGGCGAGCGCGGGCGAGGCGCGAGCACCATCTCCCAGCAGGTGACCAAGAACCTCTTCCTCTGGCCCGGGCGGAGCTGGATCCGCAAGGGGCTGGAGGCGTGGGGAACCGTCTTGATCGAGCTCACCTGGCCCAAGCAGCGCATCCTCGAGGTCTACGTCAACACCGCCCAGCTCGGGCCCTGCACCTTCGGCGTGGGAGCGGCGGCCCGAGAGTTCTTCGGCAAGGAGGCGGGCGCGCTCGGACCCTCGGAGTCGGCACTGCTCGCCGCCGTCCTCCCCGCCCCGGAACGCTTCCAGGTGGCGGCCCCGTCCGGCTACGTGCGCCAGCGCCAGGGGTGGATCGCCCGGCAGGTGCGAAACCTCGGCGGCGCGAGCTACCTCGAAGACGGCCGCCGCTGAAGGTCGGCCGACGGGGCGCCGGTCAATCCTCCTCCCGCTCGAACCCGAGCCCCATCACCCAGAGCCGCGCGGGCTCCCCGGCGGCGTCGAGGGCGAAGGTGAGGAGGGTGCTCCCCTGCCACTCCCGGTCCCAGTGGGCGCGGAAGGTGTCGTGGTGCCAATGCTCGAGACGGGCGGTGCGGCGGGCACCGGCGAGGAAGCGGAGCCCGCCGTCCTCTTCTTTGACCTCGACCGTGTCGTAGAGGGGGTGAGCGTAGGCGCCGGCGTAGCGGGAGAGGGGGAGCGAGGGCTCCGTGCCCTCTGCGCGCTCGGCCCGGGCCTCCGCCGCGCGCGCCTCGGCCTCCTCCTCGAGCCCCTGGTAGAGATCCTTCAGCTCGGCGCTCCAGTCGCGGCCGTCCTCGACGCCGGTGAAGAGATCGACGGCACGCCAGAGGAGGGCGTGCCGGAGCTCGGCGTGGTCGATGTTGGCGAGCACCACGACCCCGAGCTCCGCCTCCGGCACGAGACCGACGATCGCGGACATGCCGTCGATGCTGCCGGTGTGGAAGTGGACCATGCGCCCGCGGTAGTCCTGCTGGAACCAGCCCAGGCCGTAGGTGATCCAGCGGGGCTCGGTGAGCCGGGCGGTCGGGTAGAAGTCGTCCCGGCGCAGGACCGTCTGCGGGTGGAGGAGCTCGGCGACCGTCTCCTCGTCGAGGACGGACTCGCCCTGCCAGCGGCCCTCGGCGAGGAGCATCCGCATCCAGCGGGAGAGCTCGGCGACGCTCGACCAGACGGACCCTGCCGGGGCCACGGGATCGACCGGCTCGTTCTCGATCACCCGGATCTCGCCGTCGACCTCGTGGTGGGGCGCGGCCACGTTCTCTCGCGTGCGGGCGACGGCCAGGGTGGGCGCGGTCCGCTCCATCCCGAGGGGCTCGAACAGGCGCCGGTCGACGAGCTGCTCCCAAGGCGCCCCAGCCACCTGCGCCGCGACCTCCCCCGCCGCCGCGTACATCAGGTTCTGGTAGACGTAGCCGCCGCGGAAGGAGTAGGCCGGCTCGACCAGGGCGAGCTTCGCCAGGATCTCTTCGCGGCTCCGGTCGGTGCCGTACCAGAGCAGATCGGCGTTGCCGAGGCCGGCCCGGTGGGTGAGCAGGTCGCGGATCGTGACCTCCCGGGTGACCCACGGATCGTGCAGCCGGAAGGCGGGGAGATGCTCCTCCACCCGGTCGTCCCAGGCGAGCGCCCCGGCCTCGGCGAGCTGGCCGAGGAGCGCCGCGGTCATCGCCTTGGTGGTGGAGCCGATGGCGAAGAGGGTGTGCTCGTCGACCGGCTCGGCGGCGCCGCCTGCGGCGAGCTCGCGCACTCCGAAGCCCCGAGCGAGGAGGACCTCACCGTCCTGGACGACCGCGACGGCCAGCCCGGGAACGCCCCACTCGGAGCGCGCCTGCTCGGCGTAGGCGGCGAAATCCGCGACCGCTTCGGCCACGTCCGTCGGAGAACCGGCGGCGGCGGCCGGAACCGGCAGCACGGCCGCCAGGAGGACGGCCGAGGTGAAGACGAGCACGATCCGGAGCATTGGGCGGGCGGGACGAGCCGGTCGAGGTTCCATCCCCCGATGCTATCCGCCCGGCTCATGACAGAGCCCGTGCTCGTCGTAGGGCGGGACCGTGTCCCGCCGGATGTCGGCCGTTCCGCGATCCGAGACCCGCCTCACCCCAGGGCCGACCGAGCCTCTCCCACCATCGCCACCAGGGTCTTCCGCGCCTCCTCCGGCGTCGCGACCGTCTCCGGGAACGCCAGCCGAGCCGGCCGGGGCCCGCTCTCGGTGACCACCGACATCTCGAAGCCGTAGCGATCGATGCCGGTCATCGTCACCTCCCTCGGCCTCGCCGGCGCGGGTGAAGGCGCGGCTCAGCACGACCAGGGCGTCCGCGTGGTCGTCATTCATGTGCTCCACGATGCCTTCCGCGTGCTCCGCCATGGGCCTGGCACCGAGCGCGCAGAATCACAGCCTGGAAAGAATGGCCTCGACATCCCGGGCACCGTGGAGGACCCGTACAACCTCGATCATCTCCGGCGCGGTAGATGATCAGGTAGCGCCGGACAGGCCAGAAGCGAAGCGGTTCAGTCGTCAGGTCTGCCCGGGAGTGCCGGCCAGGCTGGCCTCGAGCTCGGCGAAGACCTTCTCGGCGGCCACGCCCTCGCCCCGGTCGAGCGATGCGATGCCCGCATCGATCCCCTGGCGGACGCGATCGAGAGCCTCGTGCCTCAACCGATCGCGCTCCTCCAGCAGCCGCAATCCGTCACGCACGACCTCGCTGGCGGAAAGGTAGCGCCCCGAAGCGACCTTGGAAGAGATCAACTCCTCGAGCTCAGGGGTGAGAGAGACGTTGAGAGTGCGTCGAGTCATCGGACCCCGAAGGTAGCACACTGTGCCACAGCGGAGCCGGGGAGCCCGGGCTCCGACACCCGTCTCACCCCAGGGCCGACCGAGCCTCTCCCACCATCGCCACCAGGGCCTTCCGCGCCTCCTCCGGCGTCGCGACCGTCTCCGGAAACGCCAGCCGCGCCGGCCGGGGCCCTCTCTCGGTGACCACCGACATCTCGAAGCCGTAGCGATCGATGCCGGTCATCGTCACCTCCTCGGCCTCGCCGGCGCGGGTGAAGGCGCGGCACAGCACGACCATGGCGTCGGCGTGGTCTTCGTTCATGTGCTCCACGATGCCTTCCGCGTGCTCCGCCAGGGGATCGGGCTCGGCGGCTTGCCACTCGTCTCGCGCCACCCAGGACATCCGACCGTAGCCACCGATGTAGCGTACCGAGTCGACGCGCAGGCGCCAGAAGTGGAAATCCTTGAAGTCGCAGTAGTACTCCGCGTTCGGCAGACGCTCCAGATAGGCGGCGCGTGCGCTCGTGTCGTCGCCTTCCACCGGGCGGCAGGTCCCCAGGAGAGTGACCCGGCCGTTCGCCAGGGGATCCTCGGTGCGGCTCTCGGCGGCGAGGAGCGACGCCCTCGGATCACGGCGGAGGTTCTGGGTGTGCTCCGCCATCTCGCTGATGAGGAAGATGGGCTCGCCGCGGTCGACGGCGAAGGTGATGAAGGAAGGGTACGGATGCCCCTCCGGCTCCGAAGCCACCGTGGCGAGGGCGCCGGTCTTCAGGGTCGCCAGGAGCGTCCGCGCCCGCTCGGCGTGGGCGGGCGTGGGAACGTCCGGGTCGTAGAGGGGCTCTTCCTCGGTGCGGCGTGGGTTGGCGTGGGCTCGGGTCATGGGTGCTCCTCTTCGTGGGTTCGGGCTGGATGCCGATGGCGAAGGGCTGTCCAGTGCCCGGGTTGCTGATCCTGGGGCGGTCGGTGAGATTGTAGCCACCCCTTACCCGGAAACCGCTCGCCTGCAACGGGAGCCGTCGTCGCTCAGCTCAGGATCTCCACCGACAGATGGCGGTGGCCGCGGCGGAGGCGGTAGGTCGAGAAGTCGTTCCGGTCCAGGGTGAACACCTTACGGGTCGGAATCGCCTCGGCCAGGGCGATCAGGGAGGCGTCGGCGAGGTCCATCGGGTGGTCTCGGTACTGCTCCATGAGCTCGAAGGCCCGCTCCAGGGCTTTCCTCTCCAAGGGCAGCACCTGGAGGCCGTCCTGGAGGACGAACTCGCGGAGCCGGTCGGAGCCGATGCTGTCGGGGCTGAGGATGTGGAAAGCCTCGGTGAGGGTGGCGAGGCTGGTGGCCAGGGGCTCCGTGAGGTCTCGGAGAACCTGGCGGCACCGGGAGTGCTCCTTCTCCTTGGGGTCGAAGAGGGCCACCAGCGGCCCCGTGTCCACCAGGATCACCGGCGGTGCTTCCTCAGGATCGCCTCGCGAGCTCCTCGGCGGCTCTCGCCGGCGGGCCGGTTGGCGTAGCCGCCCGGCCCCAGATCGAGCTGCTCATAAATCTCGAAGGGCTTCTTGGGCGCGGTCTCGCGGGTTTCTTTCTCCAGCGCCCGGAGGCCGCGGCGCAGGACCTCGGACACGGGGAGCCGGGTTTTGCGGACGAGCTCGTCCAGGACTCGTTCTTCCTCGGTGTCGAGACGGACGGTTCTGGTGGCCATGGGCTCACCTCCTGTAATACGAAGTGTAACCCCTCACCGTCGGCTCGGCAAGTCCCCCGGACCAAGCCGGCCCGCCGCGGGGGGCGATGCGGTGATCGAGCCGGTGAAGTACCGGCCACTGAACGGCGCCGCGTCGTCCGGGGGGTCGAGCTCCACCCCGGTGGTGCGCTTGGCCTCGCCGCCGAGCTTCTTCGGGCCGCACTCCTCGGCGTTCGAGTCGAAGCAGAGCCAGGCGGTGCCGCCCTGGTGCGCCATGTCGAGGGAGACGACGCGCCACCCGTCGAGCCTCTTCACCAGGAGGTGCCCCATCGGCTCGAGATCGGCGTCGAAGGGCGTGCCGACCGTGAGCCGGTTGTGGAGGTTTCCGGAGAGAACGACGGCGAAGGCTTCGGGGCGGGCTCCGAGCGCGGCGGCGAGGTTCTGCGCCATCTCTCGGTCGCGCTCCGGCACGTTGCCGGGGTCGTAGAGCACCACCTCGACGGCGGCGCCGGCCGCTTTGCGGGCGCGGAGCGCGTCGAGCAAGCCAACGACCGCGCGGCTGGCGACGCCGTACTGGTACTCCGCCTGCCAGAGCGGCCCGGCGAGGAGCGCGGCTTCGGCCACCGGCAGCTCGAAACCGACCACGACTGGAAGATCCCGCGCCAGCGCGCGGCAGGCGACGGTCTCCACGAAGGCTGGCGCCTCCCGGGTCCCGTGGAGCTCACCGAGCAGGAGGACGGCACCCGGCTCGAGGAGAGCGTCGAGCCCCGGAGCCGGGGGACACTCTGCCGCCGGCGAGGCGCCGGCGGCAGACACAGGAGAGAGTGGGCGGTGAGGATACTACTCCCATGGGCCTGCCGGGGCCGGCGCTGTCCCGACTGCACCGGCTGGATAGGACTGTCGCGAGTGTGGCGCAGCGTCCGGCTTCGAGGCTGCCGCCCCCACGGTGGCCCGCTCGATGGCGGAGGTGAAACGGCAAGTACCGTGCGCTTGACATGCCCGGGCGAGGTCTGTATCCTCTCACTCGATAGGCGTAATAGAGGCGTTATAAACCCTCTCCATACGTACGGTCGGCCGAGATCATGAAGCACTTCCACGAAATCCGGGATCCGCTCCACACCTTCGTCCGGATCGAAAAGGACGAGCGCCGGGTGCTCGACTCGAGGCCGGTGCAGCGGCTCCGGCATATCCACCAGCTGGCGCTGACGCCCCTCGTCTACCCGGGCGCCACGCACAAGCGCTTCGAGCACTCGCTGGGGGTGATGGAGCTGGCGACGAGGATCTTCGACAGCGTGATGCGCCAGGACAAGCTCGACAGCTATCCCCGGGCAAACTCGCTGCCGGTGGACGCCGAGCGCCAGTACTGGAGGCGTGTCCTGCGCGTGGCTGCGCTGTGCCACGATATCGGACACCTGCCTTTCTCCCATGCCGCAGAGAAGGAGCTCCTCCCGAAAGGCTGGGACCACGAGCGTCTGACCGTCGAGCTGATTCGGTCCGACGAGATGGAGGCGGTCTGGAGGTCCATGCGGCCGGCTCCGCAGAGCGAGGACGTCGTCAAGATCGCGGTCGGGGCGAAGAAGGCCGGCAGCGAGCTCGACGAATGGCAGACGATCCTCTCCGAGATCATCACCGGGGACGCCTTCGGAGCCGATCGCATCGACTACCTCCTGCGCGACTCCCTCCACGCCGGCGTCGCCTACGGACACTTCGATCATCACCGACTGATCGACACGCTTCGCATCCTCCCCCAGGCCACCGGCGGCTCCCAGGAACCGGCGCTCGGGGTAGAGGACGGCGGGTTGCACTCGGCGGAAGGGCTGCTTCTGGCCCGCTACTTCATGTATAAACAGGTCTACTTTCACCCGGTGCGGCGGATCTACGACTTTCACCTTCAACAGTTTCTCCAGGCCTGGAGGGGTCCGGGAGGTCTCCCGACCGATCCCGAGGAACACCTCCTCTTGACGGACCACGAGGTCTACGCGGCGATGCTGGAAGCGGCAAGGACGCCCGGGACCCCCGGCCACACCCCGGCGAGGCGGATCGTAGAGCGTGACCACTTTCGGGAGATCTACCGCCGGAACCCTCGGGACGTCCAGCGTCGCCCGGACGCGGCCGACCTCCTCGCGGAGGAGCTTGCGGACCGATTCGGACAGGAGGCGGTGCACCACGATTCTTACCGGGAATCGGGAGGCGCGACCGACTTCCCCGTCCTCATGCCCGACGGGCGGATCGAGCCGTCGAGGGCGAACTCCGACGTCTTGGGGACGCTGCCGGTGACGGCCGTCGATACCCTGTACACGACGGCCGAGCTACGAGGAGAGGCGAACAACTGGATGAACGAGAACCGTGAGAGGATACTCACGGCGGCTGGCCAAGGAGGGAAGATCGATGGAAAGACTTGAGCGGATCGCGGTGATCGCCGAGCTGATCGGGAAGCTCCACGAGCATGGGAGCTGGTGCGGGGAAACCCATCTCCAGAAGTCGATGTACCTGCTGCAAGAGCTGGCTGGACACCCGGTCGGGTTCGACTTCATCCTGTACAAGCACGGCCCCTTCTCCTTCGACCTTCGCGACGAGCTGACGGCCATGCGGGCGGACTATCTGCTCGAGTTGGAGGTCCGGCGGCCCGACTACGGACCGACGCTCAAACCCACGCCGAACATGGAGTCTGTCTCCCGGAGGTACCGGGACACCGTCGAAGCGGCCCGGCCCGCGATCGAGTTCATCGGCGAGCGCGTAGGTGACAAGACGGTGGTGGAGCTCGAGAGGCTGGGAACGGCGCTCTACGTCCGCCGTAAGCACCCCGAGGCGAAAGATCCATCCGAGCTGGCGCGGAAGATCGTCGAGCTCAAGCCCCACATCTCCGAGCGGGAGGCGCAGGAGGCCGTCAGGACAGTGGCTCGGTGGGAGCAGGAAGCCGCGTCGGCGCTCATGGTTGCGTAGGGTGCGGGAGGTCGGGAGGGGATGCACCTGATCAGGTTGCACCGCCGGATGGGTCAGCAGCCGATGACGTGGTAGCCGAACCGGCAGGAACCGGCAGGCGGTTCCACCGCAGTCTCTAGGTTCAGCGTCGACAACCTGATCGAGATGCTGGGCAACGCCGGCGCGAAGGTGTCCTTCCAGGTCACCGTCGGGCAAAACGTGGCCTGATGGTCCTTGCGCTCTCCGTCGAGGGGCCACTCGTCCCGGGAGCGTGAACAATCCCTCACCCTCGGCTCGGCGAGTCTCCCGGCCCCGACTCGGCCGCCGCGGGGGGCGATGCGGTGATCGGGCCGGTGAAGTACCGGCCACTGTACGGCGCCCCGTCGTCCGGGGGGTCGAGCTCCACCCCGGTGGTGCGCCCGGCCTCGCCGCCGAGCTTCTTCGGGCCGCACTCCTCGGCGTTCGAGTTAAAGCAGAGCCAGGCGGTGCCGCCCTGGTGCGCCATGTCGAGGGAGACGACGCGCCGCCCCTCGAGCCTCTTCACCAGGAG
>CAZLLV010000449.1:0-11310 GCA_964560325.1 uncultured Thermoanaerobaculia bacterium | reverse complement strand
GGTATCAAGGACGCGTTCGACGAAGGGATTCAGTGCGTCGTACTCTATGGAGGCACTGGCTCCGGTAAGAGCCGCTTGGCCGCCGAGTACACCCACCTCTATGAAGGGGACGGCTTCTGGACCCCTGCCGCTGCGACGCCGGAACGGACCCTGAACCACTTCGCGAGCTTCCGCCTCGGACCCAGCTTCTGGGACCTGGCGCCGGACCATCGCCGCGACCTCCTGCGCGGCCTGGTCGCCGGGGCGCGGGAGGGTGCCGGGCGGGTGGAGGCGTACCAGCTCTACCCGACGCGGCCGGAGGCGGATCTGCTCCTCTGGAGCGCGATGCCGGCCGTCGAGCCGGAGGCGCCGGCGCGCTTCTTCACGGCCCTCGCGCGCGCCGTTGCCCGCTGCCGGCCGCACGTCGAGCCGTCGATCACGCTCTGGGGCCTGACGCGCCCGTCGCCGTACACCCGCCGCGGCGGCTCCGACCGGGAGATCGACGCGGTCGACGGCGTGCGCGACCGCTACCTGATCGCCTACCCGTTCTCGAAGACCGCCGACTGGTACCTGCTGCCGGCGGACCAGCGGCGCGAGCTGATGGGCGGCCACATCCGGATCGGCCGGAGCTACGAGCAGGTGCGCCAGCTCCTCCTCTACTCGTTCGGGCTCCAGGACCACGAGTTCGTGGTGGTCTACGAGGTCGACGACCTGACGCCGTTCTCCGACCTGGTGCGCGACCTGCGCGAGACCGAGGCGCGCCGCTACACGGCGCTCGACGCGCCGGTGCTGACCGCCGTCCACCTGCCGGAGATCGAAGAGTCTCCGTGGAGTTGACGTGACCCGCCGCGCCGTCCTTCTCATGGCCTACGGCGGGCCGGCGACGCTCGAGGAGGTGGAGCCGTTCCTGCTCGACGTGCGCGGCGGGCGGGAGACGCCGGAGGAGCTGGTCGAGGAGGTGAAGGCGCGCTACCGAGAGATCGGCGGCGGCTCGCCGATCCTCGAGCTGACGCGCCGGCAGGCTCGCGCCCTGGAGGACCGGCTGAACGTCGCCGAGTCCGAAGGCGCCGGGTGGCGGACCTTCGTCGGCATGCGCCACTGGCACCCGTACATCCGGGAGACGGTGGCCCAGATCACCGCCGGCGGCTTCGACGAGCTGGTCGCCCTCTGCCTCACGCCCCAGGAGTCGCGGATGTCGGTCGGCGCCTACTTCCGGGCGCTCGACGAGGCGCTGGCGGAGGTCGGCGGCGAGGCGGACGAGGGTGCCCCGGAGGTGATCCCGGTGCGGAGCTGGCACGATCATCCGGGCTTCCTCGACGCGGCCGCCGCCCGGGTGCGCGCGGCGGCCGGGCGCTTCGACGCAGAGGAGAGGCGCGGGCTCCAGGTGATCTTCACCGCCCACAGCCTGCCGGAGTCGATCCTCTCCGAGGGCGATCCGTACGACGCCCAGGTGCGGGAGACGGCGCGGCTCGTCGCCGAGCGGGTCGAGGTGGTCGGGGGCGAGCCGCTCGCCTGGCACGTCGCCTACCAGAGCGCCGGCGCCCGGGCGGTGCCCTGGCTCGGCCCGTCGCTCGACGAGACGCTGGCCCGCCTCGGCCGCGAGGGGCACCGCGCGGTACTGGTGGCGCCGGTCGGCTTCGTCTCCGACCACGTCGAGATCCTCTTCGACCTCGACGTCGAGGCGCAGGCGCTCGCCGCCGGGCTGCGCATGCATCTCGAGCGGACCGAGTCGCTCAACGACGCGCCCGACTTCGCCGCCGCGCTCGCCGACGTGGTCCGCTCGGCGGCCCGCGCGCAAAGCTCTCGCTGATTCGCTCGACCGCCGAAGCGCGCGACCGCCCGCTCCCGGTACGATGCGCGCCATGGTGCGCGTGGTCATCGTCGGCGGCGGCATCGCCGGTCTCGCCGCCGCCCGTGCGCTCGCATCGAGCCCGGCCGGTTCCTCGCCGCTGCGCGTGACGGTGGTCGAGGCCGCACCCCGCCTGGGCGGCAAGCTCCACACCGAGCTCGTCGACGGCTTCCTGGTCGAGGCCGGGGCCGACTCGTTCGGCACCCGCGGCGGGCGCGACGGTGGAGCGCTCGGGCTGGTCGAGGAGCTGGGGCTCGGCGGCGAAGTGCTCCCGACGCCGCCGAAGCGGGTGCTGGTGATGCGCCGCGGCCGGCTGCTGGAGCTGCCACGCGGCCTCCACCTGGTGGTGCCGACCGACCTCGGCGCCGTCTTCCGCTCGCGCCTGCTGTCGCTCCCGGCCAAGCTCCGGGTGGCGGCGGAGCTGGCGCGCCGGCCGAAGGCCGACCGGACGCACGGACCGGCCGGCGACGGCGAGACGGTCGCCGCCTTCCTCCGCCGCCACTTCGGTCGCCAGTACACCGAGCGGATCGCCGGGCCGCTCCTCGCCGGCATCCACTCGGCCGATCCGGAGCGGCTGTCGCTCGGCGCCGCGTTCCCGATGCTCGCCGGCCTCGAAGCGCGCTGGGGGAGCCTGATCCGGGGCGCCCGCGAGACGGCGGGGCGCGGCGGGCCGTCGCGGGTGACGCTCGCCGGCGGCATGGGGGGGCTGGTCGACGCGCTGGCGGCGGATCTCCGCGGAGCGGGCGTGGCGCTCGTCACCGGCAAGCGGGTCCACGCCCTCTCCCGCGATCCCGGCGGCGGCCGGTACCGGATCGAGGTTGCGGGCGACGTGACGATCCTCGCCGACGCCGTGGTCCTCGCCACGCCCCCCGGGGTGAGCGCGGCGATCCTCGCGAAGGAGTCGACCGCGCCCGAGCTCGCGAACGGCCTGCGCGCGATCCCTCACGCCTCGACCGCGACCGTCTCCCTCGGCTTCGCCCGCGAGCAGGTGCGCCATCCGCTCGACGCGCTCGGCTTCCTGGTGCCGCCCTCGCCCGACCGCGGAGGCGGCTCGCTCGCGGCCTGCACGTTCGCGTCGAGCAAGTTCCCCGGCCGGGCGCCCGAGGGCGCGGTGCTGCTGCGCGCCTACCTCGGCGGCGACCTGCCGGCGGACGACGGCGAGCTGGTCGACCGCGCGCTCGCCGGGCTGACCGGCGTCCTCGGCCTCCGCGGGGAGCCGCGGATCGCCCGCGTCCACCGCTTCGTCGACGCCAACCCGCGCTACGAGCCGGGCCACCGCGAGCGCGTGGCCGCCCTCGAAGCCGCCGCCCCGCCCGGCCTCGCCCTCGCCGGCTGCGCCTACCACGGCGTCGGCATCCCCGACTGCCTCGCGAGCGGCCACCGCGCCGCCGAGCGGGTGCTCGCCGCGCTGTCGTCGCCCGGCGCGCCCGGCGAGCGAAGAGCCCCGTCCTCCGGTGCGTAGTGGAGTGCATACGACGCAGCGAACGTCCCGAAAGGAGAAGCCCCGTGCGCCGAAACTCGACCCTGGTCCCTATCTTCGCCTCGATCCTCCTCGCCCTCGGTGCCTCCGCCCAGGCGCCCCAGCCGGAATCGGAACCGGGCTCGGACCCGGCGGCGCTCGAGCCGGGGCGCGCCGCCACCGAGCGCTTCTTCGCTGGCGAGACCGCCGCGCTCTGGAGCGCGATGAACGAGGAGATGCGCTCCGCTCTCGGGAGCGAGCAGGCGCTCGCCGCCTTCCGGACGCAGGTCGGGGCGCAGCTCGGCGAGGAGCGCGAGATCCTCAGCGAGGACGTGAGCGACGCCGGCGGCTATGCGACCTACCGGCGCATGGCGCGTTTCGAGAAGGTCGAGGCACCGGTGGTGGTCCAGTTCTCGTTCGACGCCGCGGGGAAGATCGCCGGCTTCTTCGTCCGGCCGGTGCCCGAGCCGGCACCGAGCGAGCACGAGGACTACCGGACGAAGGCCGACCTGCGGCTGCCGTTCGAAGGGGAGTGGACGGTCGTCTGGGGCGGCCGGACGCCGGTCGAGAACTACCACGTGGTCGACGCCGCCCAGCGCTTCGCCTACGACCTGCTGGTGACGAAGGACGGCTCGACCCGCCGCGGCGAGAGCGAGGGGCCGGAGGACTTCTACTGCTGGGGGAAGAAGATCGTGAGCCCCGCCGCCGGCACCGTCACCGCGGCCGTCGACGGCCTCCCCGACCAGGCTCCCGGCGCGATGGACCCGGGCAACCCGGCCGGCAACCACGTGGTGATCGACCACGGCGCGGGCGAACACTCCCTCCTCGCGCACTTCCAGCAGGGCTCGGTCGCGGTCGAGAAGGGGCAGAAGGTCGAGCCGGGCCAGCTCCTCGGTCTCTGCGGCAACAGCGGCAACACCTCCGAGCCCCACCTCCACTACCACCTCCAGACCGCCCCGACCTTCGGCGAAGGCGTCGGCCTCCCGGCCCAGTTCCAGCACTACACCTCCGACGGCAAGCCGGTCGAGCGGGGCGAGCCCCGGCAGGGGCAGGTCGTGGCGCCGGGCGTGTCGTAGCGTCTCGCGCTGCGCCGCACCGCGCCGAGCGCCCACCTGCCGGTTGACGCGGCCGGCCGGCGATGCTAAAACCTCCCGGTACTTTTACCCCCAGAGGGAGAGGAAAACGGGCGGGCGGTGAGTCCGGTGTCGCGACCGGACGGGGCTCAGGCGGCCCCACGACCGGCCCACGAAACGCCATGTCGAGCGCAGACGCTTCGCGGGAGCACCGGGCGGGAGTTCAGCCGGACGTCGATCCGGTCGAGGCCCGTCCGCTCCTGGTCACCGGCGACCCCGGCTTCCACGGGGTCACGGAGACCGTCGCCCGGCCGATTGAGTGGCAGCCGCCGATCGGCTGGTACATCACGCTCGGCGTCTCGCTCGCCTTCCTCGGCCTGTTCGGCGTCTCGATCGCCTGGCTGATGTGGGAGGGCGTGGGGATCTGGGGCAACAACGTCCCGGTCGCCTGGGGCTGGCCGATCGTCAACTTCGTCTTCTGGGTCGGCATCGGCCACGCCGGCACGCTGATCTCCGCCGTCCTCTTCCTCTTCCGGCAGCGCTGGCGCACCTCGATCAACCGCGCCGCCGAGGCGATGACGCTCTTCGCGGTCGCCTGCGCGCTCACCTTCCCGGGCATCCACACCGGCCGGCCGTGGGTCGACTACTGGATGTTCCCGGTGCCGAACCAGATGGCGATGTGGCCGCAGTTCCGAAGCCCGCTGATGTGGGACGTCTTCGCGGTCTCGATCTACGGCCTGGTGTCGCTCCTCTTCTGGTACCTGGGGCTGATCCCCGACCTCGCCACCATGCGCGACCGGTCGAAGACCCTGCTGCGCCGGCGCGCCTACGGCCTCTTCGCCCTCGGCTGGCGCGGCTCGGCGCGCCACTGGCTGCACTACGAGCGCGCCTACCTGCTGCTCGCCGGGCTCGCGACGCCGCTGGTCCTCTCGGTCCACTCGGTCGTCTCGTTCGACTTCGCCGTCTCGCAACTCCCGGGCTGGCACACGACGATCTTCCCGCCCTACTTCGTCGCCGGCGCGATCTTCTCCGGCATGGCGATGGTGATCACCCTGATGGTGATCTGTCGCGTGGTCTTCAAGCTGAAGGACCTGATCACGCTGCTCCACTTCGACCGCATGGCGCGGCTGATCCTCACCACCGGCTCGATCGTCGGCCTCGCCTACGGCACCGAGTTCTTCATCGCCTGGTACAGCGGCAACCAGTACGAGTGGTTCACCTTCTTGAACCGCGCCGGCGGCCCGTACGCCTGGGCCTACTGGATCATGGTGACCTGCAACGTGCTGTCGCCGCAGGTTTTCTGGTGGAAGAAGGCGCGGACCTCGATCCCGATCCTGTTCACGGTCTCGATCCTGGTGAACATCGGCATGTGGTTCGAGCGCTTCGTGATCGTCGTCACGAGCCTCCACCGCGACTTCCTGCCGTCGTCGTGGGACTACTTCGTGCCGACCTTCTGGGACGTGGCGACGCTGCTCGGCAGCTTCGGCCTGTTCTTCACCCTGTTCACGCTCTTCGTGCGCTACGTGCCGATGGTCGCCATGTCGGAGGTCAAGGGCGTGCTGCCGGAGGCGCACCTCCACGGCCTGCCGCCCGACCAGGCGCCGGCCGGGGAGCGCGCGAAGCGCCAGGCGGCGGGAGAGGCGAGCCATGGCTGAGACCGTCTACGGGGCGCTCGCCGAGTTCCCGACGCCGGCGGCGCTGACGCTCGCCTGCCGGCGGATGCGCGACGAGGGCTTCCGCCACTGGGACGCGCACAGCCCGTTCCCGATCCACGGTCTGGAGAAGGCGATGGGGCTGAAGCGCTCGATCGTGCCGCTCTTCGTCCTGGTCCTCGGCCTCGCCGGCGCCGGCGCCGGCATGCTCCTCCAGTGGTGGGTGAGCGTCGAGGCGTACCCGCTGGTGGTGAGCGGCAAGCCGCTCTTCTCGTGGCAGGCGTTCGTGCCGATCATGTTCGAGTGCGGCGTGCTCGGCGGCGCGCTCGGCGCGCTCGGCGGCTTCCTGGCGCTCGCGCGGTTGCCGCGCCACCACCATCCGCTCTTCGATTCGGCGGCCTTCGAGCGCATGAGCGACGACGCCTTCTTCGTCTCGGTCGAGGCGCGCGACGAGCGCTTCGACCGGCAGCGGACTCTCGACCTGCTCGCCGACCTGGGCGCGACCCGGGTCGAGCTGGTCCAGGCGCCGGCGGCCGGCTCGGAGCCGGCGCCGCAGGGAGCGGGGGCCTGACATGGCGCACGCCGAGCACCTCCACGCGCACGGGACCGGCACCGCCCGCGTCGATCCGGCCGCCGTCGGCCTGCCCGAGCGCCACCCGCTCGTGCTCGCCGCCTGGATCGCCGGCGGCCTCGGCCTGCTCGGCCTGCTCGCCTCGATGTTCGTCGGCTGGGGCGACGACCTCGCGCACACGCGCCGCTTCCTCGGTTCCTACCTGACCGCCTGGGTCTACTGGCTCACGATCGCCCTCGGCGGCCTCTTCTTCACCATCCTCCACCACCTGACGCGCGCCGGCTGGAGCGTCGTCGTGCGGCGCCTCGCCGAGCACGTGGCGGCGACCCTGCCGGTGCTCGCGGCGCTCTTCGTGCCGATCGCGGTGGGCGCGGCCTCGCTCTTCCCGTGGCTGGGGCCGGAGGCGGCCGGCGACGAGCTGATCCAGTACAAGGCCGGCTACCTCGACCCGGTCTTCTTCTACGTCCGGTCGGCGGCCTATCTGGCCGTCTGGTCGCTCGTCGGCTGGTGGTACTGGAGGCGCTCGCTCGCCCAGGACGCGAGCGGCGACCCGGCGATCACCCGGCGGCTCCAGGTCTTCTCCGCCCCGGCGATGGTGATCTTCGGCGTCACCCTGACCTTCGCGTCGTTCGACTGGCTGATGTCGCTCGACCCCCACTGGTACTCGACCATCTTCGGGGTCTACCTCTTCGCCGGCTCGACGGTCGCCATCCTGTCGGTCCTCTCGCTGCTCGCCATCGCCACCAGCGCCACCGGGCGCAGGGGCCGCGGGCCGCTCGCCGGGGTGGTCAACCGGGAGCACCTGCACGACCTCGGCAAGCTCCTGTTCGGCTTCGTCGTCTTCTGGGCCTACATCGGCTTCTCCCAGTACATGCTGATCTGGTACGCCAACATCCCGGAGGAGACGATCTGGTACGCGCACCGGCTCGAGCACGGTTGGGAGAACGTCACCTACGCCCTGGTGATCGGCCACTTCGCGCTGCCGTTTCTCTACCTGCTGTCGCGCGACGTCAAGCGCCGCCGCCTGCCGCTCGCGGTGGCGGCGGTCTGGATGCTCGTCCTGCACTACGTCGACCTCTTCTGGCTGGTCATGCCGGCGGTCGGCGGCGAGCACGGCTTCACCTTCGCCTGGTACGACCTCGTGAATCTCCTCGCGGTGGGCGGGATCGCCTTCGGCGCGTTCGGTTGGGTGGCTCGCCGCCGGCCGCTCGTGCCGGTCGCCGATCCCCGCTTGTCCGAGTCGTTGACGTTTGAGAACATGTAGCGCTCCGACCCACGAAAGACGCCGGCGAGCGGCCGGAGATCGCGACCGATCCCCAACCGCCCGTCCGGTGAGAGAATCGCGGGGGATGGAATTCATCACCCCGACAAGGAGGACTCGATGCGTCACTCGAAGTTTCAGTTCGTCTGGATCGTCGCCTGCGCGGCGCTCACCCTGACCCTCTTCGCCTGCGGCCCGGGCGAGGAGACCGACCAAGCCCCGGCCGCCGGCGACGAAGCCGGTGCGGGCGACGCCGCTCCGCCGGCGGACGGCCCCGAGCAGGCGCACGACATCGGCGCCGGCTACGACGCCATCTCCGAGCTCCAGGAGGGCGACGCCACCCTCACCGGCACCGTCCGCTACGCCGGCGAGCCGCCGACCCTGCCGACCATCGACATGGCGGCCGATCCGAGCTGCGCCGAGATGCACGATGAGGCGGTCCAGGCCCAGACGCTGGTCCTGGGCGGCGACGGCACCATGGGCAACGTCTTCGTCCAGGTGAAGGACAGCTTCGCCCAGGGCGACTACGAGGTTCCGTCCACCCCGGTGGTGGTCGACCAGGTGGGCTGCATGTACAACCCGCACGTGGTCGGCATGCTCGCGGGCCAGCCGCTCCAGTTCCTCAACTCGGACGGCATCCTGCACAACGTGCACGGCACCCCGAGCGACAACCGGGAGTTCAACCTCGGCATGCCGGGCAGCCTCACCCACAAGTCGGTGACGCTCAACGAGCCGGAGCTCTACGTGCCGGTCAAGTGCGACGTGCACCCGTGGATGAGCGCCTACGTGGGCGTGATGACCCACCCGTACTTCGAGGTCACCGAGGACGACGGCCAGTTCGAGATCACGGTGCCGGCCGGCACCTACACGATCGAGGCCTGGCACGAGCGCCTGGGCACCCAGACCCAGGAGGTGACCGTGGCGGCCGGCGAGTCCGCGTCGGTCGACTTCGAGTTCGCGGCGCCGCAGCAGTAAGGCTTCCACCCCCGACACCGGCGGGGCGGCCGGACGAGCCCGCGAGGGCACCGGCCGCCCCCGCCGCAGCTTCCAGGAGCCCGCAACGATGGTTGTAGTCGACGAGCACGAGCACCACGGCCTCGAGCACCCGACCGATCACGAGGAGCTCGGTTTTTGGCGGAAGTACGTCTTCTCCGTCGACCACAAGGTGATCGGGATCCAGTACACGATCACCGGGTTCCTCTTCCTGCTGTTCGGCTTCTCGCTGGTCGCCCTGATGCGGTGGCAGATCGCCAATCCGGGCGTGCCGCTGCCCTGGATCGGCGGCTGGTTCAGCAGCGACACCATGCCGGACGGCATCATGCTGCCCGAGTTCTACAACCAGCTCGGCGCCATGCACGGCACGATCATGGTCTTCCTCGGAGTCGTGCCGCTCGCCTTCGGCGGCTTTGGGAACTTCGTGGTGCCGCTCCAGGTGGGCGCGCCCGACATGGCCTTCCCGCGGCTGAACATGGCGAGCTACTGGATCTACTTCGTCGGCGGCATCGTGATGCTGGGGAGCTTCTTCGCTCCCGGCGGCGCGGCGCAGGCCGGGTGGACGTCGTACCCGCCGCTCGCGGTCATCAACCCGACGGGTCAGACGATCTGGATCCTCTCGATGGTCCTGCTCATCACCTCGTCGCTCCTCGGCTCGGTGAACGTCATCACCACGGTGATCCAGCTCCGGGCTCCGGGGCTGACCTTCTGGCGGCTGCCGGTCCTGGTCTGGGCGCAGTTCGTGACCGCCTTCCTGCTGCTCCTCGCCTTCCCGCCGCTCGAGGCGGCGGCGGTGATGCAGCTCATGGACCGGGTCGCCGACACCAGCTTCTTCATGCCGAGCGGCCTCGTCGTGGGCGGCGCGGTGCTCGAGCAGTACACCGGCGGCGGCAGCCCGATCCTCTGGCAGCACCTGTTCTGGTTCCTGGCGCACCCGGAGGTCTACGTGCTGATCCTGCCGGCCCTCGGCATCGTGGCCGAGGTGGTGGCGAACAACACCCGCAAGCCGCTCTGGGGCCACCGCGCCGTCGTCTGGTCGATCCTCGGCATCGGCTTCCTGTCGTTCGTGGTCTGGGCGCACCACATGTTCCTGACCGGCATGGGGACGGTGATGAACGCCTTCTTCCAGACGACGACGATGATCATCTCGATCCCGTCGGTCGTCATCCTCACCTGCCTCATCCTGTCGCTCTGGGGCGCGTCGATCCGCTTCAGCGTGCCGATGCTCTTCGCGCTCGCCTTCCTGCCGATGTTCGGCATCGGCGGGCTGACCGGTCTGCCGCTCGGGCTCGCGGCGACCGACATCCACCTGCACGACACCTACTACGTGATCGGCCACTTCCACTACGTGGTCGCGCCGGGCACGATCTTCGCCCTCTTCGCCGGCATCTACTACTGGTTCCCGAAGGCGACCGGGCGGCAGATGAGCACGCTCCTGGGCCACCTCCACTTCTGGCCCACCCTGATCTGCATGAACTTCATCTTCTTCCCGATGCTGATCCAGGGCATGCGCGGCGTGCAGCGGCGGCTGTGGGACGGCGGCGAGACCTACGCCCACGCGCAAAGCACCCTCGGGCTGAACGACACCATCCTGTGGGCGGCCTGGATCATGGCGGTCTTCCAGGTGCCGTTCATCGTCAACTTCTTCTGGAGCGCCTGGAAGGGGAAGAGGGTGGGCGAGAACCCGTGGCACGCGACCACCCTCGAATGGGCCACGCCATCGCCGCCGCCGCACGGCAACTTCGTCACCGAGCCGCGGGTGTACCGCGACCCCTACGAGTACAGCGTCCCCGGGGCGGACAAAGACTACTCGCCCCAGTTCGAGCCCGGCGATCCGACCGCGCCGCCGGCCGAGGACGTCGAATCGGTTCCGGCCGAGTAGGCAGAGGAGAGACGCCCCATGTCTTCGGTCATCCCGTACACCGTCGAGGCCCGGCCCGATACCGGCCTCAACAACGTCAAGATCGGCATCTGGCTCTTCCTCGCCTCCGAGGTGATGCTGTTCGGCGCGCTGTTCGCGAGCTACATCCTGCTGCGCGTCGGCGCTCCCGAGTGGCCGCGCGGCGACGAGATCCTGAACGTCCCGCTGGCGACGCTCAACACGGTGGTGCTGATCGGCTCCTCGGTCACCATGGTGATGGCCTGGGCGTCGCTCGTGAAGAAGGACTTCGGGAAGTTCCGGCTCTACCAGGCGGCGACCGTCGGGCTCGGGCTGGTCTTCCTGGTCGTCAAGGCGTTCGAGTACGGCTCGAAGTTCAGCCACCACCTGTACCCGTCGACCAGCACCTTCCTGGCGATCTACTTCACGATGACCGGCCTGCACGCCCTCCACGTGATCGGCGGCATGGGGGTCAACGGATACCTGCTCGCGACGGGCAGGAAGTGGTTCGCGAAGGCGCCGGAGCAGTTCACCAACCGGGTCGAGGCGGCGGGCCTCTTCTGGCACCTGGTCGACCTGGTCTGGATCTTCCTG
>CAZLLV010000448.1:0-17264 GCA_964560325.1 uncultured Thermoanaerobaculia bacterium | reverse complement strand
CGGGCACCTCGATCCCGGTGCGCTCGAACGGCGCGTAGCCGGGAGCCAGGACGGAGATCTTCCCGAACCCCGCCATCACGTGCGGAAGCGAGAGCTCGCCCTCGGGACCGCTCGTCGTCTTCACCTCCGCGTACTGGTGCGGGAGCCAGCCGTCCTCGTCGTCGACGCGGAGATACCGGACCTCAGCCCCCGCGACCGGAGCGCCGGCGGGATCGACCACCCGGCCGACCAGGCGCTGACCGAGCGGAAGGACGATCGTCACCTCCGGCGGCGGCGCAACCCCGTACGCATCGCGAGGCACCGGCGGGACCTCGGCCCGGCCGGGCGCGAAGCCGTCGAGCGAAGCGACGACGCTGTACAGGGTTTCGAGGGCGATGCCGTCGGCGCGGAAGCGGCCGCTCTCGTCGGACAGGACCCGCCGGCGCTCCGCGTCAGAACCCCGGCCGAAGGAGAGCTCCGCCCGCGGCAGCGCCTCGACCATCGCTCCGGCGATCGGGCGGCCTGCCTCGTCTTCCACGCGGCCGACGAGCGAGATCGTCGGATCGAGGACCAGAACGTGCTCGGCCCGGGCGGGCGCCTCCTGCTCGATCCACTCCCGTGCCGGCGCCTGGTGGGCCGGGCCGGCAGCCGCCAGCGTGACCCGTTCGACCGCCGGCACGGGTAGGGCGAAGCGCCCGCCACCGTCCGACCGGACGGCGTCCGCCGTACCGCCCAGGGTCCAGACCACCGCACCGGCGATCGGTCCGCCTCCCCCGCTCTCCTCCACCCGGCCGGCGAGCGTGGCCGGCGGGGCGAGCCGGATGGACACGGGAGCGCTCTCCCCGCCTGCCTCCGGATCGGCGGGCGGCGCCGGCGGGGCGACCTCGACTTCCGCGCGGAGGCCGGACGACGCCTCGAGGTAGAGGTCCACCGGCTCCTCTCCCGAGAGCGCGGCCACCGGCACGACCGCCGTTCCGTCCTCGCCGGTCACCGCGAGCGGGAAGCGGCCCATCCGCGCGGTCGCACGCGCCCGCCGGGGGACCGCCCGGACGGGGCCCCAGACGACCGCCCCCGGCACCGGCTCACCGTCCGGCCCCGTCGCTCGGAGCGTCCGGGAGCCCGGGACCCCGACCGGCGGTAGCGTGACCCGCAAGCGCGGGCTCTCCAGCACGGCCCGCGCGAGGCGTCCGGGCGCCACCACCGCGACCTCGCCGCTCTCGCCGGCAGCCCGCGGAATCCGCGCCTGCCCGTCCGATCCGGTCCGCGCCGCCCGGAACGCACCCGGGAACCAATCGCCCCGGCGACCTCCGAAAAGGGGTGAGCCCGGCGCGGCGGCGAAGAGGACCGTGGCCCCGGCGGCCGGCGCGCCGTCCTTCTCGAGCACCCGGACGACGGCGCCCGCGTCTTCCGCCAGACCCGCCGCGGGGAGATGAACCGGTCCGAAGAGCGGCCCCACCTCGTGCTGCATCGGCACACGGCTCTTCGCGCGGGCGACGACGGTCCAGAAGAGCCGCCCGTCGTCCGGGGCGTCGAGGCGGAAGAAGCCGTCCTCCCCGGAGTGGGTGTCCGCGACGGCCTCGGGGTGGGGCTCTCCTCCGAGCCAGCGGGTGCCGAGCGCGGCGCCGTCGACCACCGGGTGGAGGGTCACGCGGGCGCCGGAGATCGGGGCACCGCCCTCGTCGGTCACCCGGCCGGTGATCTCGACGGCGGGGAGAGCCACCGGCACGGCGGTGGCGAGAAGCGCGCCGAAGACGACGGCGGCGTACGGGCGGAGCACGAGACGTGGCATGTCGACCTCCTGCGGATGAGGTTATACGAAAAGGCCCCCGAAACCCGAGAGGGCTCCGGGGGCCGTGCCGTCGTCCGTGGGCGCGAGGTCGTCAGCGCGTGTAGACGATTTCCATCACCTTGTGCATCTCGCCGTCCGGGCCGGCCTCCCACATCTCGCCGACCTCGCGGACCTCGCTCTCCATCCGCAGCACCATCTTCATCGCCTTCTTGCCGCCGGTCATCATGTCCGGCCCCTCGCCGACGAAGGTCCAGCTCTCGGTCGCCTCGTCCCAGTCCCCCTCCATCACCATGACGCTGGTCGACATGTTGTCGGTCCAGGTCGACCACCACTTGCCGGTGAGGTTGTCGTAGCCGGTGCGGCCGATCCCCTCGAAAGGCTGCCCCATGAAGCTGGCGGTGACCACCTCGTGCGCTACCCGGCCGCCGAGCTCCATGGTGCGCACCGCCGTGCCCTCGCTCACCATCGGCTCCGCCTCGGGGTCCATCCACGAGGTGAGGGTGAACTTCCACTCCCCGGCCCCCTTCGCCAGCATCTCGTGCTGCGGCCCGGGGGTCATCGCCTTCATCCAGGTCTCCATCATGGCCGCCTCTTCGGCGCTCATCTCCGGAGCCTGCATCGCCTCTTCCTGGGCGGCGGCGGGCAGGGCCGCCAGCAGCAGGACGGCGATCAGGGACAGCATGCGCAACGGCGACCGAGACTGCTCTGTGACGTTCATGGCTCTCCTCCTCCTGGGCGTCGCCCCAGGGGTCTCTCGACGGTTTTACCGCATTGGAAGGCTTCCACGAACGCTAGCACGGCGGTAACAGGGCGTCAAGAAGGAATGCCCCGTCACCCCCGCCGGGAGGGCTCCCGGCTCCCCGCCTACTCCCGGGCGCCCCGGGCGAGCAGCAGCTCGACCATCTCGTCGTGCCCGCCCCGGCGGGCCGCGGAGAGCGCGGTCCGAACCTCGCCTTCAGGGCGCCACCGACTCGGCGGGACGACCACTCGGACGTTCGGGTCGGCGCCGGCGTCGAGCAGGTAGCGCGCCACCTCCAGGTGACCACCACCGGCGGCCTGGATCAGCGGGCTCTCGTCTCCCGGCACCACCCGGTTCGGGTCCGCGCCCGCCTCGACCAGGACCCGCGCGGCCTCGAGATGACCGGAACGCGAGGCGGCGATCAGCGGATCTCCATCCCCCGGCACGGCGCGGCTCGGGTCGGCGCCGGCGTCGAGCAGGTAGTGGACCATGGAGAGGTCGCCGGCGGCCGCAGCCTGGATCAGCGGGCTGCCGTCGCCGGGCGAAGCCGCGTCGACGTCCGCGCCGTCCTCGATCAGCCGCTCCACCCGGTCGCGCCGGCCCTCGCGCACCGCTTCGACGAGCGGTGTGCCGTCGCCCGACCGGGCGACCGTTGGATCGGCACCGGCGGCGGCGAGCAGATCGACCATCTCGGTGTCGGCACGGTCGATCGCGTGGAACATGGCGCTCTCGTCCCCGTCGACCCAGATCTCGGGGTCGGCGCCCGCACCGAGGAGGAGGCGCACCGTCTGCCGGTCCCCGGCCCTCGCCGCGGCGATCAGCGCCGTGCCGTCCCCCTCCACCACCCGGTTCGGGTCGGCGCCCGCGTCGAGCAGGAGCCGCACCATCTCGGGCTGCCCGTGCCGGGCCGCGGTGATCAGGGCCGTCGCGTCGCCGCGCGGAACCAGGTCCACCCGAGCGCCACGCCCCAGGAGGAGCCGCGCCACCTCCAGGCTTCCGGAGCGGGCGGCCTCTCCGAGGGCCGAGCGCTGGACGTCGGAGCTCAGCCCGCGCGAAGCGTCGACGTGGTTCGGATCGGCGCCCGCGTCGAGCCGCCGCTCGACCTCGGCCAGATCGCCCTTCCCGGCCGCGGCGATCAGCGGCGATACCTCCGTGCCCGCGGGCGCGGGACGCTCCGCGGCGGCCCTCGCGGCGGGGGCCGGAGCCTCCGCCCGAGCCAGCCGGGCGGTCGAGACCGCGGCGAGCGGGATCAAGAGCGCCGCGGCGACGCCCAGAACCGAGTAGGCCCGCAGGCCATTGCGCCGCACGCGGCTGTCGAGGATCGACCCGATCCGCGTGGCGAGATCGGTGCGCCGCGCCATGGCGACCGCGGCGTAGGACGGCTCGGCGACCGATCGGCCGGCGCCGGCGATCCGCAACAGGCGCTCGGCGTAGTCGCAGGAGTCGGAGCCGGCGACCAGTACGCGGTCGTCGCACGCCCGCTCCGCTTCGAGGGTGAGGCGTCGCACGCTCCACCAGACCAGCGGGTGGAACCAGTAGAGGGCGCAAGCCACGCGGGCGGCGAGTTGCACCGGCCAGTCGGCCCGGGCGACGTGGGCCAGCTCGTGGACCAGCACGTCGCGCCGCTGGCCGGCGTCCCACGCCTCGGCCTCCGGCGGCAGCAGCACCACCGGGCGCCGCAGCCCGTATGCGAGCGGCATGGCGACGCGCTCGGAGATCCGGACCGAGACCGGCCGGCGCACGCCCTGCTCGTCGCGCAGTTTCGCGATCTCCCGCCGCCAGGCGACGTCGCCGTCGACGGGGCGGGCGCGCCGGCCGAGCCGCACCGCACGGGCCAGGCCGAGCCCGAGGTAGCCGAGCAAACCGAGGGCGCCGGCGAGGTAGAGCGCCAGGAGGAGGCCCGCGACACCGATGCCGGGTGCCTTTCCGAGATCCGCCGCATACACGGCCCGGCTCGCCGGAGACACGCCCTCCGGGGTGACGGCCGCCGCCGCGCGCCGCGCGAGCCCGTCGGTCGCGACCGCCGAGTCAGCGGGCCCGGAGACCGCTCGGGCCGCGAGACCCTCGCCACCCGGAAGCACCGGCAGCTCGAAGGCGGGGGCCCAGACGGCGAGCGCCGGCAGCGCCAGCAGTCCGGCCACGGTCAATCCCCAGACGAGGTGCCTGGCGGCCGCTCCGGCGCGCGAGAGAGCGGATGCCGCGAGCCCTCCGAGCAGCACTAACAGGGTCGCCTTCGCGAGCAGGGTGGGCACGAGGCCTCCGGTCGCCGCCACGTCGCCGAGCCATTGAATCGTCGGGGTCATGAGCTCTTCTCCTTCCGCTTGTTCTTGCGTGCCGCTTCGATGGTTCCGGCGAGATCGTCCAGATCGGACTCCGAGAGCTCGCCGGCCGAGAGACCGACCAGGGTATTGACCGCCTGCGCCGTCGAGCCTTCGAAGAAGACCCGCACCAGCCGCGAGACCGCGGACTGGCGCGCCTCCTCCCGCGAGATGACCGGCGTGTAGACGTAGCGCAGGCCCTCCTCGCGGTGACCGACGATCTCCTTGTCCTCGAGCTTCCGCAGCATGGTGCGGACCGCCGAGTAGCTGGGCGGATCGGGCAACCGGACGCGCACGTCCTCGGCCGGTGCTTCACCCAGCTCGAAGAGGATGTCCATGATCTGCCGTTCGCGCCGGCTGAGCTGTTGGAGGCCACCACGGGTCATCGCCGCGCTCCCGGGGAGGGAACCGCGAAGCGGCCCGCGGCCGAGCTGGAACGCCTGTGCCATTTACGTAGCATGGTGTTATTTTTATGGCACATCGTCCCGTTGTCAACCCCCCCGGGTCGAAGAGAGCTCGACGAGGTGCCGGGACCGAAGGGAAATAGCTACGAAAACACCGTTGTTTTCAGCGCGTTAGACTCGGCACGATCCGAGCCCTCCGCACCCCTCCAACCGATCTCCCGGAGCCTCCGCGTCATGAGACGACTCGCCATCTCCCTGTCCCTCGCCGTCCTCCTCGCCTTCGGGCTCGCCGCCGCCGAGACGGACGACTCGACCCGGCTGCACCAGCTCTTCGAGCGCGAGTGGGAGTGGCGGCTGGAGGAGAACCCGCTCCTGGCCACCGACGTCGGCCGGCACGAGTACGGCGATCGGCTGCCGGCGGTGGGCGCCGAGGATCGCGCCCGCCGCCTGGAGCGAACGCGAGGCTTCCTGGCGGATCTCGACGCGATCGACCGCGAGGGCCTGCCGGCCGAGGACCGGGTGAGCTACGACATCTTTCGCGACCAGCTCGAGGAGCGGGCGGCGGAGAGCGAGTTCGGTGACTGGCAGATCCCGATCAACGCCGACTCCGGCTTCCACATCGGCATGTCGCGGTTGCCGAACGAGGTGCCGCTCGCGACGGTCGGCGACTACGAGAGCTACATCGCGCGGCTGCGCGCGATGCCGCGCTACTTCGGCCAGCACATCGACAACATGCGCCTCGGTCTCGATCGGGGGATGACCCTGCCGCGCGTGGTGCTCGACGGCTACGAAGCGACGATCGCCGCCCACGTGGTGGACGATCCGCAGGAGAGCGTCTTCTGGGCGCCGTTCGAGGAGTTTCCCACCGGCGTGCCCGAGGGCGAGCGGGAGCGCCTGCGGGGAGCCGGCCGGGCGGCGATCGCCGAAGGCGTGGTGCCCGCTTATCGGAGCTTCCTCCGCTTCTTCGAGGACGAGTACGTGCCCGGGGCGCGGGAGACGCTCGGCGCCTACGAGCTGCCCGGAGGCGAGGACTACTACGCCTTCCTGGTGCGCAAGTTCACGACCCTCGACGTGACGCCCGACGACGTCCACGAGATCGGCCTGCGCGAGGTCGAGCGAATCCAGGCCGAGATGCGGCGGGTGATCGAAGAGGTCGGCTTCGAGGGGGGCTTCGAGGAGTTCCTCACCTTCCTGCGCACCGACCCGCGCTTCTACCCGGAGAGCGCCGAGGAGCTGCTCGAAAGGGCGTCGCGGATCGCCAAGCGGATGGACGCCGAGCTGCCCTCGCTCTTCGCCACGCTCCCGCGCCTGCCCTACGGCGTCGAGCCGGTGCCCGATCACATCGCGCCGAAGTACACGGCGGGCCGCTACGTCGGCGCGCCCAAGGGGAGCACCGAGGCCGGAACCTACTGGGTGAACACCTACGACCTGTCGAGCCGCCCGTACTACGCGCTCGAAGCGCTCACCCTCCACGAGGCGGTCCCCGGCCACCACCTGCAGAACGCGCTGGCGCAGGAGCTGGAGGATCTGCCCGACTTCCGGCAGTACTCGTACATCTCGGCCTTCGGCGAGGGCTGGGGGCTCTACTCCGAGCGCCTCGGCCTCGAGGCCGGCTTCTACACCGATCCGTACTCGAACTTCGGCCGCCTGACCTACGAGATGTGGCGCGCCTGCCGGCTGGTGGTCGACACCGGCCTCCACGCGAAGGGCTGGACCCGGCAGCAGGCGATGGACTACATGGCGGAGCGTACCGCCCTGTCGCTCCACGAGATCACGACCGAGACCGACCGTTACATCTCCTGGCCGGGCCAAGCGCTCGCCTACAAGATGGGCGAGCTCGAGATCCGGCGCCTGCGCGCCGAGGCCGAGGAGGCGCTGGGGACCGACTTCGACGTGCGGCGGTTCCACGACACCGTGCTCCTCCACGGCTCCGTGCCGCTGCCGGTGCTGGAGGAGAACGTCCGCCGCTGGATCGCCGCGGAGAAGGCGCGGGCGTAGGCGCTACGGCAAGAGCTCGACGTCGTCGATCCGGAAGGCGAACTCGCCCGGCTCCGGCCCGCCGGTCCAGACCAGGCCGGTGACGCCCTTGCCGTCGAGACCCAGCTCCTCCCAGGTCACCTCGCGCCGCGCCCACTCCGGGCCGGCCTCGAAGCTGGCGCTCGCCGGGATCTGCCCCAGCGACTCGGCGAAGACCAGCAGCCGGTAGGTGCCGCCGTCGCCGCGCGTCTCGAACGCCACCCCACGGGTGGTCGAGAGATCGGCCGGCTGCATCGGCATCGCCCCCGGGAAGTACATGGCGCCCGCCCAGGGGAACATGAAGCCGGGGCGGACCTCCCCCTCGATCGCGAGGGCCTGGCCGGAGACACCCGAGCCGCCGGCGCCGCCCTCGGAGACCGTCACCTCGACGGTCGAAGCGCCGCCCATCATCTCGTCGGTCGTCTCCTGCCAGCCGTAGCCGGCGCGCGCCGTCATGCCGTCCTCGAAGTCGGCGAGCGCACCCGGCCCGATGCCGTTCGTGCCCGGCTCGGGCGAGCCCGCCTCGACACCGTCCTCGACCGGGGGCCGGTCGACCGCGTACCCCGCCTTCCAGACGTGGCGGATGCCGCGGGTGGCGGTCACGTCCCGCGTCGGGTCGCCGTCGACCAGCACCAGGTCGGCGCGCAGTCCCGGAGCGATCCGCCCCCGGTCGGCGAGACCGAAGGCGTCGGCGGGCACCGAGGTGGCGGCGGCGAGCGCTTCGGCAGGCGTCAGGCCGGCGCGAACCAGCATCGCCATCTCCTCGTGCAGGCTGGCACCGTGGACGGTGCCGGGGTTGGGGGCGTCGGTGCCGGCGAGGATCGGCACGCCCGCCGCGTGGAGACGGCGCACGGCGTCGAGGGCGTGCTGCATGTTGGAGGTCGAGCCGGGCCGGGAGGGGAACGACGCCTCCAGGTTCTTCAGCTCGCCGCTTCGCAGGTAGGGCCGGAGCGCCGGGTCGTCGCCCAAGGTCTCCCCGCCCGGCTCCGCCCCGAGGCGCGCGAGGACGGTGAGCGTCGGGATCACGAACGCCCCGGCGGCCTTCGTCTTCGAAGCCAGATCCTCGGTCGGCGACCGGTCCCGGAAGACGTGGATCAGGCCGTCGGCCCCCTCTTCGACGGCCTCGGCGAAGCCGTCGTGGCTGGTGGCGTGGACCACCGCCAGCGCCTCCTGCGCGTGGGCGGCGTCGATCACCGCGGAGAGCGTGGCGCGGTCGATCGTCGGGATCGGGGTCGGGGTCGCCGATTCATAGACGATCTTGATCCAGTCGGAGCCCTCGGCGAGCCGGTCGGTGACGAAGGCCTCGGCCCCGGCAGGGCCGTCGAGCGTCGGGATCGGCAGGCCGAACTGCGTGCCGTGACCGCCGGCCGTGGTGACCAGGGTGCCGGCCGAGAAGAGATCGGCCCGCCCGGGCGCGCCGCCGTTCGCCTGCCCCGCCCGCATGGCGGCGGCGAACCGGTGGTCGGTGAACATGTCGAGCTCGGTCGTCACTCCGAAGACGAGCGCGCGCTCGAGCGCGTCGGCGAAGGTGTGGGTGTGGGCGTCGATCAGGCCGGGCAGGAGAGTCCCGCCGCTCCCGTCGATCACCTCCACGCCGTCGGGCACGGCGGCATCGGCGCCGACGGCGACGATCCGGCCGTCGCGCACCACGACCGTGGCGCGGTCGAGGGTGCGCTCACCGTCGAAGACGCGCGAGCCGGTGACGGCGAACGAGGTGTTTTCGGAAGGGGCCGCGCACGCCGGCGCGGCGAGCGCCAGCAGAGCGGCCAGGGTCAGCGGAGCGAGGGTGGCGGCGGAGGGGGTTCGGTTCACGGGGAGATCTCCTTTCGAGGAGAGTCTCCCCCTTCCGCCCGACGCCGCCCTAGTGGCAGACGTAACCGGCTCGCGTGACCTTTGTCACGGGCGGCTCTAGAAGATGATGCCGAGCTCGCTCGCGAGGTGGAGCGACTGGGTGCCTTCGACGTCCTCGATCAGGACCACCGGGTCGGCCGCGGTGCCGCGGCGGGTGACGGTCTCGCCCTCGAGCTCCTTGGTGACCTCCTGCTCGTAGACGCCGACGATCCGGCGCGAGGAGCGCCAGCGCTCGACTTGCGGAACCCAGTCGATGCCCAACGGTTCGACGGGCTGGGGCGGCTGGACGGGTTGGGGCGTGTAGGTCGTGATCTGCATTGAGGTCATCCTCCTTCGGGACGGGAAGAAGGCAAACCGCGTGCCAGCCCCCGGCCGATCCCCGTGCTAGGCTTTTCTCCCGCCCGGAATCCACCCATGGAAAGCCGCCTGGACATCGCGAAGAACTGGCTCCCCCGCTACACCGGCATGCCGCTCGACCAGTTCGGTGAGTACATTTTGCTCACCAATTTTCATCATTACATGGAAAGCTTCTGCGAACGCTTCTCCTGCGACCTGCGCGGGATCGGCCGCCCGATGCAGGCCGCGACCAACTCGGCGGGCCTGACGATCATCAACTTCGGCATCGGCTCTCCCAACGCGGCGACGGCGATGGACCTCCTGACCGCCCGCATGCCGAAGGGGGTGCTCTTTCTCGGCAAGTGCGGCGGGCTCAAGCACTCGACCGAGCTCGGCCACTTCATCCTGCCGATCGCGGCGATCCGGGGCGAGGGCACGAGCACCGACTACCTGCCGCCCGAAGTGCCCGCCCTGCCGTCGTTCAAGCTCCACAAGTTCGTGTCCGAGAAGATCGTCGACCACGGGCACGAGTACCGGACCGGCGTCGTCTACACCACCAACCGGCGCCTCTGGGAGCACGACAAGCCGTTCCTACAACGCCTCCAGCACCTCACCTGCATCGGAATCGACATGGAGACGGCGACGATCTTCATCGTCGGCCACCACAACTCGATCTCGCGCGGCGCGCTCCTCCTCGTCTCCGACCTGCCGTTCACCCCGGACGGGATCAAGACCGACGTCTCCGACCTGAAGGTGACCGCGGGATGGGCCGAAGCGCACCTCGACATCGGGATCGAGGCGATGACGGAGATCGGCGGGAAGGGCGAACGGATCAAGCACTTCCGGTACTGACATCCGATGCCGGGCGCAGTCGAGAATCGCGGTGCGGGCTTCGGATGGACGCGCGAGCCGCCTTCCGGGTGGCACGGCGACGCGCGGGGGCTGGCGGAGGCGCTGACGCGGGAGCTGGGGCCGCACGGGGTCCGCTTCGACGCCGGCGAGCGCGCCCTCTACGCGACCGACGCCTCGAACTACCGGCAGGTCCCGATCGGGGTCGTCCGCCCGCGCGACGCGGGCGAGGTGGAGGCCGCGCTCGCCCTCTGCCGGCGCTTCGGCGCACCGGTCCTCGGGCGCGGCGGCGGCACCAGCCTCGCCGGTCAGTGCTGCAACGTCGCGGTCGTCCTCGACTTCTCGCGCCACATGAACCGGGTGCTCGAGATCGACCCCGAGCGGCGCCTCGCGCGGGTCGAGCCGGGGGCGGTGCTCGACGATCTACGGCGCGAGACCTGGAAGGCCGGCCTCACCTTCGGGCCCGACCCGGCGACCCACGCGCAGTGCACGCTCGGCGGGATGATCGGCAACAACTCGTGCGGCGTCCACTCGGTGATGGCGGGGCGGACCGCCGACAACGTCCGCTCGCTCGACGTCCTGACGTACGACGGCGCCCGCTTCGCCGCCGAGGCGCTCTCCGATGGCGAGCTCGCGAACCTCGCGGCGGGCACGGACCGCCGGGCCGAGATCGTCCGCGCCCTGATGGCGATCCGGGATCGCTACGGCGATCTCGTGCGCGAGCGCTACCCGCGCATCCCGCGACGGGTCTCCGGCTACAACCTCGACGAGCTGCTGCCCGAGAACGGCTTCCATCTCGGCCGCTTCCTGGTCGGCAGCGAAGGCACGCTGGCGCTCACGCTGGAGGCGACGCTCGAGCTCGTGCCCTGGCCGGCCGCGCGGGTGGTGCTCGCGGCCGGCTTCGCCGATGTCTACGCCGCGGCGGACGCGGTGCCGGCGGTCCTCGAAACCGGCCCGATCGGGCTCGAAGGCTTCGACGACCGCCTGGTGCGCGAGCAGCGCGTCAAGCTCATGAACCCGGTCGGCCTCGAGCTGCTGCCGCCGGGCGGTGCGTCGGACGGCGGCTGGCTGCTGATCGAGCTGGGGGCGGACACGCGAGAGGAAGCGGTCGCGCGCGCCGAGCGAGCGCGACAGGCCCTCACCGGCGTCCCGGGGCTCACCGGCACCCGCCTCCTCGTCGAGGCGGCCGAGCAGGCGGCGGTCTGGGTGGTGCGGGAGTCCGCCCTCGGCGCGACCGCCAAGGTGCCGGGGCGGCCCGACATGTGGGAGGGATGGGAGGACTCGGCGGTGCCGCCGGAGCGGATGGGCGACTACCTGCGCGACCTGCGGAAGCTCTACGAGCGCTACGGCTACGAGGGCTCGTTCTACGGCCACTTCGGCGAGGGGTGCCTCCACACCCGGACCAGCTTCGACCTCGAGTCGAAGCCGGGGATCGCCGCCTTCCGGGACTTCGTGGGCGAGGCCGCCGAGCTGGTGGTCGGCTACGGCGGCTCGATCTCGGGGGAGCACGGCGACGGGCAGGCGCGCGGCGAGCTGCTGCCGCTCCAGTTCGGCGACGAGCTGTGCCGCGCCTTCTCCGAGGTCAAGCGCGCCTGGGACCCGGGCAACCGGATGAACCCGGGCAAGCTCGCCGAGCCCTACCCGGTGGTCTCGAACCTCCGGCTCGATCGATCCGGAAGGGATCACCGCCCGTGGGAGCCGGCGACGGCCTTCCGTTTTCCACACGACGACGGCCGCTTCTCGAAGGCCGCCGGGCGCTGCGTCGGCGTCGGCAAGTGCCGCCGGGAAGAGGGCGGCGTCATGTGCCCGAGCTACCGGGCGACCCGCGAAGAGCGGCACTCGACCCGCGGCCGCGCGCGGCTCCTGTTCGAGCTGCTGGAGGGAGAGGCGATCGCGCCGTCGTGGCGGAGCGACGAGGTCGAGGACGCGCTCAGCCTCTGCCTTTCGTGTAAAGGTTGCAAGACGGAGTGCCCGGTCAACGTCGACATGGCGACCTACAAGGCCGAGTTCCTCCACCACTGCTACCGTCGGCGCCTGCGCCCGCGCGCGGCCTACGCGATGGGGCTCGTCCACTGGTGGGCGCGGCTCGCCGCGATCGCCCCGCGGCTGGTGAACGCCGTCGCCCGCGGCCGCTGGACCGGTGCTCTCACCAAAAAGCTCGCAGGCGTGGCGCCCGAGCGCACCCTCCCCGCCTTCGCGGCCGAGACCTTCCGCGCCGGCTTCCGGAGGCGCGGGGAGGCCGCTGGCGCCGGCCGGCGCGCGATCCTCTGGACCGACACCTTCGACGACCACTTCCAGCCCGACGTGGCGTGGGCGGCGGTCGAGGTGCTGGAGGCGGCGGGCTTCGCGGTCGAGATCCCGGCTCAGATCCTCTGCTGCGGGCGGCCGCTCTACGACCACGGCATGCTCGACCTCGCCCGCCGTCAGCTCCGGAAGATCCTCGACGCGCTAGGCCCCGCCCTGCGCGAGGGAGCGCCGGTGGTGGTCCTCGAGCCCTCCTGCCTCGCGGTCTTCCGCGACGAGCTGCCGAACCTGATGCCGGACGACGAGGGCGCCCGGAAGCTCGCGGCGCAGAGCGTCACGCTCGCCGAGCTCCTGGAGCGCCACGCACCGGACTGGAGCCCGCCGCAGCTCGCCGCGAAGGCGCTGGTTCACGCCCACTGCCACCACCGCGCCGTCCTCGGCTTCGACGCCGACCTGCGCCTGCTCGACCGCCTCGGCCTCGACTACCACCTCCTCGACTCCGGCTGCTGCGGCATGGCGGGCGCTTTCGGCTACGAGGCGGGCGAGAAGGCGCGCGTCGCGGCGGCGGTCGGCGAGCTGGTGCTGCTCCCCGCCGTCCGCGCCGCCGAGCCGGACACACTGATCGTCACCGACGGCTTCTCCTGCCGCAGCCAGATCGCCCAGGGCACCGGCCGCGAACCCCTCCACCTCGCCCAGGTGCTGCAAATGGCCCTGCGGGCGACCTGATCTAAACGTTGGGAGCGCCCTCCCGCAGCCGCGCCTCCAGCCACTTCGTGAAGAGAGAGGCGGCCGCGCGGTGGTCACCTCGCATCGAATCCGTAGCGGCTCGGGCATATTCGCGACCAGCCGGGCGTGGACGCAGACGGACAAACGGGGGCAGGCCATAGCGGAGCGCACACCAGTTTGTCCATAGGCGGGCGACGCGGCCGTTGCCGTTTGCGAAGGGGTGAATGCGCACCCACTCGCCGTGTGTCACTGCGCAGAGGGTGATCACCGAGCCCAGCACTCCTAGGCCAGGAGGCTCCTGCCCGGGAGGCACCAACGAGTCGATTCTTCCCACGGCTCGCCGCACGCGGTTCTCGAAGCGCTCGAGCTCCGTCGGCACCCTTCGCGCAGCGACAGCGAGAACCTGGCCGACCGCAACCTCGTAGCCGACCAGCTCCGGGTATCGTGGATCGTCGTCGCGGATCTCTCCGGCGTAATAGGAAACGGGTAATGAGATTCCGTCGAAGATCTCCCGGTGCCAGGCCTGCGCCAACTCCACGGTGGGCGGAGCCCGCTCATCGGCCTCACGGAGCAACTGATTGCGAACTCGGTCCAGATTCTGCTCGATCTTTGCCGCCGAGCCCGGTGGATCGTCATTCCACGGGATCGGCAAACAGCTCCCCCACCCCCAACGAATCGCTCCACCCGCTGTCCCCCGACCGCTCGACGGCCCGTGCTCGCAGTGGATCGTCCTCGGTGACTTCGGCACGCGCGAATGCTTTGAAATCGGCTGCGTAGGCATCGGGGCCACGCTCGACCCGATACGAGCGGAGCAGCTCGACAATCCGCTCGAGGCGTTCCTGCATCTGCTCTCCCAGGACCGCCAGCTCATGCTCGATGGCGCGCTCGGCCAGCTCGCTCATCGACACGCCGAGCTCCTCGGCGGCGTGCTTGAGAGCGCGGTGGGTCTTTTCGTTGCGGAAGCGGAGAGTGAAGGCGGGGCGATCGGCGACGGCGCTCATGGATAGAATCTATCCTCCGGACCCCATTGACGTCAAATTCGCCGTCTGACGTCAAGCCTCCGACGACTCCACCTCCCCGCGTTCGCACCGATCGACCTCCCAGATGCCCAGGCGCCGCAAACCGTTCCTCCTCCGCATCATCAACCTCTGGCCGCCCTACCTGGGCGCGGGGATCCGGGTGACCCGGATCGCGGACGACCTCCGGACCTACGAGGTACGGATGAAGCTCCGCTGGTACAACCGCAACTACGTCGGCACGCACTTCGGCGGCTCGCTCTACTCGATGTGCGACCCGTTCTTCATGCTCATCCTGACCGAGGCGCTGGGCCGCGGGTACGTGGTCTGGGACAAGGCGGCGACCATCCGCTTCCGCCGCCCCGGCCGCGGCACGGTCCACGCCACCTTCCACATCCCGAACGACCGGATCGAAGAGATCCGCCGCGCCGCCGACGAGCAGGGCAAGACCGAGCCGACCTTCACCGCCGAAGTCACGAACGACGCCGGCGAGGTGATCGCCGAGGTCGAGAAGCTCCTCTACGTGCGGAAGAAGGAACGCGACGCATCGGCTACAGCTCGGCGATGATCTCGACCCGCACCCACGAACGGCGCCGGCGGTACGAGCGGAGGGTCTGGCGGGCGTCGTAGAGGAGACCGATCACCGCGCCAGGTCCTCCACCAGCGGGTCGATCACCGCCTCCTCCTCGACCGCCGCCCCGGCGCGTTCCATGGCCGGGGCGAGCTCCGGGTCCCAGGCGGCGGGCACCGGCGTGCCGTCGAGCGGAGGGTGGCTCCCGCCCTCGGCGACCGCGGCCCGGTAGTCGGGCGCCGTGAAGCGCCAGGGCTCGAAGTCGATCCGGCGCCGGAGGGCGTTGGCGATCCGGACGCCGCCCCAGTCGAAGTCGCCGTGGTAGCGCACGACCGCCCCGCCGTCGACGAGTTGGGCGAGGAGCTGCAACGCCGCCGTGCTGGCCATCCCGGCGAGACAAACGAGGGGCCGGCAGTCGCCGCCCTGCCGATCCGCGGCCACGGCCACCAGGGCAGGATTCTCGAAGCCGTGGACGACGGTGCCGGCGGGCAGCCGGAGCACCGCGCCGGAGAGCTGACGGAGGGTCAGCCGGACCGGCTGGCCGGCGGCGGCGAAGCGCCGCAGGTGCTCCGGCAGCAGGCCCTCGCCCCGAGGCGAGAGGCCGTGCACCAGAACGTCGCAGGAGAGATCGTCCGGCACCACGCCGGCCCACTCCCAGAGCGCCCGGCGCTCCCCGGCGCTACGCGGAGGCGGCGCGCCGGCCAGGGCGGCGAGCGCCCGGAGCGTCAGGGCCGCGACCGGGCTCCCGTCATCGAGCGCGTGACTGCTGCCGAGCCGATCCGCGGCGAGAATCCGCCGCCGGACCGTGTCCTCGCACCCCTCCTCCCCCGGCGCGAGAGCACTCAGGATCTCCGCCACCGCGTCGAGAAGGCGTGCGGCCTCCGAGGCGCCGCCGGCGCCGGCGAATCGCCGCAGGAGACCGCCGGCCCGCAGATCGCGGAGATACCCGTCGAGGGCCGCTCGGCGCTCGTCTCTTTCGACCTCGGGCCGCCGGAGCATGCGCTCGAGCGCCCCGGCCCAGAGCTCGTCCCACGCCGCCTCGTCGGCCGCGCGCTCGGCGGGCCGGTCCCGGAGCGGTCCCCCGAGTTTCTCCATCGCCGCCGCCAGGCCGAGTGCGAAGCGGGAGTCACGGAGCGCCCGGTCGATCCGGTCGAGGCGGATTCGCGCCCCCGGCCCGGGCCGGCTCGCGAGGCCGAGAAGCCCGGCCACGGCGTCGCGCTCCACCTCGTCGAGGCCCGACAGCGAGACGGTGCCGCCGACGCCACCCAGCTCCTCCAGCTTCTCCCGCACCCGCTCCCAGAGCCGGGCGAGCTCCGGCCGGCCGAGGACCGCGAGGGGGTCGGCTCGGGGGTCGGCGCGCGTCATGGCGCGGACGGTGCGGATGGTGCGGACAGCGCGGCGGAGGCGGGCGTCGGCTCGCCGTCGGTCTCCACCAGCCGCTGGCCGTTCCAGACCGCACGGATCGCCGCCACGCCGCCGAGCGCCGGGTCGCGGAAGAGCGAGTAGGTCGCCACCCCCGGGAGCTCCTGGTAGCAGCCCCACTCGTCGTGGCTGGTCATCATGAAGTCGAGGTCGAACTCCACCAGCAGACCCATGCAGCGCCCGCGCATCCCGACGTCGATGCCGGCGAACGCCTCGTCCAGCATGATCAGGCGCGGCGCGGTCGGGAGCGCCGAGCGGTAGTGGGCGGAGGCGGCGGCGAAGAGCGGCAGGTGGAGAGCCACCGCCTTCTCGCCGCCGGAGGCCGCGGCGTGGCCGTGCCGGGTCAAGGGCTTCCAGCCCGGCTCCCCCGGCAGCCGGCGCTGCACCACGAAGCGGTGCCAGCGCCGGTAGTCGAGGGCGGCGAGCAGGTGATCGCGCCAGGGCAGGGCGTCCCCGGCCTGCCGGGCGGCTTCGATCCGGCGCTCGAAGAACTCCGCCAGCTCCCGCTCCTCGGCCTCCGAGAGCATGGCGACCTCCTTGCGCAACAGCTCGACGGCCCGGCGCACCGGAGCGCCGGCCTCGGCGTCCGGGAGCCAGGAGAGCCGGAGCGTCATGCCGGACGCCGTGGCGCAGCTCTCGAGATCCCGGTTCATCCCCTCCACCAGGGTGTGGGCGTCGCGCAGGCGGCCGCGCAGGTGGTCGCCCACCTCGCCGAGCAGGAAGCCGCGCAGGAGCTCCCGCTCGCGCTCCTCCAGGAGGCCGCGGCGGGCGACGATCTCATCGCCCAGCATGGCGAGCAGCCCCGGGCCGTCGAACTCCCGCCGATCGTGGGTCACCCGCAGCGTCAGAAGGTCGTCCCGGTGCTCGAGCCAGGGGTGGAGCTCGACCCCCAGGTCGGCCTCCATCTCGTGGAACCGCTGGTAGGTGCGGTTCGCCCGCCGGTCCATCGCCGGGTCGGAGACGTCCGGCACGCGCTCGGCGGCGACCTCCTCCACCGCCCGGGC
>CAZLLV010000447.1:0-5829 GCA_964560325.1 uncultured Thermoanaerobaculia bacterium | reverse complement strand
TCGGCGACCGGCGGAAGTTCCTCTCCGCGCTGATCGTCCCGGACGTCGACTCCTTGAAGGTGTGGGCGGGCGATCAGGGCATCCCCACCGGCGACACCGAGGCCCTGCTGGAGGACGAGCGGGTGCGGGGCCTGATCGAGGGCGAGGTGGCGAAGGTCAACGACGACCTGGCGCACTACGAGCAGATCGTGGCGTGGGATCTGCTTCCGGAAGAGCTGAGCATCGAAGGCGGCGAGCTGACGCCGACGCAGAAGGTCAAGCGCCGCGTCGTGGACGAGAAGTACCGGCGGCAGATCGACGCGATGTACGCCGCGGCAGCCGCCGAGTAGCGCACCCCCACCCCCAGCACGAACAGGACGAAAGACGACCATCATGGGCAGAACCTTCCATCTCGACGTCGGCCCCGACGGGCTGGCCACTCTCATCTTCGACCACCCGGACAAGCGGGTGAACGTCTTCGACCGCGAGGTTCTCGAAGAGCTCGAGTCGACGGTCGACTCGCTCGCCGGCCGCTCCGACATCGCGATCCTCGTCCTCCTCTCGGGCAAGGAGAAGGGGTTCATCGCGGGCGCGGACGTGAACATGATCGCCGCCGTGCGCGATCCCATCGAGGCCGAAGCCGGCGTGCGCTTCGGCCAGCGGGTGTTCGCGAGCTGGGAAGCGCTCCCCTTCCCCACCGTGGCGGCGATCCGGGGCGCCTGCATGGGCGGCGGCACCGAGATCGCCCTCGCCTCGACCTGGCGGGTGGCGAGCGACCACGAATCGACCAAGATCGGCCTGCCGGAGACCAAGCTCGGCATCATCCCGGCGTGGGGCGGCTCGACGCGGCTGCCGCGCCTCGTCGGCATTCAGCAGGCGCTCGAAGTGATCCTCGCCGGCAAGAACGTCTATCCGAAGAAGGCGCTCCGGATGGGCCTGGTCGACGCGCTCCTCCCGGACGCCCGCTTCCACGACCTCGTCCGCGACTTCGCGCGCGACAAGATGGGCAAGAAGCGCTCCTCCGCGGGCGGCGGGCTCGACGTCAAAGAGCTGCTGCTCGAGAAGAACCCGCTCGGACGCAAGATCCTCTTCGACCAGGCGAAGAAGCAGACGCTGGCGAAGACCGGCGGCCACTACCCGGCGCAGATCGAGGCGCTCGAGGTGATCCGCACCGGCATCGAGGAGGGCATGCAGGCCGGCTTCAACGCCGAGGCGCGGGCGGCCGGCACCCTCGCGACCTCCGACGTGGCGAAGAACCTGATCCACGTCTTCCAGCTCATGGAGGGCTCGAAGGGCAAGGGGGGCGAGACCCCGGGCGCCCGCGAGGTGAAGAGCCTCGCGGTCCTCGGCGCCGGCGCGATGGGCGGCGGCATCGGCCAGCTCGCCGCCGAGAAGGGCATCCCGGTGCGCCTCAAGGACATCCAGCAGCCCGCGCTCGCCTCCGGCATGGAGCACGCCTCGCGGGTCTTCCACAAGCAGGTGAAGAAGCGGCGCCTGACCGAGGAGCAGCTCGAGCGCAAGATGGCGCTGCTGCGCCCGACGCTCGACTACAGCGGCTTCGGGCGGGTCGACGCGGTGATCGAGGCGATCGTCGAGAAGCTGCCGGTCAAGCAGAAGGTCTTCGCCGAGGTCGCCGCCGAGGTGCGCGACGACACGGTCCTCGCCTCCAACACGTCGGCGCTGTCGATCGACGCCATCGCGAAGGACACGCCGAACCCCGAGCGGGTGGTCGGCATGCACTTCTTCAACCCGGTCGACAAGATGCCGCTGATCGAGGTGATCGCCGGCGAGCGCTCCGCCGACTGGGCGGTCGACACGGTGGTCGCGCTCTCCCGCGACCTCGGCAAGGTCCCGGTGCGGGTGAAGGACTCCCCCGGCTTCCTGGTCAACCGGCTCCTGACCTTCTCGCTCGGCGAGGCGCTCTGGCTGGTCGCGGACGGCTACCGGATCGAAGACGTCGACCGGGCGATGAAATCGTGGGGCATGCCGATGGGGCCGATCGCGCTCACCGACGAGGTGGGGATCGACATCGCGATCGAGGTCGCCCACACCCTGAACGCCGCCTACGGCGACCGGCTGCCGCTGCCCGAGTGGGTCGACCGGCCGGAGGTGGACGGGCGGCTGGGCAAGAAGAACGGCAAGGGGTTCTACCGCTACGACGACGGCGAGCGCCAGGACCCCGACCCGGAGGTCTACGAGCTGATCGGCGTGGAGCCGACGGTCGAGGACCCCGATCCGCGGACGATCGTCGACCGCATGGTGCTACGGATGGTCGACGAGGCGGCGCGCTGCCTGGAGGAGGGCGTGGTCGCGAGCCCCGGCGAGCTCGACCTGGCGATGATCCTGGGCACCGGCTTCCCGCCCTTCCGGGGCGGCGTCTGCCGCTACGCCGACCACCGGGGGCCGGAGGAGATCGTGCGCACCTTAGAAGCGCTGGCGAAGGAGGTCGGCCCGCGCTACGAGCCGTCCGAGGCGCTGCGCAAGGTGGCCGAAGCCGGCGGCTTCTACCACCAGTAGGGGCGATCTGTAAACCCTGGCGCGGGGCTTGCAGATTTTACCCGGCGAACGCACGATCGGCCCCAGGAACACCCCTCCGGGCGACCTCCCGGGCCGACGTCACCGACCACGCAAGGGGGCACTTGATCCCATGAGCACCACCCGAACCCACACCCTCTTCACCACCACCCTCCTCGGGCTCCTCGCCCTCGCCGCGGCCGCTCTGCCGGTCCCGGCCCAGGAGGCCCAGGAGCCGAGCGGCGAGTTCGGCGACCGGGTCGACGTCTCCGAGGTCCTGCTCGACGTGCTGGTCACCGACCGGCAGGGCAACGTCATCATCGGCCTCGGCCCCGACGACTTCGTCGTCGAGGAGGACGGCGAGCCGATCGACGTCAACGCCGTCAGCTTCTACAGCAACCGCCGCCTCGCCGGCCCCGCGCCGCGGGCGCTCGAAGGCGAGCTCGAGATCGAAACGCTGCCCGAGGACCGCTACTTCGTCCTCCTCTTCGATGACCAGCGCCAGGTCGAGAACGAGACCAGCGTCGGCATGATCCGGCGCCAGCTCGACGCCGCCCGCCAGGCGAAGCGCTGGGTCGAGCGTGAGCTGCTGCCCAACGACTGGGTGGCGGTCGCGAGCTACGACTTCAAGCTCAAGCTCCAGAGCGACTTCACCAAGGACAGAGAGGCGATCACCCGGGCGATCGACGCCGCCATGAAGGGGCGCGACCCGGAGCAGAACTGGCCGTCGCGCGCCGAAGGCACCGCCGAGCCGGCGCTCCTCGACGACCTGCCGCAGGGCGACGCGCTGCGCAAGGAGACCCTGCGCATCTACGACGCGGTGCGCGTGCTGGCCGAGGCGGCCGGCGAGATCGAGGGCCGCAAGAACCTGGTCCTCTTCTCGAGCGGTGCCGGCTTCGGGCAGATCAACAACGTCGGCCAGTACCTGGAGGACCCGCGCTACTACCCGCCGATGATGCAGGCGCTCAACGACAACAACGTCGCCGCCTACATGATCGACCTCACGCCGCTCCAGGTCCGGCACACCATGTCGGACGGCATGAACCAGCTCGCCGAGGAGACCGGCGGCGAGTACTTCTTCAACTTCACCAACTTCCTGACGCCGCTCGGCAAGATCGCCGAGGAGAACAACGGCTACTACCTGCTGGCGTACCGGAGCGGCCACCCGGCCGGCGAGTCCGGCTTCCAGGAGGTGACGGTGCGGACGAAGAACCCGCAGTTCGAGGTCAAGTCGCGCGAGGGCTACCTGTACGGCTCCGGCGACCCGAACCCGGGCCTCTTCGAGCGCCAGGGCGACTGAGAGCGGATCGGACCGGGCCCGGCGGCACATGATGCGACCCGCGTGTCTCGCCTGCCGGGCACCCTACCCGGGCGACGGCCTGCCGGCCGTCTGCCCCGCCTGCGGCGGCTTCTGGGGGTTCCCCGACGGGTTCCCCCGCAAGCCGCCGCCGTCGTTCGGGGACGGTGACGGCCCGCCCGGCCTCCGCCGCTGGGCGAGCGCCCTCGGGCTCGCGCCGGAGGAGCTTCCCGAGCGGGAGATGGGCACCGGACCGACGCGAATCGGCGAGACACTCCTCTTCCACGAGGGGAGCCCCGGCGGCGGGACCTTCAAGGAGCGGGGCGCCGAGGTGCTCGCCGCCGTCTGCGCCCGGCGCGGCGTGCCGGAGGTCTTCCTCGACTCGTCCGGCAACGCCGGGATCGCCATGGCCCGCGCCTGCGCCGCCCGCGGCATCCGCTGCCGCGTTCTGGTGCCGGAGTCGACGCCGGAGACGAAGCTCCGGGGCCTCGCCGCGGCCGGCGCCGCCGTGGACGTGATTCCCGGCGACCGCCAGGCGGCGGCCGACGCGGCGGCGAAGCTGCGCGGCCGGCTCCCCTACGCGAGCCACGTCTACCAGCCCTTCTTCCCCGCCGGCGTCGCGACCCTCGGATGGGAGATCGCGGAAGCGATCGAGCGCGGCGCGCGGATCGACCGGATCGTGCTCCCCACCGGCAACGGCTCGCTCCTGGGGGGCGTCGCCCTCGGCCTCGCCTCCGGACGGCCCGAAGGCGCCCCAACCCCCGCGCTCCACGCCGTCCAGCTCGCCGGCTACGCCAGCCTAGCCCCCCTCTTCGGCGGCGACGGCCCGGGCGAGCGCGCCCCCGGCCCGCCCACCGCCGCCGGCATCGCCGTCGCCACCCCGCCCCGGCGGGCGGAGATGGCCACGGTCGTCCGGCAGAGCGGCGGCGACGTCACCGTCGTCACCGAGGAGGAGATCGCCGCAGCCCGGAAAGAGCTGGCGGCCCAGGGACACCCCACCGACCCAACCGGCGCCACCGCCTGGGCCGGGCTTCAGAAACGCCCGGAGCTACGCGTCGAGGGGACGGCTACGATCCTCACCTCCGCCGGCGGACGGTAGCACCGGCGAAAGCGGCGACCTGCGGTCACCAGCGCTCGGTGGCCAGCCCCTCGACCTCGTGGAAGTGCTCGTCGCGGGTGACCAGGACGAGTTCGTGCTGGACGGCCGTGGCGGCGATCCAGAGGTCGTTCTCCGGGATCGGCCGGCCCCGGCGCCGGAGGCTCTGTTTGATTCGGCCGTAGTGGCGCGCCGTCTCGGCATCGCATGCGAGCTGCGTGCAGGTGCCAGCGAAGGCCCGGATCTGGTCGAGCTGTTCCTCCGTTCGGTCGGAGCCCTCGGCGCCAAAGTGCAGCTCGCCTAGGACCACGGCGGAGAGAAAGACGCGCTCGGCCTGCTTCAGGCGCTCCTGGACGGTCGGCTCGCCCCGGAAGAGGGGGATGATGACGCTGGTGTCGAGCAGGTACTCACCAGGCATCGAGATCGACTCGCTCGCAACCTTCCTCGATCGTGCGCTCCATCTCGCGCGCGGCGTCCTCGTCGAGGATGCCGGCGAAGCGCAGCAGCTCCTTGCCCGGCGTGCCCTCGGGCCGTGAGGCGGAGGCGGCGAGACCGTGGACGAGCTCCTGTGCCCGGCGTTGCAGCTCCGGCGACAGGCGGTCGAAGTCGTCGAGGATCTGTTGCTTGATCGACGGTAGAGCCATGGCGGATTCTCCTCGGGCTCATTCTAGCGGCCCGGTCAGCTCACGGGGGAATCGAGTGGCCGAGTCGGAGTGGCGAGACCGACGCCCCCGGCCGGGCGCCGGCGTATTCGGACGCTGCGCGCGGGCCGGCTCCGCCGTCCCGTGCTCGTTCCGCCTCAGCCGCCTGCGAAGCCACCACTCCGGCCGCTACTTGGGCTCATCCCTCAGGAAGCCTGCAGGCCCTGCGCAGCCAGGGTGGCCGCCGTAGAACGCGCTCAGAGCTCGTCCGCGCGAAGCAGCACGACCGTCACGTTGTCGTG
>CAZLLV010000446.1:0-7262 GCA_964560325.1 uncultured Thermoanaerobaculia bacterium | reverse complement strand
TACCGACCCGGACGCACCACTAGAGGGTGGAGATCCGCCGCCGTCCTTGCCGGACGGCTTCGTCGTGCCGGTTTCCGAAACCGGCCGGAGCCGTTCAGATCAGCCGTCGCCCCTCAGCAGGGCTCGCAGGGCTGGCTCGTCGAGATGGCAATCGCCGATGGTGTCGGTGGGGTTGTGGCAGAAGCAGAAGCTCCCGCAGTCGGTGGGATCGTTGCAGTCCAGGCCCACACAACCGGCCACCTTGGCCAGGTCCTCGAAGCTCGGGCTCGAATCGGGCGCCGCAGTGAGCTGAGCCGCCGACATTAGAAGCACGAAGGTCACTGCGATCAGCAGGGCTGCAGGAAGGTTCGTCGCTTTGATCTTCTTCATCAGTCGTTCCTTTCCTTGGAGTGATTCAGTCTTGGGCGATCCCACCCTCTCGTGAGATCCGGCCCGCGTTGGTGTCGTCGAAATTTCGAGCGAGGAGACCCGACTCGAAGATCGGGTCGATGTCGGAGAGATCGATCCCGAGAGCTGCCTCCATCCCGGCGACCTGCTCCGGCCGGATCACGCCCGGCCAGACACGCTCGACCACTCCGCCGGGCCCGATGAGAAGGGTCTGGGGAGTCAGGTCGAGCTTGTAGGTGACGAGGTCTCCCGGGTCCGGCTCGCCCAGGATCGGCAAGCCGGACAGCTCATGCTCCGCCATGTAGCCCTCGAGGTCACCCGGCGTCGTCGACACCGCCACGATCCTCGTCTCGTCGTCGCGGAGGCGTGTTTCGATGGCGCGCCAGTACGGGATGTTGAGCAGGCACCACGTGCACTGCGGCGAGAGGACGAACAGGAGGGTCCGGTGGGACCCGTCGTACTCGACGATCTCGACGCGGCCACTCGGAGTGATCCCGTGGAACGGCGGAACCTCTTCACCCACCTGGAGGAAACGGCTCGCCGCCGGCGCGTTGTCGGGCGCCCGCTTGAGCGCGCGATTCTGATGGAGGAGCGCCAAGTTGGAAGCCAGAAGGAGCACCAGAACGAACAGGACCCCGGATTGCCACTTCGGCTGGATGGGCGCTCCCTCAGGGGAGCTTCGGGCGCTGCCGTCCGTGGGTCGAGGAGTTTCGGTCATGATTTATCCTTAGCCATTGCCATCAACACTTATATACTAACTAAAACACCTTGTCAATGTGCCCCCCCTCCCCCCCGAGGGCGCTTCACGCCTTGCGCGCGTGCTCGGCACCCCAGGCACGAAGCGTGGCGATGGCCTGCGGGCGGAGCTTTGAGAGCGGCCGGGTCGCCTCCGCCTCGGCGACCAGGATTTCGGTCGAGAGCGCCTGTCGCTCGCCGAACGCGTGGTAGAGCGCCGCCACCACCACGCCCTCGATCTCCGCGCCCGAGAACGCTTCCGTCGCGGCGGCGAGCGCCGGCAGGTCGAACGCCGCCGGATCGCGCTCACGGCGCGCCAGGTGGAGAGTGAAGATCCGCTCCCGGTCCGCGGCGCTCGGCAGGTCGAAGAAGAAGACCTCGTCGAAGCGCCCGCGGCGCAGCAGCTCGACCGGCAGCGCCTCGACGTCGTTCGCCGTCGCCATCAGAAAGACCGGCGCCGGCCGCTCCTGCATCCAGGTCAGGAGCGTCCCGGCCACCCGCCGCGACAGCCCGGCGTCCGCCTCGCTCGCCGTGGTCGAGAGCGCCTTCTCGATCTCGTCGATCCAGAGCACCGCCGGCGCCATCGCCTCGGCGGTGGCGAGCGCCCGGCGCAGGTTGGCTTCGGTCTCGCCGACGAAGCGATCGAACAGGCGCCCCGGGTCGAGGGCGAGGAGCGGCAGGCGCCACTCGGCGGCGAGCGCCCGGCAGGCGAGGCTCTTGCCGGTGCCCGGCACGCCGGTCAGGAGTAGCCCCTTGGGCGGATCGAGGCCGAAGCGCTTCGCCGCCTCGCCGAAGGCTTCGCGCCGGCGCACGGCCCAGCGCTTCAGGTTTCCGGCGCCGCCGAGGGTGTCGAAGCCGGAGGCGGCGCCTCCCTCGTCGCCGCCCGAACGACTCTCGATCCACTGGAGCACGCCGCTCGATTCGACCCGCCGGCGCTTGCCGTCGAGCAGATGGCCGAGGTCGCCGGCCGTCAGCGCGCCGTCGCGGAGCGCGGCCTGGAGGAGGAGGCGCCTCGCCTCGTCGCGCTCGAGGCCCCGGAGCGTCCTGGCGAGGTCGGTGACGTCCGCCGGGGCGAGCTCGACCCGCGTGCCACGCTGAGCCGAGAGCTCCGCCGCCGTCGCGCGCACCAGCCGTTCGAGCTCGGCCTGGCCGGGCAGCTCGAGCCGGAGCCGCGCCGCCCGGTGGGTGAGCGCCCCCGGCAGCTCGACGCCGACGCCGGCGAGGATCGCGGTCGATCGGCCGCCGCCGAACGTTCGGTCGAGCTCGCGCAGCCGGCGCGCCACTTCCGGGCGCTCGAGGTACGGGTGCAGGTCGTGGAAGAGGACCAGCACCTCCCCTTCCATCGTCGCCACCCGTTCGAGCGCCTTCTCCGGGTCCTCGGTCTCGGAGAGCCCGCCGCCCGACGGGCGGGTGAGCCCGGTGGTCGAGCTCCAGACCAGGAGCGGAATCGACAGGTCGAGCCCCACCTGCGCCACCAGCTCCTCGACCCGCGCCTCCTCGGGACTCTCGAGGACGACCACGGGGTAGCGGGAGAGGACGAGGAGGGTGAGCTCGTGGCGGAGGCTGCGCGCGGCGGGCACGGGCCGGAGTGTAATCGACCTACAATCGACGGACCGTGACCCGCCTCTACGACATCACGCCGCCGGTTCGCCCCGGCATCCCGGTCTGGCCGGGGGACACGCCGTACCGAGCCGAGCTCACGTGGGCGATCGCCCGCGGCGACTCGGTGAACGTCTCCGCGCTCACCACCACGCCCCACCTCGGCGCGCACGCCGACGCCCCCTTCCACGTCGCGGACGGCGGCGCCGCGATCGCCGACCTGCCGCTCGAACCGTTCCTCGGGCCGTGCCGCGTCGTCGAGGTGCCGCCCGAGCCGCTGGTGCTGCCCGAGCACCTGGCGGGCGTCGATCTCGGCGACCCGCCCCGTCTGCTGCTCAAGACCGGGAGCGTCCCCCGTCCCACCTCCGGCAGCGAGCCGCCGCCCCCCTTCCCCGAGCGCTTCACCGCCCTCTCGCCCGAGCTCGCCCGCGCCCTGGGCGAAGCCGGCACCCTCCTGGTCGGCCTCGATACGCCGTCGGTCGATCCGTTCGACAGCAAGGACCTCGCGGCGCACCACGCGCTGGTCGCGGGCGGCGTGGTCAACCTGGAGGGACTGCTGCTCGCGGATGTACCGCCGGGCCTCTACGAGCTGATCGCCCTGCCGCTCCGCCTCGTCGGCCTCGATGCCTCGCCGGTGCGGGCGGTGCTGCGGACGCTCTAGGATCTCGGCCGATCGAAACCTCCGATTGGGGGTTTCCAAGCTGTCACGACGCGGCTCGCCCGGTGCACAGAGCGGGTACGCAGCCCGACCACTCCCGGCCGCCCCGGCGGCCTCTGTAGCTCTCGGAGAAAGAGTTCAGCCATGACGCAGATCCGACCGACCCCGTTGCACGCCCTGCCGGCGTTCCTCATCGCCCTCCTGCTGTCGGCGGCGCCCGCCGTCGCGCAGCACGAGCACCACGCGATGGAGAACGAAGGCTCGGCCGAGGCCGACCACTCGGCGCACCAGGAGATGATGACCGGCGGGGCCGACGCCGCGGACGAGGTCACCGAGCTCGACGGGCTGTCGATCCCGGACGTCGAGGTCGTCACCCAGGACGGCGAGACGGTCCGCTTCTACAGCGACCTGGTGGAGGGCCGGGTGGTGGCGATGAACTTCGTCTTCACCACCTGCACCACGATCTGCCCGCCGATGGGCGCGATCTTCGGCCAGCTCGAGAATCGGCTGGGGGACCGCGCCGGGCGGGACGTGCACCTGATCTCGGTCTCGGTCGATCCGACGACCGACACGCCGGAACGGCTCGCCGAGTGGGCGGCGCGCTTCGGTCGCGAGCCCGGATGGACGCTCGTGACCGGCGAGAAGGGGACGGTCGACGCCCTCCTCAAGGCGCTCGAGGTCTTCACCGCCGACTTCTCCGACCACGCGCCGGTGGTGCTGCTCGGCAACGATGCGGCCGGGGAGTGGACGCGCGCCTACGGGCTGGCGCCGCCCGAGACGCTGGCGGAGATCCTCGACCGGCTCGCCTCCGCCGGAGGCGACGGCGGGGCCACGGACGCCCCGGCGGAGGAGCGGTGACCGGCCCGCGTGCCGCCCTCGCGGCCCTCCTGCTCCTCGGCCTCGCGGGAGCGCCGGCGGGCGCCCAGGCGGACGGTACGCCCGAGGCGCCGTCGGTCGACCCCGCCCTCCATTACTTCACCGACGTCGAGCTGATCAACCAGCACGGCGAGCCGATGCGGCTCTACTCCGACCTGCTCCAGGGCAAGGTCGTGCTGATCAACACCGTCTTCACCGCCTGCACCGGCATGTGCCCGATGCTCTCGTCCACGATCGAGAAGATCCAGGCCCACGTGGGCGACCGGGTCGGCGACGACGTGCACCTGATCTCGATCAGCGTCGACCCGGAGAACGACACGCCGGAGAAGCTGGCCGAGCTGGCGGAGCGCTTCCACGCCGAGCGGGGCTGGTACTTCCTGACCGGGGAGCCGCGGAACGTCGAGATCGCGCTCCGCAAGCTCGGGCAGTTCACCGCGGATCCGGAGGCGCACCAGGGCATCCTGATCCTCGGGAACGAGCCGACCGGCTTGTGGAAGAAGGCTTTCGGGTTGGCCGGAGCGGAGGCGATCATCGAGGTCTTCGACTCGGTGCTCCACGACGAAGGCGCACGCGGCGCCCGCACCGGCGGGGGCACCGGCCCGGGAGCGACGCGCTGAGCCGCCGCCCCACCGTACCGGCCCACGGGCTCCGAACCCTCCTTCTGCTCCTCCTCGGCGGGCTCGCCGTGCTGGCGGCCGAGGCCCGACCCGTCCAGGAAAACCGCGCCGACGAGGCGCCCACCGAGGTGCCCACCGAGGTGCCAGACACTTCGGGCGCGATGCTGTCCCACGAGGTGCCAGCCTCTTCGGAGGGACCCCGGCTCAGCGAGAAAGAGGCGGCCGGCCGGCGGATCTATCAGACCGGCGCCAGCCCGTCCGGCGGCGAGATCACCGCCGTCATGAGCGGCCAGACCGAGCTGCCGGCGACCGTTCTCCCCTGCTCGAGCTGCCACGGCGAGGACGGGCGGGGCAACCCGGAAGGCGGCGTGAAGCCCTCCGACCTCACCTGGGAGGCGCTGACCCGCCCGTACGGCGTGCGCCACGAGAGTGGGCGCGAGCACCCGCCGTACGACGAGCGGCTGCTGAAACGCGCGATCACCCTCGGCGTCGACCCGGCCGGCAACGAGCTGCACGTGGGCATGCCGCGCTACCGGATGTCGATCGAGGACATGGAGGCCCTGATCGCCTACATCCGCCAGCTCGGGAGCGACCGCGATCCGGGAGTCGAGGACGCGGCCCTCACCGTCGGCACCCTCCTGCCGCCGCGGGACCGGGTCGCCGGCCTGGGCGCCGCCATCGAGGGCGTGCTCGAAGCCTGGGCGGCGGACCTGAACGAGCGCGGCGGGCTCTACGGCCGCCAGGTGGAGATCGCGGCGGCGGAGCTGCCGGACTACGAGCCGGCGCGCCCGCCGTGGGTGCGGGATTTCCTGGAGCAGGAGCGGGTCTTCGCCCTGGTCGGAGCGTTCCTCGCGGGTTCGGAGGCCGATTTGCCGGGCCTGCTCCGGGAGCGGCGCGTGCCGCTGGTCGGGCCGTTCACGATCCGCCCGCAGCTCGAGGAGCCGGTGAACCCGTACGTCTTCTACCTCCTGCCCGGCCTGGAGCCGCAGGGGCGGGCGCTCGTGCGCTTCGCGGGGGAGCGGCTGCGGGCCGCTGCGCCCTCGGGCGAGGCACTGCCGGCGGCGACGGTGCTGCGCGTGGAGGATGCGCCCGAGCTGGCCGCGGTCTCCGCCGGCATGGTGGCGGCGGCGAGAGCGGCAGGCTGGGGACAGCTGGAAGAGCGCACCTACCGCCCGGGCGGGCTCGATCCTCTGGGGCTGGCGTCGACCCTGGCCACCCTCGGTTCGCAGGCGCTCTTCTTCCTCGGCCCGTCCGACGATCGGCGGCGCCTGCTCGAGGCGGCGGAGCGCTCCGACTGGCACCCGGAGGTCTACGCCCTGGGGTCGATGGCGGGAGCGGAGGCGTTCGCCGCTCCGCCGAGCTTCGACGGCCGGATGTTCCTCGCCTTCCCGACCTTGCCGGACGACCGGACGGAGGAGGCGTTCGCGGCCTACCGCGGCCTGGCGGAGAGTCACGGTCTGCCCCAGGAGCACCTGGCCGTGCAGGTGAACACGCTGGCGGCGGCGCGGCTGTTCGAGGAGGCGGCGAAGCGGGCGGGTCGGGACCTGTCGCGCTCGAAGCTGGTGGCGGAGCTCGAACGCTTCTACAAGTGGCCGACGGGGCTCACGCCGCCGCTCACCTACCACGCCAATCGGCGTATCGGGGCGCAGGGGGCCTACGTGGTGGCGCTGGACCTGGAGCGGAAGACGTTTCAGCGGGTGGGGGGCTGGGTGGACGTGGAGTGAGGGGGTTCGCGGCGAGCCCGGAGGATGCCAGATGACAAGGAAAATAGCCCTCCTCATCCGCGCCTTCCACCCCTCCACGATCGTTTCGGCAGATGGTCATGACCCTTCGGTTAGGATGAACCTCATGGAATGGCGTGAGTTGATCACCGTCGACCCAAAAGTCTGCCACGGGCGCCCCTGCTTCGCGGGTACACGCGTCATGGCCAGCGTTGTCCTGGACAACCTGGCGGCCGGTGTACCCACGGAAGAGATCCTGGCGAGCTATCCCAGCCTGAAAGAACGTCACATCCGAGCGGCGATCGCCTACGCGGCGGAGTTGGCCCGCGAGCCCGTCCTTTCCATTCCTGCCTGAGCTTCGGAGCCGGTGCGCTTCAAGCTCGACGAAAACCTCCCTGTCGAAGGAACCGGTCCGTTCGAAGACGCCGGGCACGACGTCTCCTCGGTGGTCGAGCAGCGGCTCGTCGGTGCCGACGACTCGGTGATCGATGAAGTTTGTCGCCAGGAAGACCGGATTCTCGTCACACTGGATGTCGGGTTCGGCGACATCCGAACCTATCCACCCAACGGATCGCCAGGGCGAATCCTGTTACGACCTCGCACCCAGGAAAAACCCCATCTGCTCGCACTGCTGGCGAGAGTGTGCGAGCTATTGAGAGAAGCATCACC
>CAZLLV010000445.1:0-10452 GCA_964560325.1 uncultured Thermoanaerobaculia bacterium | reverse complement strand
CCACGGCGCGCTACTACACCCCGGCCGGCCGGCTGATCCAGCGCGACTACACCTCGTTCTACGACTACTACACGTACGACCCGTACCAGCGCGAGGCGGAGGAGTCCGACGAGGGCGAGGACCCGCACGAGGGCGAGCCGGTCTTCTACACCGACCTCGGCCGCAAGGTCTACGGCGGCGGCGGCATTACGCCCGACGTGGTGATCGAGCCGCAGGAGCTGTCGCCCTACTCGCAGTTCCTGATCAGCCGGAGCGCCCACTTCGAGTTCGCGGTCGACTACGTGCGGCGCCACGAGATCACCGCCGAGGGGACGGCCGCGGACTGGCAGCCGGAACCGGAGGTTCTCGACGAGCTCGCCGAGTGGCTGGTCGCCGAGGAGTTCAGCACGGCCGAGGAGGTGGCGGAGGCGTTCGAGGACCCGGCCACCCGCGAGGACACGCTGCGCTTCGTGCACGCCGAGGTGTTCAACGCCCTCTGGGGCCAGGACGCCTCCCACCGGGTGCGGGCCGCGGGCGACGCGCAGATCCAGCGGGCCCTGGAGCTGTTCGACCAGGCCGACGAGCTCCTCGCCCGCCGCCACGGCCTCGACGGCCAGGACGGCAACCAGGTGGCCGAAGCGGTCGCCGGCGACCTCGGTCCGTCGTCGTAACGGCCGCCCTTCCACGTCCGCCAAAGGAAAAGGCCGGAGTCTCGCGACTCCGGCCTTTCGTGTTCTCGGGGCCCTCAGTCGTCCACGTTGTCCAGCACGAAGTCCCGCTCACCCAGCAAGGTCGTCCGCCCCGCCTCGTCCACGATCACGACCTGCAGGTGGTGAACTCCGTCCGAGAGCTCGGTGCTGTCGAACTGGAGCCGCCAGCCGGCGTTCGCGTTGCCCGGGTAGCCGGGGTAGCGGCCGGCGATCGACGGGGTCGCGACGCCGAGCGTCGCCTCGCCGACCTCCTTGCCGTCGACGTAGACCAGCACGCGGTCGACGCCCTCCCAGTCGAGCGCCCAGCCGCTCGCCTGAACGATGCCGTCGCCGATCTGGATCGGCGTCACCGGCGCGATCCAGCCGAAGCCCTCTTCGTTGCCGATCCGGTTGTCGCACAGGAAGGTGACGGGGATGCTCGCCACGTTGGTCACCGACGCCGCCACGTCGCCCGAGCGAATCGTCAGCACGTGGTTGCCCTCGGCGTAGCCCATGTCGATCAGGAAGCCGATGTCGAGGACGAAGCGGAAGCCGGCGAGCGGCGAGTTCGGGAGCGTCGGGTAGCTCCGTTCCACGTCCAGCCGGCGCAGGCCGTAGCACTGGGTCGGACCTTGGTTCTCGCCGGTCGAGCTGTAGAAGCAGTCGACCCGGCTGTTGGCGAAGATGGCGCCGTCGATCAGCAGCTCGACGTAGCCGACGCCCATGTCGCGCTCCTCGACGCCGGCATCGAGAACCCAGCCGAGCACCGAGGTGAGGCGCCGCGGCGAGCTCGCGAGGTCGCAGGTGCCGTAGAGCTCCGCGTTCGGACGCGGGAGCTCGATCTCGCCGAACGGGTCGAGCAGCGCCGTGGTGTTGGTGAACTCGATCGAGACCGGGTTCAGGAAGCGGCGCTCGCCGGTCTCGGTCGTCACCCGCGCCTGGACCTCGTGGAGGCCGTTCAGGAACCGGGTGCTGTCGAGCGAGAAGCCGAAGCCCGCGGCGTCGGAGTCGGGGAAGCCGGGGAAGTGGCGGGTGACGCCGGGCCGGTTGCGCCCGTAGGCGGCTCGGCCGACCGGCACGCCGTCGACGAAGACGTCGACCGCGCGAACACCGTCGTCGTCGAGCGCCCAGCCGGTCAGGCCGATGACGCCGGAGCCGCCGTTGCCGCCGCCGACCTTGCCGTCGAAGTGGCCGAAAGGAGGCGCGGCCGAGGCGGCGGTCGCCACCATCAGCAGGCCGATCGAGAGTGCCTGAATCGCTCGCTGTCTCATCACGTTGTCCTCCACGCGCTCCGGCGCTCCGCTCGGGAAGGCCTCGGTCGGCCGGTCGCGTCCCTTTCGTGTCGTGCCTGGTGTCGGCTCGGGCGTCGCGGCCCGAAAGTTCAAGCGTTACGTGAGCTTTTCGCGCGATTGTATCGATGGTTATGCACGTAGGTCAATCAGTCGGCTCATCGAGCCCGATCAGGTACTCCTCGACGAGCCGTCCGAGCGACGAGACGTCGTAGCCGCCTTCGAGGACCGTGAGGCTCCGGCCGCGGGTGTGGGCGGCGGCGAGGGCGCCCATCCGCCGGCCGAGCCCTCGGAACGCCGCCTCGCTCAGCCGCATGCCGCCGAGAGGGTCGCCGCGCCAGGCGTCGAAGCCGGCGGAGACGGCGAGGAACTCGGGCGCGAAGGCGCGCAGCGCCGGCAGCGCCTCCTCGTCGAGCGCGCGGAGCCACTCGTCGTCGCCGGTCCCGGCCGGCAGCGGCACGTTGAGCGTCGCCCCCTCCCCCGCCCCCACGCCGCGTTCGGCGCGCGCGCCGGTGCCGGGGTAGAACGGCCACTGGTGGAGACTCGCGAAGAAGACGTCGCCGCGCGCCTCGAACAGGTGCTGCGTGCCGTTGCCGTGGTGGACGTCCGGGTCGAGGATCGCCACGCGCTCGACCCCGTGGGGCGCCGGAGCGTCGCGCAGGTGCTGGACCGCCACCGCCAGGTTCGCGAAGTAGCAGAAGCCCATCGCCCGGTCGCTCTCGGCGTGGTGGCCGGGCGGACGCACGAGCGCGAAGGCGTGCCGGGGCTCGCCCGCCCCGCCGCCCTCGGCGGCCCAGCGCGCCGCGGCCAGGGTGGTCTCGACGGCCGCCATGGCGGCGTCCCAGGTGCCGGCGGAGACCGGGTTGTCGGCCGAGTCGATCAGGCCGTCGCCGCGCTCGACCGCCCGGCGCAGACGCGCCACGTAGCGCTCGTCGTGGAGGGCGAGGATCGCCCGCTCGGCCGCCTCCGAGTCCAAACCCGAGTCCGGCCCCTCCGGGTCCTCCACCACGGCGCCGGCGAACCGCTCCGAGGCGGCGAGGTGCTCGAGGATCGACGACAGGCGCTCGGGGCGCTCCGGGTACCCGCCCGGCGCCCGGTGGGCGAGGCAGCGACGGCTGGTGAAGATCCGGATCATCGGGCGCAGTCTACCCGGCGCGGACGGCCGGGCGCCGGGGCGCCTCGTGACCGCTCTCCTCGATCCGGCGTCGGAAGCGGTGGACGACCGTGTCGACGGCGCTCGGGGAGAGCTCGCCTCGGCTCGCGACGGCCACCTCGCGGCTGGTGAGGCCGGCGAGGAAGACGAGGCGGAGGATGCGCGCGTCGCGCTCGCTCCGGCTCAGCCGGCGGCAGCGGCGCAAGAAGCGGCGCACTTCCTGGCGGCCGATCGCGCGGCGCTCGGGCGACGGGGCGGGGTCGGGGATCGAGACGGCATCGCGCTGGCGCGCCGACAGCGCACGGCCGCCCCGCTTGCTCGCGCGTGCCGCGCGCAGGCGGTCGCGGGTACAGCGCTCGGCCAGCCGCGCCAGCCAGGCCCGCGCCTCCGGCTCGGCTGTGCCCCGGAAGCCGGCGAGCCGCCGCCGGCCCCCTGCGAGCAGCCGGCAGTAGCACTCCTGCACCATCTCGTGGTGGAGCTCTTCAATCTCGACGATGCCGGCGGGACCGCTCGCGACCCGCCGCGCGCCGGGCCGGCGTCGGGTGGCGTCGCGCAGCGCACGGCGCACGCCGTCCTCGATCGCCGGGCCGAAGCGCTCGACGAACCGCGCCCAGGCGGTCGGCTCCGGGCCGCGGGCGCACTGGTGGATCAGGTCTCTCGGTGTTTGGGCTTGCATCCTCCGCTCCTCGGGTTCGGAGCGGAGGAGAGCGGTCTACGAGCGCCGCGGGAGCGCGGCGCCGAACGACCGGGTCGAACGAGGCGGGCGGAAGCTAGCACAGCCTTCTCGCAGGTGCAAGAAGGCCGGCGAGGAAGTGGCGGGCCCCTACCGCAGCTTCTCTTCGACGAACTCGACGTGCTTGCGGACCTTCGGGTCGTACTTCTTCATCCGCAGCTTCTCGGTCGAGAGCCGCTTGTTCTTCGTGGTGGTGTAGAAGTACCCGGTTCCGGCGCTCGACACGAGCTTGATCTTTTCGCGCACGGGAGACCTCCTGATGGGGAACCCCGGGACGACCTCGGGGGGGCGGCGTGCGCTCGCCCCGGTCGCTCACGGGATGAAAATGGCGGGGCCGACGGGACTCGAACCCGCGACCTCCGGCGTGACAGGCCGGCGTTCTAACCAACTGAACTACGACCCCGCGTCGTATTGTTCTCGGTGATGCCCTTCGCGGCCCTCCGCAGTGGTGGGAGGTGGGGGATTCGAACCCACGACCCCCTGCGTGTAAGGCAGGTGCTCTCACCGCTGAGCTAACCTCCCCGGCCGCCGAAGGCACGCGATGATAACCAGGGCCTTCGGCGGAAGTCAACACGCCGTGGCGCGGAAAATCGTCCCACGCCGGAGCCGGACGCTAGAATGGGAGCGGACGCTTCCCGGGCCGTCCCGCGGCCCGTCGATCTTTTCCCCATCCAAGAGGAGGGATACACCGATGGCACACACAGTCCCCGACCTGCCCTACGCATTCGACGCGCTCGAGCCCCACATCGACGCCCAGACGATGGAGATCCACCACGACAAGCACCACGCCGCCTACGTCAACAAGCTGAACGCTGCGCTCGAGGGCCACCCCGATCTCCAGTCGAAGAGCGTGGAGGAGCTGCTCGCGAACATCGCCGGTGTACCGGAGTCGATCCGCACCGCGGTGCGCAACCATGGTGGCGGCCACGCCAACCACAGCCTGTTCTGGACCGTCATGTCGCCCGACGGCGGCGGCACGCCGGGCGGCGCGCTCGGCGACGCGATCGACAACGCCTTCGGCACCTTCGGCGACTTCAAGAAGAAGCTCTCCGACGCCGCCGGCGGCGTGTTCGGCTCCGGCTGGGGCTGGCTGGTCGTCGTCGACGGCAAGCTGGAGGTGATCTCGCGGCCGAACCAGGACAGCCCTCTGATGGACGGCGCCACCCCGATCCTGGGCGTCGACGTCTGGGAGTACGCCTACTACCTGAAGTACCAGAACAAGCGTCCCGACTACCTCGAAGCCTGGTGGAACGTGGTGAGCTGGGACGAGGTGGCGCGCCGATTCCAGGCGGCCGGCGGCTGAGCCGCCGCGCCCGCGCGCCGGATACAGGATCGAAGGGGCCCCGGGAGACCGGGGCCTTTTTTCGTAGGCCCGAGAGAGCGGTCTAACGTTCCCATATACAGAAGTTTGCACCTGTATGCTCAGACATGATGCAAAGAACTGCACTCGATCCGGCGCACTTTCAATGAATTTTCAACGCCTCGGCCTAGAATACGACCCATCGAGCGACACCAAACCTTCTTGCAACCCGAGGAGCGAGCGATGGCAACGCTGATGCCGAATATCAATGGCGACCTGACCCGGCGCGAAGGCCGGCACCTGACCAAGTTCTTCAAGGCTCTGTCCGACGGTACGCGGCAGGAGATCCTCCGGCTGCTCGAGGACAACCAGCGGACGGTCGGGGAGATCGTCGGCAACTTCAACCTCTCGCAGCCGACGATCTCGCGGCACCTGTCGGTGCTCAAGGAGGCCGACCTGGTCGTCGACCAGCGGCAGGGACAGAACGTCATTTACCGGCTGAACGACGAGGCCCTGTCGACCTCCATGCGTGAGTTCTTCGGGCAGTTCACGAGCTGCCAGGAGAGCCTGCGCTAGACATACCCCACAGCCCTCCTTTCAATGGCGCGCGGGCGGAGGCGTCCCTCTCACCCCGCGAGGGCGGGAGAGGGATCGAGGGAGAGGGGGGCGATCAGATCAAGTCCGGGCGGATCGGTTACAATGCCCCCCGGGCCGCCGCCGGCGGTCTCGCGAATCGGAGGACCCTCCGGTTCGATCCGAAGCCTCCAGGCGGTGTAGCTCAGTGGTTAGAGCGAACGACTCATAATCGTTAGGTCAAGGGTTCAAATCCCTTCACCGCCACCAGCTCGACCGTCGCCCACCGGGCCGGTCCTGCTCTCACCACCCTCTCACTTGCCTCCGGCGGACCTGCCCGACCGGCTCGAGCGCTTCTTCACCGACGACGCCCCCACCTCCCCGGGGGACGCCGTCGTGGTCGCCCACTCGGGCGGCGCCGACTCGACGGCGCTCCTCGCCGCGCTCGTGGACGTCGCTCGCCGCCGCGGCCTGCGGCTCCTCGCCGCCCACCTCGACCACGCGCTCGTTCCCGGCTCGGCGGACCGCGCCCGGGCCGCCTGTGCCCAGGCCCGCCGCCTCGGCGCCGAGCCGCTCTGCGAGCGCCGGTCGGTCCCCGCGCTCACTCGCGCCGGCGAGAGCCCGGAGGCCGCCGCCCGCCGGGTCCGCTACCGCTTCCTGGAGGAGGTCCGGAGCGCTCACGGGGCGCGCTGGATCGCGACCGCCCACCACCAGGACGACCAGGCGGAGACGGTCGTCTTGCGGCTGCTCCAGGGGAGCGGCCTCGAAGGCCTGGCCGGCATCCTGCCGCGCCGCGGGCGATACGTCGTGCGCCCCCTCCTCGACCTGCCGGGGAGTGCCCTGCACGACTACCTGGCGAGCCTCCGGGAAACCCCGAACGCTCCGCCGGAGATCGTCGAGGATCCGAGCAACCGGGACCTGCTCGTCCCCCGCAACCGCGTCCGCCGGCTCCTGCTGCCCGCGCTCGAGAGACGCCTCTTCGACGAGACGGACGCCCGAGCCGGCGGGCTCGCCGAGCGGCTGGCGGGGCTCGCCGGCGCCGCGCGGGGAGCCCGCCGGACGATCGAGCGCCGCCTCGCGTCGGCCCTCGATCCGGAGGGGAGCCGCATCCGGCTCGACGCCTTCCTGGCGCTCCCCGACCCGCTCACCCCCTACGCGCTCGCCCTCCTCCACCGGCGCGCGGGCGCCCCTCACCCGGCGGGGCGGGACGCCCGGGCGGAGCTGATGCGCCAGCTCGGCGCCGGCGCGGTGGGGGTCGACGCGGGCGGCGGCTGGCGCTGGGAGACGCGGGGCGGACACCTGGTTCTCACCGCGCCGCCGGACGCGGAGCCGGGTCGCTCCGCCGGCCCCCTGCCACGGGGGGCGGAACCGTTTTCGTATAGACTGCCGCCTCCGGGTCCGAGGGGGGGCGAGGGCGCGCTCGAGACCTCGATCCGGATCGAGGAGATCGGAGCGACGCTCCGCCTGCGGCGTACGCCGGTCGCACCCTGGATGTTCCGAGGCTCCCGGCACTGCGCCGCGCTCGCTCTGCCGGACGACCGGCTCGATTCGCTGGCGGTGCGCAACCGGCGCCCCGGGGATCGCCTGCGCCCCCTCGGTGCTCCGGGCGAGCGCAAGCTCAAGGACGTCCTGATCGATCGGCGGGTCCCGCGCCACGAACGCGACCGCCTGCCGCTCCTCACCGTCGCCGGCCGGATCGCGTGGGTCCCCGGGGTGACGGTCGACGAGGCCTTCCGGCTGCCCGCGCGGCTCCGTGAAGAGGGCGGCCAGGTCTGGACGGTGGAGCTCGAGCCGGGGAGGTGAACGCCTTGACCAAGAATCCGAAACGAAAGAGCGACGACACCGGCCTCGACCGGGTGGAGACGCTCTACGACGCCTCCGAGGTCGAGTCGGCGGTGCTCTCTCTGGGCGAGCGCCTGCGGGGCGACTGCGCCGACGACGACCCTCTCCTGCTCAGCCTGCTCGGAGGGTCGGTGATCTTCCTGGCCGACCTGGTGCGTGCCTACGAGCGCCCGGTGCGCTACGAGTTCGTCGACGTCGGCTACCGGCGCTCGGAGTCCGCCGCCACCGAGCTGCTCTCGATCCACTACCCGATTCCGGTCGACGTCGCCGGGCAGCACGTCCTGGTGGTCAAGGACGTGGTGGGGAGCGGCGTGACCGAGACCTATCTGGCCGAGCAGTTCCGCGACCGTGGCGCCCTGAGCGTCCGTTTCGTGGCGCTCATCGACCTGCCGGCCGAGCGCAAGACCGAGCTCGCCGTCGACTACCACGCCTTCACCCTCGAGCGCTCGGCGCCGCTCGTCGGCTACGGCCTGAAGCACGACGGGCGCTTCGGCAACCTGCCGTACGTCGGCCGGTACGTCGGCTGACCGCGGCCGGAGCCTCGCGCGGGGTATGCTGATGGAATCCCCCCGGGGGGAATCGCGTTGACGCAAGGTGTGACGCCCCTCCACACCCCCTCCCTTTCCACGACCGACTCGCAGGTGACGACGCTTTGAACTCGACCCTGAAGACCCTGATCCTCTGGATGGCGATCTTCCTGGTGGTCATCCTCCTCTTCCAGGCGCTCCAGGGAGGCATGGGCGGCAAGGAGGAGATGAGCCTCTCGGAGTTCAACGCGGCGGTCGAGGACGACCGCGTGGCGAAGGTCCTGATCGAAGGCCAGGTGCTCACCGGCACGCGCCGCGACGGCGCCGCCGAGACGGCGGAGTTCACCACCACGCTGCCGCCCGACTACGACGGCATGGAGTTCGCCCGGAGCCTCAAGGAGCGGGGCGTCTCCGAGGTGGTGTTCGAGAAGGAGAAGGAGAACGTCCTCCTCGGCATGCTCACCTTCTGGGTGCCGCTGCTGCTCATCATCGGCCTCTGGATCTTCTTCATGCGCCAGATGCAGGGCGGCGGCAACAAGGCCCTGTCGTTCGGCAAGTCGAAGGCGAAGCTCCTCAACACGACCGGCAAGAAGGTCACCTTCAAAGACGTCGCCGGCGTGGAGGAGGCGAAGGACGAGCTGCAGGAGATCGTCGACTTCCTCAAGGAGCCGCAGAAGTTCCAGAAGCTGGGCGGGCGCATCCCCAAGGGCGTGCTCCTGATGGGCCCGCCGGGCACCGGCAAGACGCTCCTCGCGCGCGCCATCGCCGGCGAGGCGAACGTGCCGTTCTTCTCGATCTCCGGCTCCGACTTCGTCGAGATGTTCGTCGGCGTCGGCGCCTCGCGCGTGCGCGACCTCTTCGAGCAGGGCAAGAAGAACGCCCCCTGCATCATCTTCATCGACGAGATCGACGCCGTCGGCCGGCACCGCGGCGCGGGCCTCGGCGGCGGCCACGACGAGCGCGAGCAGACCCTGAACCAGCTCCTGGTCGAGATGGACGGCTTCGAGTCGAACGAGGGCGTCATTCTGATCGCCGCCACCAACCGGCCCGACGTGCTCGATCCGGCGCTCCTGCGGCCCGGCCGCTTCGACCGCCGGGTGGTGGTCGACCGGCCCGACATCAGCGGCCGCCTCGGCATCCTCCAGGTCCACACCCGGCAGATCCCGCTCGACGACTCGGTCGACCTGCGGGTGATCGCCCGCGGCACGCCCGGCTTCGCCGGCGCCGACCTCTCGAACCTGGTCAACGAGGCCGCCCTGGTCGCCGCCCGCCGGAACCGCAAGTCGGTCCACATGGACGACTTCGAGTTCGCCAAGGACAAGGTCCTGATGGGCGTCGAGCGCAAGACGCTGATGCTCACCGACGAGGAGAAGACGGTCACCGCCTACCACGAGGCGGGGCACGCGCTGGTCGCCGCGTTCACGCCGGGCGCCGACCCGGTGCACAAGGTGACGATCATCCCGCGCGGCCGCGCCCTCGGCCTGACCATGCAGCTCCCGACCGAGGACAAGCACAGCTACCGCCGCGGCTACGTGGAGGCGCAGATCTCCATCCTGATGGGCGGCCGGGTGGCCGAAGAGCTGACCCAGGACGACATTACCACCGGTGCCGGCAACGACATCGAGCGCTCGACCGAGCTGGCGCGGCGGATGGTGCGCGAGTGGGGCATGAGCGACCTCGGCCCGCTCTCCTACGGCGGCGGCGACGAGCCGGTCTTCCTCGGCCGCGACTACCAGCAGCGCCCCGGGTACAGCGAGGACACGGCGATCCGCATCGACCGCGAGGTGGAGCGCATCGTCACCGCCGGCTACGGCCGGGCGCGCGACGTGCTGACCGAGCACCGCGAGCTGCTCGAAGAGCTGGCGCGCGATCTGCTCGACCAGGAGTCGATCGACGGCAAGCGGGTCTACGAGCTGATCAAGAACAAGACGGGCGAGGATCTGACGCCGCCGGTGGCCGAGATCGAGTCCGGGATCGACATCGGGCACGAGGGCCCGGAAGTGCGGATCGACCCCGGTGCCGGCGGCTCGGGTGAAGGCGAGCCCGAGCACGTCCCCGCGCCGGCCTGAGGGCCACGCTCCGGCACGATAGAATCGTGGGCACGCCGGGCGCCTCGGCCCGCCGAGCCCCGGCGTGTCTCCGTCCCGTCCGATGCCGAGCGTAGCCACCAGCCCCCACCGAACCGCCCGCGACGTACCCCCCGTCGATCACTGGACGCTGCCCCTGGCGCGCGGCCGCCGGCTCGACCTGGCCGCCGGCCGGCCGCGCGTGATGGGAGTGCTCAACCTGACTCCCGATTCGTTCAGCGACGGCGGCCGCTGGCTGCGCGACGGCGCCGCCCGGGCTGAGGTGGAGCCGGCGGTCGAG
>CAZLLV010000444.1:0-6082 GCA_964560325.1 uncultured Thermoanaerobaculia bacterium | reverse complement strand
ATCCCCTGGGAATGAACCGACCGACCGGAGAGCCCATGATCCACCGCGAAACCCGAGGATCGATCACCGTCCTGCGCATCGAGCACGGCCGGGCGAACGCGCTCGACCTGGAGCTGCTCACGGCGCTCGACGACACGCTCCAGGAGGTCGAAGACGAAGCGCCGGGAGCCGTCGTCTTGACCGGCACCGGCTCGATCTTCTCCGCCGGCGTCGACCTCTTCCGGGTGCTCGAGACCGACCGCGACTACCTCGTCGACTTCCTCGGCACGCTCGGCTGGGCGCTGCGCCGCCTGTTCAGCTTCCCGCGGCCGGTGGTGGCGGCGGTCAACGGCCACGCGATCGCCGGTGGTTGCATCCTCGTCTGCGCCTGCGACTACCGCGTGATGGCCGACGGCGGCGGCCGGATCGGCGTGCCGGAGCTGCGGGTCGGCGTGCCCTTCCCCACCGCGCCGCTCGAGATCCTGCGCTTCGCCGTCCCGCGCCAGCACCTCCAGACGCTGGCCTACGTCGGCAAGACCTACAGCCCGGCGGACGCCCTCACCTGGGGGCTGGTCGACGAGCTCGCGCCGCCCGACGGTGCGATGGACCGGGCGCTCACCGCCGCCGAGCAGCTCGCCGCGATCCCGGCGGGCTCCTTCCGGGTCACCAAGGAGCACCTCCGCCGCCCCACCCTCGACCGCATCGACGCCCTCCAGGGCGAGGTCGACCCCGACGTGACCGAGCTCTGGAACGCCCCGGAGATCCGGGAGCATATTCGGGAGTACCTGGACCGGACCCTGAAGAAGAAGTAGCCCGCCGCCCGGGGAGGGGTCCGCCCCTCCGGCTCGGTACCGGACCGGAGGCGAAAGGGGCGGACCGGGCGGCCGGCGGCCGGCTCACCAGCAGATCAGCCGGCAGACCCGCCGGACCACGATCTGGAGGACGGGGTAGCAGAAAATCAGCCCGTGAGTGCGGATGCAGATCCACCGGCGCTCGAAGCTGAACACGAAGTGGCACTCGATCCGGCAGGGCCACGGCCAGCGGATCGGTCCGATCCCACCGGCGAAGTCGAGATCGAGGCGTAGCTGGTCGTAGGGGCCGAGAAGGCCTCGCTCCCGAAGGGTCCCGACCGGGTTGCTCGCCATCCGCTCGTCGAGCCCCCGATCCGACTTCAGCTCCTCCTCGAAGGCGCGGAAATCCTCCTCGCGGCGTCCGACCCCCTCCTCGAGGATCTTCGCCACCGCCTCCGGATCGCGGTACACCGACTCGAGATGCGAGGCGTACTCCTCGCGCGAAACTTCCGTCATCGAACCTTCTCGCGGCTCATCCATCGCCCAGCTCTCCTTTCCCACCGCCGCGGACTTTCCCCGGCGACAACTCGCCGGGGGCGCCGAGACGGGGACCAAGAGAAAGAACGATCCTCACCGGCTCCGGTCCTCACCACCCCCATACCCCGGCAGCTACGACGAGGCGCGTGCGCTGCTGGTGCCGACCTACATCGAGGAGCTCCCGGAGACCGACGGGTGGGGCCACGAGCTCGAGCTCTGCCTCGATCGCACGCCCACCACCCGCGAGCGCTGGATCGCCGGCATCCGCAGGCCCGGCCGGGACGGCGTGTTCGACGGCGACTCCTACCCGGTCGGCCCCTTCGCGGCCTCCGACCTCGACCGGGACGTGGTCTGGATCGACGGTTTCTTCGTCACCTGGCCGAGCACCGAGGTCGAGTAGGGGCGATCAGAACGAAACCCGTCGCCGCACCCAGCGCGGTAAGTTGCGCACCGCGAGCATGATCCAGCGCCAGGGCGCGGGGGAGTAGACGACCCTCGCGCCGCCTCGTCCGGCGGCCGCCCGGTCGAGCGCCTTGACCACGTCCCGCGCCACCCCCTCCGGCTCCCCCGCGAACGGCGGCTCGGGCAGCCCCTCGGTCATCGAGGTCCGCACGAAGCCGGGCTTGACCGTCACCACCCGCAGGCCCTCGCCCCGATACCGCAGGTCGATCCCCTCCAGGTAGTACGAGAGCCCCGCCTTCGCCGCGCCGTAGAGGACGACCGGCTTCCGCGCCCGGTCGCCGGCGACCGACGAGAAGACGCACAGGATGCCGCGCCCGCCGGATCCCCCGGGCCGATCCCCGGCCCGGGCGTGCGCGATCAGGCGCTGTCGCGCCTCCTCGCAGAAGAGAACCGTATGGGCGAAGTCGATCTCGAGCAGCCGGCGCAGGCGCGCCCGGTCAGCCTCGAGCTCCTCCTGGGTGCCGAACACGCCGGCCGTGACGATCACCGCGTCGAGCCCGCCGAGCGCCGCCTCGGCCGCGTCGAGCGCCGGCGCGAAGGTCTCCGGCCGGGCGAGGTCGCAGAGGGCCGTACGGACCGGACCGGCCGGGCCGATCGGCTCGGGACGGGCAGCCTCGCCGCTCCCCGCCGCCAGCCGGCCCCGGATCCCGAGATCGGCCGCGCTCCGCTCCAGGTCCTCGAGGTCGCGGCCGAGCAAGAAGAGCTCGTCCCCCCGCTCGGCCCTTGCGGCCCTTTCGGCCAGAACGCGCGCGAGCGCGCGGCCCATGCCGCGGGTGGCTCCGAGGATGGCTACCTTCATGGCGGCCGAGTATGGTCGGGCCACCCGCGAGGGTCAAGCCGACCCGACTACTCGCCCCACTCGATCTTCTTGGTCGGCACCGCCAGGTAGATGCTCCGGTAGAGGCGCATGCCGTAGCTCGCGAACTGGTCGCGTGCCCCGACCTCGAGCTGGAGCGAGTGCGCGGTGATGCCGTAGATCGTGAGATGCGTGTCCGGGTCGTGGATCGGCCCTTCGTGGCCGTCTCCCCGCTTCTCGACCGGCACCGCGAAGGCGTGCGGGTACTCCACCTTCACCGAATGCCAGTCGTCCTCGAACTGGTTCCTCAGCCGCACTTCGCGCGGCTCGAAATCCCCCGCGACGACGGGATAGACCTTGAAGTGCCCGACGCGCCCGAAGTCCGCGTGTCCTTTCTTGTGTGCCGGCACGAGCAGCCCGTTCGGCGAACCGATGCGATACCTCTGCTCGTCGAACTGGTTCGAGATCCAGACCGTCCGGACCGGCTCCGGCTCGTACGGCTCGAGGTTGTACCACGTCAGGTGGGCATCCTTGTCCCGGATGCCTTCGGCGTTCTTGTCCGTGGCGGGAGCGAAGAACCGCCCGGTATAGATCCGGGCCGGTCTCGGCTTCTCGTCGAACTGCCCCTGGAGCTCGATCTTGATCGGATCGAGGGACTCCGTCCGCATCACGTAGAACTCGAAGTGGTCCAGCGGGAACTGCGCGCCCGGTGGGTCGGCCATCACACACCTCCCTGTAGAGCTGTTAGACCGCAACTACGCGACTGCAGGGAACACTACGACAAAATCGAGAGCTTCGCGCAATTCGATCCGTGACGGATCGCTCCGGCCGGGCTCCGGTATCGATCAGCGGCCGAGCAGGCGGACGCTCTGGGCGCTGGCGAGTCGGCCTTCGGGGTCGTACTTCCGACGCAGGCGGCGGAACTCTTCGAGGCGTTCGCCCTCCATGGCGGCGAAGCGCTCCGGGCGGGTGAAGGCGTCCTTGGCGAGGTAGATCCGGCCGCCCTCCTCGATCACCCGCCGGTCGAGGGCGTCGATCAGCTCCGGCGTCGAGTCGCGGACGGGGAGGTCGACGGCGAGCGAGATCCCAGGCTTCGGGAAGGAGAGCACGCCCTCCCCCTCGGGGCCGCAGTCTTTGATCACGCAGAGGAAGGAGGCGGCGCCCGAGGCGGTGAGCAGGTCGAGCACGTGCCGGGCGCGCGCGGCGGTCTCGGCGGGCGAGCGGCCCTTCGGCAGCACGCACTGGTACTGCGTGAAGCCGCGCGGTCCGTAGAGGCGGTTCCAGTTCCGGATCGCGTCGAGCGGGTAGAAGAACGGTTCCGGATGGATGATGCCACGGCGCCTGCCCCCCCGCCACAGCCGCGTGCGGCCGAAGTAGAGCGCGTTGAAGGCGCCGACGCTCCAGCGGCCGAGGAGGAACCCCGGCGCGACGAACGGCACGCCGAGCCGCCGCTTCGGGAGCGGCGGGTCGGCCGGCGCCTCGGCCGGGCTCGCCCAGCGCCCCCGGGTGAGCACCCCGCGGCCGGTCGCGGCACCCCGGGCCAGGCAGTCGATCCACCCGACGGTGAACGGCCAGCCCGCCGCCTCCTCGAGCTCCTCGACGAAGCGCTCGACGCTCGGCACCGGGAAGCTCTCGGCGTAGATCCAGGGCGAGGGCAGGCGCACCATGCGGAGCTCGACCTCGAGGACGTGCCCGGTCAGGCCCATGCCGCCGAGGGTGGCGCGGAAGAGCTCCGGCTCCGCCTCGCGCGAGCACTCGACGAGGGCGCCGGAAGCGAGCCCCACGAGGAGCCGCGTCACGTGCCGGCCGATCGTGCCCTCCTGGTGATGATTCTTGCCGTGGACGTCCGCCGCCACCATGCCGCCCAGGGTGACGAAGCGGGTGCCGGGGGTCACCGGCACGAACCACCCGCGCGGCAGGAAGAGGCGGTAGATCTCGTCGAGGGAGAGCCCGGCTTCGGCGCGCAGCAGCGCCGTCTCGGGGTGCTCGGACCCCTCCGGCGAAAACGACAGGATGCGGTCGGCGCGCCGGGAGCCGGCGACCTCCGCCACCCCCGGCGGCGGCAGCGACGAGTCGCCGTACGAGCGCCCGAGCCCGCGGGTCAGGACCGCGCCGGCGGTCGCCCGGCGCAGATCCTCGGACGCGTGCTCCCGTCCGGGCACGGGCAGCCGTCCCCAGCCGCAGAGGGTCGATCGGTTCTTGCTCAAGCCGGCAGGAATCGTATCGCGGAGCCGGCGGGCACGATCCCGTGGCGCACCGAACGCCGGATCAGCTCGTCGATCCCCCGCCGCTCCTCGTCCTTCAGGAAGTAGCTCACCGAGCTCTCGAGGTAGTCGATCAGATCTTCGGAGCCGATCCCGAGCTCGGCCGCCGACTCGCGGGCGATGGCGCCGAGCGAGGAGAGACCGTAGCGGAGGCTGCTCTTGCAGTAGAAGGCGAGGTCGGGGACGGTCGATCCGGGGCGCACCGCCCAGAGGCCGACGACCAGGGGCAGGCCGGTCAGCTCGCGCCACCCGGCCGCGAGATCGAGGCGCCGGAGCTCTTCGCCCGCCCCCAGGCGGGCCGGGGACGGACCCATCGCCGCGCCGCCGATCAGGAGCACCGCGTCGCCCGCTTCGAGCCGGTCACCGGGCGTGTGCTCCAGGTACTCGGCGTCCGCTCCGTACCGCTCGGCGAGGATGATGCGCAGGGCCGCCGCGCTCGTCCGGGCGTCGCGGCCGAGGTAGACCCGCCGAACCTCGCCGAGCGCCCCGTGCGAGACGAGGGCGAGGGTGCTGCGCGTGCCGCTCGCGCCGGAGAAGGCGACACAGAGCTCGGGCACCGCCAGGAGCTGCGGATGCCGGGCGATCTCCACGGTCGGCACCAGCCCGAGGTCGAGCGCCCCTTCGGCCAGCATGCGCCCGGCCGTCCCGAGCGGGTGGCTGCCGGTCGAGAACAGGTCGGCGTGATGGCCCTTCAAGAAACCCCAGGCGAGAGGCTTCACGTCCACGATGTCGCCGACACCGACGCGCAGCTTGGGCAAAGAGACGATCCCCCGATCGATGGCTGTGTGCTGCTCTCCTACGAAGGTGCGCGCCGGCTCCCGATCCGGGTCGGCGGGTGCTACTTCGACATCGCGTTCAGGAAGTCGGCGTTGGTCTTCGTCTTCGAGAGCTTGTCGAGCAGCAGCTCCATCGACTCGACCGTCGAGAGGGGATTGAGCACCTTGCGCAACACCCACACCCGGTGCAGCTCGCCGGCCGGCATCAGCAGCTCTTCCTTGCGTGTGCCCGACTTGTTGATGTCGATCGACGGGAAGACCCGCTTGTCGACCAGCTTGCGGTCGAGGTGGATCTCGCAGTTGCCGGTGCCCTTGAACTCCTCGAAGATGACGTCGTCCATGCGGCTGCCGGTGTCGACCAGGGCGGTCGAGATGATGGTGAGCGAGCCGCCCTCCTCGATGTTGCGGGCGGCGCCGAAGAAGCGCTTCGGGCGGTGCAGCGCGTTGGCGTCGATACCGCCGGAGAGCACCTTGCCC
>CAZLLV010000443.1:0-7905 GCA_964560325.1 uncultured Thermoanaerobaculia bacterium | reverse complement strand
CAGGCGACCATCACCGTGTCGCCGGCCTCGACGAGGCCGTGCGCGCGGTTGAGCCGGCGCATGCGGTGCAGCAGCGAGGACTCGAGCGCGCTCATTGCAGTACGCCCTCCCGCGTGAAGACCAGGAGGGTGACGGGGCCGTCGTTCACGAGCTCGACCTCCATCATCGCGCCGAAGCGACCCGTCTGCACCTCGATGCCCTCGCCGCGCAGCGTCGCGCAGACGCGCTCGTAGAGCTCGGTCGCGCGCGGTGGATCCTCGGCGCGATCGAAGCTGGGACGTCGACCCTTGCGGACCGAGCCGGCGAGGGTGAACTGCGACACGACGAGGAAGGCGCTGCCGGCCTGGGCGGCGTCGAGGTTCATCTTGCCGTCCCCGTCCTCGAAGACGCGCAGCCCGGCGAGCTTCCCGGCCGCCGCGTCCGCCTGCTCCGGCCCGTCGCCGGTCTCGACCCCGGCGAGCACCAGCAGCCCGCGGCCGATCTCCCCCACCGTCTCGCCGTCCACGCGGACCGCGGCTCGTTCGACTCTCTGCAAGACCAAGCGCACCGTTCTGCGTCCTAGGTAGATGAGTGAGGAAGGACCGCCCGGAGAGGGCCGGTCGGGCTTCGAGCCAGCCTACCGCACGGCCGGTCGGCGCCCGCCCGCTGTGATACCGTCTCCGATCTTCGAACCGTGCGAATCAGGAGAGAGATCCAATGTTCAACAAGGTGTTCTTGCTGGGGAATCTGGGCCGCGATCCGGAGTCCCGCGCCCTCCCCTCCGGCCAGCCCGTGGCCAACTTCCCGATGGCGACGTCTCGCAAGTGGCGCGACCGAGACGGCAACCAGCAGGAGCAGACGGAGTGGCACAACATCGTCTGCTTCGGCCGCCTCGCCGAGATCGCCGGCCAGTACCTGACGAAGGGAAAGCAGGTGTTCGTCGAGGGGCGCATCCAGACCCGCACCTGGGACGACCGCAACACCGGCGAGAAGCGCTACCGCACGGAGGTCGTCGCCGACAACTTCCAGATGCTGGGCGGTCCCGGCAGCGGAGGTGGCGGCGGCCGCGGCGGGAGTGGTGGCGGCGGCTACGGCGACTACGACGAGTCGCAGTACGGCGACTCCGCCAGCACCGGCGGCGGTGGCGGGGGCGGCGGGGACGACGACGACATCCCGTTCTAGATGCCGGCACGGGCACACAACTTCGGAGCCGGGCCGGCGGCGCTGCCCCTTCCCGTGCTGGAACGGGTGCAGGGGGAGCTGCTCGACTACCGCGGCTCCGGCCTGTCGATCCTCGAGTCGAGCCACCGCGGCAAGCTCTACTCGGCCGTCCACGAGAGCGCGATCGAGCGCTTCCGGCGGCTGGTCGGAGGTGCCGCGCTCGGCGACGACTACTCCGTCCTCTTCCTGGGCGGCGGCGCCAGGACTCAGTTCGGCCTCGTGCCGTGGAACCTGATGCCGGCCGGCGGGGCGGCGGACTACGTGATCACCGGGAGCTGGTCGGAGATGGCCGCCGCGGAGGCCGCCAAGCGCGGGCGGGCGCAGGAGGTCTGGTCGAGCGCCGGCACCGGGCACGACCGGGTGCCGCAGCCGGGCGGCTCGGGCGAGAGCCTGCCCGGCCGCGACCGCTCGGCCGCCTACCTCCACTACACGAGCAACAACACCATCTTCGGAACGCAGCTCCGGCACGTCCCCGACCCCGGAGAGGTGCCGCTCGTCTGCGACATGTCGTCCGACGTGCTGAGCGAGCCGCTCGACCTCGGCCGCTTCGGGCTGATCTACGCCGGCGCGCAGAAGAACCTCGGTCCGGCCGGGGTGACGCTGGTGGTGGTGCGGCGCGACCTCCTGGAGCGCTCCCCGGCGGAGCTCCCCGACACGCTGAGCTACGCGAAGATGGCGGCGAAGAGCTCGCTCCTCAACACGCCGCCGGTCTTCGCGATCTACGTCCTCGACCTGGTGCTGGCGTGGCTCGAGGAGAGCGGCGGGCTCGCCGCCGCCGCCGAGCGCAACCGGGAGAAGGCGGAGCTCCTGTACGGCGCGATCGACGGCTCGGGCGGCTTCTACCGTGGCCACGCGCAGCCCGACAGCCGGTCGCGCATGAACGTCACCTTTCGCCTGCCGGACGGCGACCTCGAAGCGCGCTTCGTCGCCGAGGCCGCCGAAGCCGGGCTCGTCGGCCTGAAGGGGCACCGGTCGGTCGGCGGCGTCCGCGCCTCGATCTACACCGCCGTCCGCCGCGAATCGGTCGAAGCGCTCGTCGCCTTCATGGGAGCTTTCGCCCTCACGAACGGGTGAGCTTGTAGACTCGGGCCATGTCCTTAGCCGACGAGAAGTGCGTGCCGTGTGAGGGCGGGGTCGATCCGGCCACCGACGAGGAGATCGCCCGCCTGCGCGAGCAGGTCCCCGACTGGGAGGTGCGCGCGGTCGACGGCGTCCAGCGCCTGGAGCGCCGCTTCCCCTTCCCCGACTTCGCCGCCGCCCTCGCCTTCACGAACCGCGTGGGCGAGATCGCCGAGGAGCAGGGCCACCACCCGAGGATCGTGACCGAGTGGGGAAAGGTCGCCGTGGTCTGGTGGACCCACGCCATCGGCGGCCTCCACGAGAACGACTTCCGCATGGCGGCCCGGACCGACCGCATCCCCCGCCCTTGAGCCCGACCCCCTCCCCGCCGCCCGCTCCGGCCGAGGGCGCCGAGGCGTCTCGCGTCCAGGCGCTGCGCGGGGTGCCGCTGTTCGAGGACCTGACCGAGGACGAGCTCCGCCTGCTGGCCGGCCGGTGCATCGACCGGCGGCTGCCGGCCGACACCCGGATCTTCCGGGAGGGCGACGCCGGCGACGGCCTGTACGTCATCCAGTCGGGCGTCGTGGTGATCGTCCGCGACCGGGTGGGCGAGGTGGTGCAGCGCCTCGCGCGCCTCGGATCGGGCGGCTTCTTCGGCGAGATGGGCCTGCTCGACGGCAGCCCGCGGACCGCCACCGCGATCGCCTCGGAGCCGTCGCTGCTGCTCCAGGTCCGCACCGTCGACCTGCTCCAGCTCTTCCGTGAACGACCGCTCCTCGCGATCAAGCTGCGCGCCGCCATCATCCGCCGCCACGGCGAGAACGTGGTCTCGGCGCTCGAGCTGTCGGGCCGCCGCGAGCTACGCACGCGGATCGACGCCGAGGTCGAGCTCGGTCTGCCGGACGGGAAGGTCTACGCGACGCGGCTCGAGAACCTGTCGCGCGGCGGCGCCGGCGTGCGCAATCCGCCGCCCGACTGGCAGACCGGCCGGAAGGTCGTCTTCGACCTGCGGCTGCCGGGCGGCGAGTCGCTGCTCGTGCAGCCGGGCCGGGTCGCCTGGCGCAGCGAGCGTGCGGCGGGCGTGGCGTTCGAGCCCGGGGAGCCCGGGCAGGCGATCGACCCGCGCCTCGCGCACGAGCAGGTCCGGCGCGCCCTGCGCCGCCTGCTCGACGAGACGGAGGACGAGTGACGCTCCACGCGATCGTCGACGACCTCGTCCGCGCGCTCCGCGACCTCCGCTTCGGCCCCCCGGTCACCCACGTCTACGACCCGCTCGAGTACGCGCGGGGGCCGCACCTCTGTTACCTCGACCGCTTCGGCGGCGCCCCGAAGGAGGTGCTCCTGGTCGGCATGAACCCCGGGCCTTGGGGGATGGCCCAGACCGGCGTGCCGTTCGGCGAGATCTCGATGGTGCGCGACTGGATGGGGATCGAGGGCGAGGTCGCGCGGCCGGAGCCGGAGCATCCGAAGCGCCCGATCGAAGGCTTCGCCTGCTCGCGGAGCGAGGTCAGCGGCAGCCGCCTCTGGGGCTGGGCGCGCGACCGGTTCGGCACGCCGGAGCGCTTCTTCGAGCGCTTCTTCGTCTGGAACTACTGCCCGCTCGTCTTCATGGAGGAGAGCGGCCGGAACCGCACGCCCGACAAGCTGCCGAAGGCGGAGAGCGAGCCGCTCTTCGCGGCGTGCGACCGGGCGCTCGCGCGGGCGGTCGAGCATCTCGCGCCGAGGCTGGTGGTGGGCGTGGGGCGCTTCGCCGAGGGCCGCGTCCGGGCGGTGCTCGACGGGCGGGACGGCCCGCAGGCGAGCCGGCGGCCGGAGGTCGGCTGCGTGCTCCACCCGAGCCCGGCGAGCCCGGCGGCCAACCGAGGCTGGGCGGAGACGGCCGAGGAGCAGCTCCGCGAGCTCGGCGTCGAAGTGTCTTGACCGGCCCGGTTCAGGCCGTCTTGCTCTTCTTCGAGCTCGGCTTCTCCACCGCCGCGACCGGCTTGGGCCGCGCGGCTCCGGCCGCCTCCACCACGCCGCCGATCTCCTCTAGGAACCGGCGCACGTGCTGGAGGATCAGGTAGCTCTCGGCCACCCGCTCGTGCCCGGAGCGGCTGAGCACGTCGGCCGACCGCCGGTCCGCGAAGACCTCCAGGATCGCCATCGCGACCGACTCGGGGTCGCGCGGGTCCTCGATCAGGGTTCCGTCGGCCCCGTCGCGCAACCGGTGGCCGATGCCGCTGACGTCCGAGGCGACCACCGGCACCCCCTTCCAGAGCGCCTCGAGCACGGTCAGCCCGAAGCCGTGGTCGAGCGAGCACTGGACGTAGACCGAGGCGAGGCGCTGGAGCGCGTTCACCGTCAGGTGGTTCTCCTTGGCGTTCGCGACCGGCAGCTTCAACACGTGCACCCGCTTCGCGACCTCGGGCGGCAGCGCCGAGTGCCGCTCGGCGAGACGGCGGAGCGCCGCCTTGCCGCCCGGGCTGTAGGGCAGCTTCTCCGGGTCCGGCCCGGCGAGGATCAGCTCCGCTTCGCCGAGCTCCTGCCCGATGCGCGCGGCGTCGACCTTCAGGTGGCGGATCCGCTCCGGGTATATCTGGAGCAGGTGGTGGAAGCCTTCCAGGAGCTCGACGAACCCCTTGGCGCGCTCGAACCTCGAGACCTGGACGACGAGCGGCCGGTAGAACGGGTTGAGCAGCGGCTCCTTCTTCCACGCGTTGCCGCGCAGCACCTCGATGGCGCCCTCGAACTCCGCCCACTCCGGCACCTGCGGCCGCTCGACCAGGCCGGCGGAGCGCAGCACGCCAGCGAGCTTGTACGGGCGCAGGAGGCGGTTCTTGTGCGAGAGGGGATCGATGCCCGGGGTGACGACGCCGCTTTTGTCCCGCAGGAAGGGCGGGATGAAGCTCCGGTCGGGGAAGAGGCAGCGGGAGTAGACCTCCAGATGGGGCTCGAGGAAAGACCACGCCTCGCGCGAGGGCTCGGTCTCGCGCCCGACTCCCTGCCGGCTGACCCAGAGCAAGCGCCCCCGGTGACCCTCCGGCAGGAAGCGGGCGAGGCCGGCGAGAGCGCCGCCGTGGACGATCACCACGTCGCGCGGGTCGAGGTGGCGCTCGAGCTCCTCCGCCGTCTCTTCCAGGACCCCTTCGTAGATCGGTGAGCGCTCTTCGAGGCCCGGATCGTCCCCCTCCGGGTCGGGGCCGGGCTCCCCGCGCAGCATCTCGCCCAGCATCTCGACGGTCTCGTAGAAGCGCTCGTCGTCGCACTCCACCACCATCCACCGGCAGTCGACCCCGGTGTCGGCGATCAGCCGGCAGAGCGCCGGGATGGTCTCGGCCTCCGAGCTGCCGTGCTCGGCGAGCCCGAGCATCCAGACCCGGCGGGAGCCGAGCTCGTCGGCGAGCTCGGTGCCCAGGTGCATCGAGGCCTCGAAGTCGTCCTCGAGGCCCTCGAACGCCCGGTAGTGGTCGAGCCCCAGGGTGCGGGAAAACTTGATCTCTCGTAGTCGTATCGCCACGGCGCAGGTCTCCTCCTTCGCGTCGGTCCGTCCGCCGGAAGCAGTGCAAGAACGTTTCCAGCCGGAGGCTGTCACATGTTCACCGCTCCGATGCCGCCTCGCCACGCGGTTGTCACCGGCGCGAGAGATCCTACGAACCGAGGACTCGACCATGACGGCACCACTTATCGCCCTCGGCCTCGTCGCCGCCCTCTCCGCCGCTCTCACCCTCGGCTGTGCCGCGGCGGCGATCGCGACCCTGCGCCGCGGGCGGCGCGACCGGCGCGGCGCGCTCGCTGCCCGCATGGTGCCGGTGCCGGCGATCTCGGTCCTCAAACCGCTCAAGGGCGCCGATCCCGACCTGTACGACAACCTCGCCGCCTGGGCCCGCCAAGATCATCTTCACTTCGAGCTCGTCCTCGGCACCGCCGACGCGGACGACCCGGCGCTCGCAGTCGCCGGGCGGCTGAGGGACGACTTTCCGGAGGTGCCGATCCGGGTGGTGACCGGCGCCCCCGATCTCGGCCTCAATCCGAAGGTCAGCAACCTCGCGCACCTCTCCCGTTTCGCTCGCCACGACTGGATCCTCGTCTCGGACGCCGACGTGCGGCCGGCCGCGGACGCCCTCTCGACTCTCTCCGCCGAGCTCGCCGACCCCCGGGTCGGACTGGTGTCGAGCGTGCTCGCGGCCGGCGGCGAGGAGAGCCCCGGCGCGGCGCTCGACAACCTGCACCTCGGCACCTTCGTGGCCGGCGCCGTCTGCGCCGCCGACCGGCTGGCCGGGCACGCCTGCGTGGTCGGCAAGTCGATGCTGATGCGGCGCTCCGACCTGGAGCGGCTCGGCGGCTGGCGCTCGGTGCGCGACGTGCTGGCCGAGGACTACGTGCTCGGACGCGCCTTCCAGGCGGCCGGCCACCGGGTGGTCCTCAGTCCGGTGCCGCTCGCGGTCGTCGGGCGCCGGAGGACGGTGCGCTCCTTCCTCGCCCGGCACCTGCGCTGGTGCCAGATGCGCCGGCGGATCTCGCCGTGGGCCTACGCCGGTGAGCCGCTCCTCGCGCCCACGCCCTGGGCGCTCGCCTTCGCCGCCGCCGCCGGTGCCGCGGGCGCCGCGGCCTGGGCGGCGGCCGGGCTGCTCCTCGCGGCGGCGGCGGTCGCCGGGCAGGGCGTGCTCCTGCGCCACTTGCGGGGACCGTTCCCGCTCCGCCGGCTCCTCTGGCTGCCGGTCAAGGATCTCCTGGTCCTCGCCCTCTGGCCGGTCGGCGCGCTCCGCCGCCGGGTCGACTGGCGCGGTACCCCGCTCGTGATCGGCCCGGGCAGCGTGCTCTCCCCCGCCGAGGAGCCGGTCCTCGCCGACTACCCGTCCATGCCCGAGTCGCGGGAGGCCGCATGATCCCCTTCGAAACGACCGGCGCGATCGAGTCGGTGCCGTCCGGGCGCCTCGCCACCTTCGATCGGGGTCTCCTGCTCCTCCTCGGCCGGGTCGAGTCGGCCGTCCTGACCCGCGCCATGCGCACACTCACCCGCCTCGGCGACACCGAGAGCTGGGTGATCGCCGGACTTGCGCTGGGAGCCGCCGGGGGGCACGGGCTGCGTCTGATGCTGCTCCTCGGTCTCGGCGCCGGGCTGGCGACCGCCGTCTCGCAGGTCTTGAAGCGCCTCGCCTGCCGGCCCCGACCGTCGGCCGCCGGCCTGGCCGGCTTCGCGCCGCGGATCGACTGCCCGGACGAGTTCAGCTTCCCGTCCGGCCACACGTCGGTCGCCTTCGCGGTGGCGGTGGCGATGATCGGCGAGAGCGCGCTGCTCGGCACCGGCTGCCTGCTGCTCGCGACCGGCATCGGCAGCTCGCGGGTCTACCTCGGCGCCCACTACCCGCTCGACGTGGCGGCCGGCGTGCTGGTCGGCACCGGCGCCGGCTTCCTCGCCCGGCTCCTGGTCGACTGGACCTTCCTCGTCCAGGTTCTCGCCGCCGTCCTCTCCTGACCCGGTAGTCTCCCCCTCCGAGCGGGCCGGACGACTCGACGCCCGGCCCGCCGCCTCGCCATGCCCGTGCATCCGCCATCCGAAGCCCCCGCTCCGCTCGTCACCGCGGTCGACATGGGCTACGGCCACCTGCGTGCCGCCCACGCCGTCGCCGACGCACTCGGCACCGAGGTGGCGCGCGCCGACCGGCC
>CAZLLV010000442.1:0-10508 GCA_964560325.1 uncultured Thermoanaerobaculia bacterium | reverse complement strand
CGGGCGTTGAGCGGCCGGCCGCTCTCCAGTGTGGCGGCGTGCACTCACTCTCCGCGCCGGACGCGAATCGAGGCTCGCGCCCTACGGTTTGTCTTTCAGCGCTGTTGCGCGAGCCGTCCCAGAGGAGGGGACCCCGCCCCGCCCGCTCGCCCTCTCCCCGAACCTTCCAACGAAGCCCCACTCCACCCGCCGTCTATCCGCCCCGCCGCCTTCGCCGGAGCACCACCGCGTAGACCGCCACGTTGATCACCACCACCGCCGCCGCCAGGAGGAGCTGGATGTCGCGGGTGAGGGCGCCGGGGTAGAGGATCGGGAGGAGGTAGTGCTCCACGAAACCGCCCTCGTAGCCCGCCTCGCCTGCCGCGCGACGCAGGTCGAGCTCCAGCGGTGTGAGCGGACAGATCCAGCCGACGATCTCGATCAACGCCCCGTAGAGCGCCACCGGCAGATGCACCCAGGCGACGCGCGGCCAGCGGACGGCCAGCAGCCCGCCGAGGACCACGAAGAGCACGAACCCCAGGTGCAGCACCACGACGGCGTCCGCCGCCAGCCGGTAGCCGTTCAGGACTGCGCTCCGCCCACCATCACTCGCAGCGCCGCCACCTCGTCCTTCGGGAGCGGCTTCCAGCGGCCGCCGGCGCGGCGCTTCTCGATCGCGTCGGTCGAGTAGCGCACCGACGTCACGATCTTCCCCTGCCGGTTGAACACGTGCGCCCGCCCGCGGTCGCCGAGAACCACGAACGTCCGCTTCTGCGTATCGAGCAGCACGTCCTCGTCCTTCGCCTGCGCCAGGTCCGTCAGCGCCATCCGCGTCGGCCGGTCGCCCTGCCCGTGCCGCTCCTCCGCGTGTCGCGTGCGCCGCTCCTTCGCCCGCCGCCCCTTCTCCAGCCGGCGGGCGAGCCCGTCGAGAAGGCCCGCGATCCGTCCCTCCGCGTGCGCCATCGCCGCCTCGGCGCCGCCTTTCGTCTTGCGCCCCTTCCTGCCCTTACCGCCCGCCCCGGTCAGGCTGCGCTCGATCGACGTCAACACGGTCTGTGCCCAGCGCACCTCGCTCGTCCACGGAATCTCGCCCAGCCGGTCGTACAGGTGCTCCGCCGGCTCGCCGCCCGGGCCCTGGACCAGGACGTTCATGCCGAGCCGCCGGCGGTTGCCCGGCGGCCGCGAAGAGACCACCTGGAAGGTCGCCGCGATCGGCGTCCCGTGACCGTGCGCATCGGTGGCCCGAAACCAGCCGGCGGCGACCTGGCCGTGCAGCCGGTAGTCGGCCGCCTGATCGCGGTAGACGTCGAGCAGGCCGGCAGTCAGCTCCTCACCGGTCGCGGTCACCGCCACCACCCGGTCGAGGCGGCGCGGCCCGTCCTCGCCGTAGAGCGTCGCGGCGCGGGCGTCGCCGCGCTCCATCAGCCACTGCGGCAGGTCGAGGAAGCGCGGCACGCCGGACGGGCCGTAGCCGGCGAAGGTCGAGCGCTCCGAGGGGAGGGGAGCGTGATCGCAGTCGGAGCTTCCGCAGCGCAGGCAGTAGACGCGGCCGGGACGGAACGAGGCGCGGTGGTGGACCAGGCCGTCGATGCCGCCCGCGATGCCGTCCGCCACCGCGCGGGCCGCGCGGTCGATCTCCGCCGCGTCGGTCGTCAGGGGGAGGGCGAGGGTCACCTCCAGCTCCTCCCGGCCGCCGGCCGCCAGGTGCCCCTGCGGATGCCGCCGCAGCCGCTCCTGCGCCGCCTCGGCCAGCAGCGCGAGCGCGCGCCGCACCCGCTCGTCCGTCGTCCCTTCGCCTCTCGCCATGGCACTCTCCAACAGCCGCGTTCCACATCACCTTCCCGGCCTGCTAGCCTTGCGCGCCATGGTCAACCCGGCGGGCGATCCGGACGCGGTGCGCGAGTACCTCCTCGGCCTCCAGGAGCGCATCACCTCGACCCTGGAGGCGGAGGACGGCGCCGCGGCCTTTCGCGAGGATGCGTGGCGCCGTGCCGAGGGGGGAGGGGGGCGGTCGCGCATCCTCGAAGGCGGCGCGCTGTTCGAGAAGGCCGGCGTCGGGTTCTCCGACGTCCACGGCCCGGGGCTGCCGCCGTCGGCGACCCAGAGCCGGCCGGAGCTCGCCGGGCGCACCTTCCGCGCGGTCGGTGTTTCGCTCGTCCTCCACCCGGAGAACCCGTACGTTCCCACCACCCACGCCAACGTCCGCTACTTCGTGGCGGAGAAGCCGGGGGCGGAGCCGGTCTGGTGGTTCGGCGGCGGCTTCGACCTGACGCCGTACTACGGCTTCGAGGAGGACGCGGTCCACTGGCACCAGACCGCCCGCGACGCCTGCGCGCCGTTCGGCGGCGAGGTCTACCCGCGCTTCAAGCGCTGGTGCGACGAGTACTTCTTCCTGCCGCACCGGGACGAGCCGCGCGGCATCGGCGGGCTCTTCTTCGACGATCTGTCGGAGTGGGGGTTCGAGCGCTCGTTCGACTTCCTGCGCTCGGTGGGGGACTCGTTCCTGCCGGCCTACCTGCCGATCGTCGCCCGCCGGCGAGAGACCCGGTACGGCGAGCGCGAGCGGAGCTGGCAGCTCTACCGGCGCGGGCGCTACGTCGAGTTCAACCTGGTCTACGACCGGGGCACGCTCTTCGGGCTCCAGTCGGGCGGCCGGACCGAGTCGATCCTGATGTCCCTGCCGCCGCTCGTGCGCTGGGACTACGACCGGCGGCCGGAGGAGGGGAGCGCGGAGGCGCGGCTCCTGGAAGAGTTCCTGAAGCCGCGTGATTGGGCGGCGGAGAACCTGTGAAGGCATCTCCGACCCTGCTGCGGCCGCCCCCGCGCAAGCTCTCGCGGCGTTGCGGCTTCTCGACGTAGCTCTGCTACGCCTGCGGCGCCGCGCCTTGCGAGAGATGCGCGGATGACGCCCTCGCGACGGGTGGAGATGCCTTCACAGGCTCTCCACCGCCGGGCCGGAGGACGAGGTCGGGTGGGGGCGTCCCTCTCCCACCTCAACCCGAAGCCCTGTCGGGCTGAGGGCATGGAGAGGGATCGAGGGTGAGGGGGGGGTGATCAGATCAACCTGGCGTCGAGGGCGATCTCGACACCCGCGAGGGCGCGCGAGACCGGGCACTTCTCCTTCGCCGTCTTGGCGATCTCCTGGAGCTCGCCGTCCTCGAGCCCCGGCGCCTTCACCTCGGTGTGAAGCTCGATGCGGGTGATCGAGAAGCCGTCGCCGTCCTTGTCGATGTGGACCTTCGCCTTCGTGGTGATCTTCTCCGGCGAGTGGCCGGCGCGGCCGAGGAAGCCGGAGAGCGCCATCGAGAAGCAGCCTGCGTGGGCGGCGCCGATCAGCTCCTCGGGGTTGGTGCCGGAGCCGCTCTCGAACCGGCTGCCGAAGGAGTACGGCCCCTCGAAGGCGCCGCTCCCGAGCTTCATCGTCCCGCTACCTTCCTTGATCGCGCCGTTCCAGACGGCGGTGGCGTTGCGTGTCGGCATGTGAAGTCTCCTCGTGATGTCGGTCGGTGGATGCGGAAGCTCGTCCCGCGCCCGAGAGTCTAGCGGACTGGCCGATCAGTTTTTTTCGCGGCGGGGTGAAACGTTTCGCGGGGGGATGCCACTGCGAGGTAGGGGAACCTCTCCGGCGAGAGCCGGAACCCTTCAGTCCTCCGAACCCGGTAGTCCCGGACCGGAACGAAGCGATTCGGGACGGGGCTACCGGACCTTTTTCCTTTCCCAGCCGCGGTCAAGGAGGCGACGAGCCGGTATCCTCCGGCACCGCGTCGCCCGGCATCGGCTCGGCCGTTTCGAAGTCGAGCACCGTGTCGGCCGGCAGCTCCTCGACCTCCACCACCCGCAGCGGGCGGTCGCCGCTCCAGCGGACCTCGAACGTCATCTCCACCTTGTCCCCCGGCTCGAGATCGTCGACGTCGACCGACTCGGCGACCGGAAACGGCATGGTCATCGAGGCCATCCCCACCACCTCACCCTGGGAATCGACGAAGTCCGGCACCGACTCGTGCCGCACCCGGAGCTGGCGGAGCTCCCCCGGCCCTTGGGGCACGCCGGCGATCTCGCCGCGGACGGTGTAGACCTGGTCCGGCTCGGTGGCCGGCTCGGCCTCCTGCGGCTCGGGCGCGCAGGCGCTCGACAGGAGGGCGAAGAGGAGCGGGACGAAGAGGACGGCGGGCTTGCGGATCATGTTCACCTCGCGGCTACCGGGTTCGCGGGAGCGGGGATTGTACACGGCCGTGCACCGGCCCGTCCGTCAACCGCTGCGCCGCCCTCCCAGCAGCCGCGCGGGCAGGAAGAGGAGCGCCCGGAGGAGCTCGAAGACGCCGTCGACGGCGACGCCGAGGAGCCGGAAGGGCAGGACGAGGAGCCAGACGATCGGGTAGAGCACGAGCACCAGCAGCGCGATCGGCCAGGAGACGAGAAAGAGGAGGGTCCAGAGAAGGCATCCGACCATGGGGTGGTTCTCCTTTCACCCAGGCCTACGCTCGCGGTCCGGAGAGGTTTCGACGCGTCCGGCTCGCCGAGGTCACTCCATCGCCAGGACGCGCTCGATCCGGTCGAGGGCCCAGTCGAGATCCTCGCGGCTGATGACGAGCGGCGGCGCCATGCGGATGACGTGGGTGTGCGTCTCCTTGCAAAGCAGGCCCTCGTCCCGGAGCGCCTCGCAGAAGCGCCGCGCGCCGCCCGCCTCCGGGTGGAGCTCGATGCCGAGCCAGAGACCGCGGCCCCGGATCTCCTTGACGTGCTTCGAATCGAGCCGGGAGAGCCGGTCGATGCAGTAGGCGCCGAGCTCGGCCGAACGCTCGGCGAGCTTCTCGTCGACGATCACCTCGAGCGCCGCCGTCGCGACCGCCGCGGCGAGCGGGTTGCCGCCGTAGGTCGAGCCGTGGTCGCCGGGGTGGAAGACGCCCATCACCTCCTCGGTGGCGAGGATGCCGGAGACCGGGTACATGCCGCCCGAGAGCGCCTTGCCGACGATCACCACGTCCGGGTCGATCCCTTCGTGCTCGTAGGCGAACATCTTGCCGGTGCGGCCGAGGCCGGCCTGGATCTCGTCGACCACGAGGAGCGCGTTCGCCCGCCGGGTGGCGGCGCGCAGGCGCGCGAGGAAGCCCTCCGGCGGAACGATGATGCCGCCCTCGCCCTGGATCGGCTCGACCAGCACCGCCGCGATCCGGTCGCCGCGCTCGGCGAGCGCCGTCTCGACCGCTTCGGCGTCGCCGTACGGCAGGATCGTGAAGCCGGGGGTGAACGGACCGAAGCCGGCGCGGCTCTGCTCCTCGGTGGAGAAGCCGACGATGGTCGTCGTGCGGCCGTGGAAGTTACCGTCGAAGACCAGGATCTCGGCCTGGTCCGCCGCCACGCCCTTGACCGTGTAGGCCCACTTGCGCGCCGCCTTGATGGCGGTCTCGACCGCTTCGGCGCCGGTGTTCATCGGCAGGAACTTCGGGAAGCCGGTGAGCTCGGTGACGGTGCGGTAGAGCTCCCCCAGCCGGTCGTTGCGGAAGGCGCGGGAGGTCAGCGCCAGCCGCGGCGCCTGCTCGACCAGCGCCTGGACGATGCGCGGGTGGCAGTGCCCCTGGTTGACCGCCGAGTAGGCGGCGAGGAAGTCGAGGTAGCGGTTGCCTTCGACGTCCCACACCCAGCAGCCCTCGCCGCGGGTGATCACGACGTCGAGCGGATGGTAGTTGTGGGCGCCGTAGCGGTCTTCGGTCTCGATGTAGTCGCGGGTGCTGCGGGTTGCCTCGGTCGTGTCGGCGGCGATCATCTGCGGTTTCCTCCGGTGCGGGTTCGTGCCTGTCGGGTGCGTATCGGGCGCTCGCGCCGGCCGGCGGTCGGCGATCGTCCCCTGGGGAGGACGATCGCGGCGGCGGCGGAGTCGGTTCTCTCGGTTCGCGCGGACCCCGGCCGGGGTCCGTGTCCGTGTCTCCGCCTTTTACCACAAGACGGCCTCCCCGGAGCGGCTCGCACGTGGCAGCGGCCTTGCTTCGCAGCAGAATGTCCGCGGGAGCGGCCCGGCCGGCGCACGCGCGCCCGCCGCCACGCTCCGAACGGGAACTCTGCCATGGAGGACATCCTGATGACCCAGCGTCGAACGACCTTTCGCGAGCGCTCCCCTCGGGGCCGGCTCGCTTCCTCGACCGCCCTCGCCCTGATCGCCCTTTTCGCCGCCACGCTCCTCTCGTCGTGCGCGGCGATTCAGCGGCGGGATCCGTACTACGAGACCCAGCGCGACAAGACCGCCAAGGGCGCCGGCATCGGCGCCGCGGCGGGCGCGGCCGGCGCCATCCTGAAGGGGGAGCGCGAGGCCGACGAGATCCTGGCCGGCGCCGCCATCGGCGCGGTCGTGGGCGGCGGCATCGGCGCCTACATGGACCATCAAGAGGAGCGGCTGACCCGCATCCCCGGCACCACCGTCGAGCGGGTGAGCCAGGACGTGATCCTGATCCACTTCGACTCCGACGTGCTCTTCACGGTCGATTCGGCGGCGCTCTCGCCCTCCTCCCAGGGCACCCTCGGTCAGGTCGGGCAGGTGCTCCTCGACTATCCGAAGACCGCGGTCGTGGTCCAGGGCCACACCGACTCGACCGGCTCCGAGCGCCACAACCAGGAGCTCTCCGAGCGGCGGGCCCAGGCGGTCGAGAACTACCTGATCGGCCGCGGCATCGACGCCGGGCGGATGACCGCCGTCGGCTACGGCGAAACCCTGCCGGTCGCTTCGAACGACACCGATTGGGGGCGGCAGCAGAACCGACGGGTCGACATCCTGCTGAAGGCCAGGGCGCGGTAACCGATCACCGGCGCACCCGGGAGGAGGCGGAGGTAGAATCATTCCGCCTCCTCCCGCGTTGTAGCGGGAGCCGGGAGCCCGCCGACGCCGGCCGAGAATCCGATGACCGAGATCTCCGACGACCCCCGACCGATCGCTCCCGACGCCCCGACGGAGACCTCGCCCGAGGCCTCTTCGGAAGCTCCTTCCGAGGCCAGAGGCCGCGTTCACGCCTTCTGGGAGTGGCTGCGCCCGCTCCTCTTCCTGCTCGTCGTCCTGATGTCGTTCCGATCAGCGGTCGCCGACTGGAACGACGTGCCGACCGGCTCGATGAAGCCGACGATCCTCGAGGGCGACCGGGTGTTCGTCAACAAGATCGCCTACGACCTGCGGGTGCCGTTCACCACCCTGCGGCTCGCCGAGTGGGGCCACCCGGAGCGCGGCGACATCGTGGTCCTGCTGTCGCCCGAGAACGGCCGCCGGCTGATCAAGCGGGTGGTCGGCACGCCGGGCGACGTGCTGGTGCTGCGGAACAACCGGTTGTACGTCAACGGCGAGTCGGCGAGCTACGAGCCGCTCGACGGCGAGTTCTGGGATCGCCTTCGCCCGCACCAGCCGTATCAGCGGCGGCTCTCGTGGGAGGGGATCGGCGACGAGCGCCATCCGGTGATGGTGACCCCGGCGCTGCACACGCCGTGGGGCGATTTCGGCCCGATCGAGGTGCCGGCGGAGCAGTACTGGATGATGGGCGACAACCGGGACGAGAGCCGCGATTCGCGGGTGATCGGGCCGGTGCCGCGCGAGCTGATCCTGGGCCGGGCGGTCGGCGTGGCGTTCTCGATCGACCACGAGCGCGGGTTCCCCTTCCTGCGCCCGGGCCGGTTCTTCGACGCGCTGGAATAGATCGCCCTCCAAACCCCTCATTCCTCTTCCTCCCTCGCGGGAGGCAGGGGACGCCCCCTCCCGAACCTCTTCCTGTTCGGTAACTTCGAAACCCGCGCCTCGTGCTGCCGAGGGTGGGGTGGGGGCGCCCTGTCTTCCCGCGCGGGGGAGATAGGGTCAGGGTTCAGAGGGGCGATCGAATGGCGATCGTTTTAACGCCGCTTTTCCGGCGTTAGAATGTCGCCATGGTGTCGGTAACCGTACCGATCGCGGAGCTCGTAGAGCGGCTCCGCGGGCACGACCGCCTGGGCTCGGAGCTGGTCTTCTCGGCCACCCTGCCCGCGCGGCCGGCGCGCACCCGCGATCTCTCCGCCCTCGACCGGCCGCTGCCCGACGCCCTCGCCGCGGCCCTGCGCGCGTCCGGCGTCGAGCGGCTCTTCTCGCACCAGGCCGAGGGGATCGAGGCGGTGCGCCGGGGCGAGAACGTCCTGGTCACGACACCCACCGCCTCCGGCAAGTCGCTCGTCTTCCACGTGCCGCCGCTCGAGGAGGCGGCGCGCGGCGGCCCCGGCCGTGCGCTCTTCCTCTTTCCGCTCAAGGCGCTGGGGCAGGACCAGCGGGCGAAGGTCGAGGCGCTCGCCACCGCCATGGCCGAGGCCGGCGGGCTCGATCCGGAGGACGCGCGGGCGGTGATCTACGACGGCGACACCCCGCCCGCCGAGCGCGCGAAGGTCAGGCGCTCGCCGCCCCGTGTACTGGTCACCAACCCCGACATGCTGCACCTCGGGATCCTCTCCCGCTGGACCTCGTGGACGCCGTTCCTCCGCGACCTGCGCTGGATCGTCCTCGACGAGCTCCACGCCTACCGCGGGATCTTCGGCACCCACTTCCACCACGTCCTCCAGCGCCTGCTGCGGGTCGCCCGCTCGGAAGGGGCCGATCCGGTGCTGGTCGCCTCGTCGGCGACCGCAGCCAACGCCGCCGAGTTCGCCGAGACCCTGGGCGGCCGGCCGTTTCGGGCCATCGAGGAGTCGGGCGCCCCGCGCGAGGCGCGCCACGTGCTCCTCTTCCGTCCTAAGGCGAGTCCGTACACGACGGCGCTCGAGCTGTTCGTCGAGCTGGTCGAGTCCGGCGCCAAGACGATCGTCTTCACCAAGGCGCGGCGGATCACCGAGCTCCTCTACTCCTGGCTCCGGGGGCAGCACCCGGAGCTGGCGAAGCGGGTGGCGAGCTACCGCTCCGGCTTCCTGCCCGAGGAGCGGCGCAAGATCGAGGCGCGGCTCTTCTCCGGCGAGCTCGAAGGGGTGATCTCGACCTCGGCGCTCGAGATGGGGATCGACGTCGGCGGCCTCGACGCCTGCATCCTGGTCGGCTACCCGGGGAGCGTGATGGCGACCTGGCAGCGCTCGGGGCGCGCCGGCCGGAGCGGGAAGGAGTCGCTGACCGCGCTCGTCGCCCTGCCCGACGCGCTCGACCAGTACTTCCTCGACCACCCGCAGGCGCTCCTCGACCGGCCGTGCGAGCGGCTGATCGTCGACCCGGACAACCCGCAGGTGGCGCGCGCGCACCTGGTCTGTGCGGCGGCCGAGCTACCGCTGCCCGGCCCGAAGGCGCTCGACGCGGCGGAGGCGGGCGAGGGGAGCGACGATCCGTACGCCCGCCACCACCGGGCGCTGGTCGACGACCTGGTGGCGACGGGGCTGCTCCTCGCCTCGAAGGACGGGCGGGAGGTGTTCTCCGCCCGGCCGCGTCCGCAGCGCCACGTCAATCTGCGCGGCACCGGCGAGAGCTACCAGATCGTCGACGCCGGCACCGGCGAGCTGGTCGGCACGGTCGACGGGGTGCGGGTGCTCCACGAGTGCCACCCGGGGGCGATCTACCTGCACGGCGGCCGGCAGTACCAGGTCGAGACGCTCGACCTCGACCGCCGCCACGTGCTCGCCCGCCGCGGCCGCTTCGACTTCTTCACCGCGCCGCTGACCGAGAAGGAAACCGAGATCCTCGAGGTGCTCGACCGGCGCCGCGACGGGATGGAGCGCGGCGCCGGGCTCGCCGCCGCGCTCGGGCGGCTGAAGGTGACCGAGAGGGTGGTCGGTTTCGAGCGGAAGCGCATCCGGAACCAGGAGGTGATCGGGCAGGAGGCGCTCGACCTGCCGCCCGCCACCTTCGAGACGGTCGGGCTCTGGTGGCTCGCGCCGCGCGGCTTCGAGGAGACCCTGAAGGCGCACCAGGAGCACTTTCTCGGCTCGCTCCACGCGACCGAGCACGCGGCGATCTCGCTCTTTCCGGTGTTCGCGCTCTGCGACCGGGGCGACATCGGCGGCATCTCCTGCCACCGGCATCCGCAGGTCGAGCACGGCGCGGTCTTCGTCTACGACGGCCATCCGGGCGGGGTGGGGATCGCGGCCCGAGGCTTCCGGGAGCTGCCCGACCTGCTCGGGCGGGTGCTGGAGCTTCTGGCCTCGTGCGACTGCGAGGAGGGCTGCCCGTCGTGCATCCAGTCGCCGAAGTGCGGGAACGGCAACCGGCCTCTGGATAAGGCGGGGGCGGCGCGGTTCCTTCGATTGTTGTTGGATCGGGAGGAGCCGGTGGTTAGATCGGACTTCGGTGCCTTCGACGTGGCGCCGCCCCCGGGATCGCCCCCCAAACCTCCCATCCCCCTTCCCCCCTCGCGGGGGGCAGGGGGCGCCCGCGACCGAACGCTTACGACCGAGGGGGAGGTGGCAAGTACGTTGGCACCCTCCGTCGAGAGGTCTCTGTGGCCAGGGCCGTCGCCAGGGCCCGAGCCGAATCAGCCCTCAATCGGCGGCGTGCCCAATTCACCTTCGAGGCGCGAGGCTCCGGCTCTGCCGATGACGGTGTTGTTCGACTTGGAGACGCG
>CAZLLV010000441.1:0-2699 GCA_964560325.1 uncultured Thermoanaerobaculia bacterium | reverse complement strand
GCTCGTCGAGCCCGGCGTCCCACGGGTCGTACCCGGCGCCGCCGCCGAGCGGCGCCGGCCGGTCGTTCCACTCGACCAGCACCTGCTGGCGCGCCGGGGGGGCGAGCCGCGGCAGCGCGGAGAGCGGTGCGTCCGGCCGGTCGAGCGCGGCGTCGAGCAGCCCGAGCCAGTCGCGCTCCAGCCGCGCGACGGTCGTCGCGTCGAAGAGATCGGTCGCGTACTCGAACCAGCCGTCGAGCGCGCCGTCGGTCTCGAACAGGCCGAGCGCCAGGTCGAAGCGCGACGAGCGGGTGTCCGTCTGCTGCGCCCGCACGAGAGAGAGCTCCTCGAACTCAGGTACCGGGATGTGCACGTTCTGGAGCACGAAGTTGACCTGGGCGAGCGGCGGGCGGGACAGGTCGCCGCCGGCCCCCACCGCCTCGGCCACCTTCTCGAACGGCACCCCCTGGTGGGCGAAGGTGGCGAGCGCCGACTCGCGCACGCGGGCGAGCAGCCGCCGGAAGGTGGGGTCGCCCGAGAGATCCGCGCGCAGGACCGCGTTGTCGATGAAGAAGCCGATCAGTCCCTGGACCTCGGGCGCGCTCCGGGTGGCGAGCGGCGAGGCGAGGAGGAGGTCGTCCTGCCCGCTCCAGCGGGAGAGCGCGGCGGCGAACGAGGCGAGGAGCGCCATGAACGGCGTCGCCCCCTCGCGATCGGCCAGGGCATCGACCCGGCGGGTCGTCTCCGCCGGCACCGAGACCGCCCGCCGCACGCCGCGCATCGACGGCACCGGCGGCCGCGGCCGGTCGGTCGGCAGGTCGAGGACGGTCGGCGCGCCCGCGAGGTGGCGGCGCCAGAAGTCGAGCTCGTCGGCGAGCGTGCCGCCCTCGGCGACCTCCGCATCCTCCTCGGCCTTCTCGCCATGGAGCCGCTCGCGCTCCCAGAGGGCGAAGTCGGCCACCTGCACCGGTGGGTCGGCGAGCGGGCTCGGCCGGCCGTGGCGGTAGGCGTCGTAGAGCGCCGGTAGCTCGCGGAAGAGGATCGCCATCGACCAGGCGTCGGTGACGATGTGCGGCATGGTGACGAGCAGGTCGTGAAGGGGGGGCGTCAAGCGGAGCAGGGTCATCCGCACGACGGGGCCACGGGCGAGGTCGAAGGGGAGCTGCGGGTCGGCGTCGGTCAGGCGCTCGGCCTCGGCGTCGCGCGCCGCCTCCGGCAGCCGCGACAGGTCGACCACGGGCAGGCGGGGCTCGGGCGGCGGGTCGATCACCTGCGCCGGCCGTCCGTCGGCCTCGACGAAACGGCTGCGCAGCACCTGGTGGCGGCGGATCACCTCGGCGAGCGCACGCGCCAGCAGATCCGCCCGGAGCGGCCCGGCCAGCCGCCCGGCGAACGGGATGTTGTAGGCGGGGGTGCCGGGGTTCAGCCGGTCGATGAACCAGAGGCGCCGCTGCCCGTAGCTGAGCGGCCACGGGCCCGGCCCGTCGGCGCGCCGCGGCACGGCCCAGCCGCCCCGCCCGCTCTTCTCCGCCCGACGGTCGAGCCCCTCCCGGGCGAGGCGCCGGCGGAAGAGCTCCCGCTTCTCCGGCGGCAGCGCGGCGATTCTCTCCTCGAGCGCGGCTTCGAGCTGGCTGCTCATCGCGCGCGCTCCTCGGCGATCGCCGGCTCGCGGAAGCGCTCGGCGAAGTCGCAGACCCGTTCGAGGCTGGCGAGCACCGAGCAGGCGTCGAGACCGAAGTCGGCGAGGCAGGCGATCTCGTCGACCCCGGCCGCGGCGAGCGCCTCGACCACCGGCGTGCAGCTCTCCGGCGTGCCGAGGAGCGAGGCCGAGCGGACGTAGTGCTCGAACGCCTGGTCGAGCAGCGACTCGCGATCGCTCTCGGTGATGCCGGGGATCTCCACGTGGTCGTCGCGCTGCTTCATGTGGGTGCGCAGGTAGTCGGTCATCGGCGCCCGCACCCTCTCCTTGACCCGCTCGAGGTCGTCGCCCAGGAAGGTGTGGAGCATCACCGTGACGACACCCGCCGCCGGGTCGTGCCCGGCCGTAGCGCGCGCGTCGCGGTAGAGCGCGACCTTGGCGGCCAGGTCGTCGGGCGGCTGGCCGCCCATCGAGGTGAGCAGGTTCGCGCCCACCGCGCCGGCGCGCCGCCAGGTCTCCGGGTTGCCGGAGGTGGTGACCCAGACCGGCAGCTCCGGCCGCACCGGCCGCGGCAGCGAGCGCAGCCGGTACTCGCGCCCGTCGCCGCCGGCGTGCGCGACCGCCTCGCCGCGCCAGAGGCGGCGGATCGTCTCGAGATCGCGGAACATCACCTCCTTGCGCTCCTCCCACGTGCCGGCGCGGAGGGCGAAGTCGCTCGGGTGCCAGCCGGAGGCGCAGGAGATCGCGGCCCGGCCGCCCGAGAGGTTGTCGACCACCGCCCACTCCTCGGCCACTCGGACCGGATGGTGGAGCGGCAGCACCACGCTGCCGGCGCGGATCTCCAACCGCTCGGTGGCGATCGCCAGCGCGGCGCCGAGGACCGACGGGTTCGGGTAGAGGCCGCCGAAGTCCTGGAAGTGGCGCTCCGGCGTCCAGACGGCGGTGAAGCCGTGGGCATCGGCGAAGCGCGCCCCCTCCAGCAGCAGGTCATACTTGCGTGGCCCCGCGCCGTCGTCATTGCCCCAGTAATAGAGGCTGAACTCCATCCCGCCAGCCTGCCCGTCGCCGCCGACCGCCGCTT